>CAXTVD010000118.1:0-11198 GCA_964247575.1 uncultured Lichenihabitans sp.
GTGAAGACGATGGCACAGCCCCGCGACGTCTGGCAGGGAGAACGCTGCTGTTCCGTTGGGAGCGGGGCGTGGATCGTCTTCTGGCAGACCCGCCTCCGGACCGTCCGGCAGCGGGGCGAGCTCGAGTGCCAAGAGCTCGCCCAGCTCCGCGACCGCCATCTCGATGGCGTTCAGGCCAGCGGGTCGGGGGAGAGGTGCCATCGGCTCGAGCGCTCCTTCCGGCCAGAGAGCGGTACGGCGCGCCACCGTGGCGTGCCGCTCGAGGCTTTGCGGCGAGCAGCCCTCCCGGATGAAGACAAGTTCGTGGAAGAGCCGGGCCGCGTCCCGGTATCCGGCAACGCCGAGCAGCTCGGCGCAGTCCATCTGGTCCTGCAGGGCGGAGAAGTCGCTCGCGCAGGCCAGAAGGTAGTGCTTGAGGACAGGGGTGAGGGCATCGGGGGAGGGCGGCTCCTCCCGTTCCGCAGGGCGCGGTCCGGTGAGCAACGACAAAGCGGCTGCGGACATTCGCCTGAGACCGGCGCTCAGGCTGATCGGGCCAGTCGTGGTTTGGAGCGCGTCGACATCGACAGGGGGCGGCTCACCGGCCAAAATTTACTCCAAGCTCACGCACACAAGCCGACGCTGGGTGGCCGACGCAGGACTCGCCGCCGAGCCGATTGCGCTCCTCGGTCCGATCGGCTCCGCCCCATCGGCGGCATATCCGATGGGGTGAGCGAAGAAAAGCGCAGCCCTCGCGCGTGAGCCTTCTCAGCCGCTGAGCGTTCGGGTTGGACGGCGCTCGACGCGCCGGACGCGGTGCGTTAAGAGCGGCGCTCTGCCGCCATTTGAAGAGCGTGTCGTTGGAACCGAGACGTCCGACTCCCGAGCATCTGGACCTCCGGCGTTCGATCTCCCCTTCCCTCTACCGGACTGGACCGCTCGCGACCTATCTATCCGGTCCGTCCATCCTCGAGGTCGGCCCGGATCAGCCTGCAGCCGGCGATCCGCCTCGAAGCATCGCCGCGGAGGCAACCCAGGCCACCATCTTTGCCGGCTACAGGCTGCAGGATATCCGGAACTACAGGGCTGCGCTGCAGGGCTGGTTCGGTGCTCTCAGGATCGGCGGCCACCTCGTGGTCGTGGTGCCCCACACGTTTCTCTACGAACGTCAGAACGCGATGCCCTCGCGCTGGAGCCCGGACCAGAGACGCCTCTACACGCCTGGATCGCTGATGGGCGAGATCGAGGAGGCGCTGGTGCCCAACAGCTATCGCCTGCGTTGGCTGGGCGACCTCGACGAGGGCTACGACTATTCGCTCGGGTCGCTCAGCCACCCGGTAGGTCGGCACGACGTCGCGGTCGTTCTCGAGAAGATCGAGCAACCGTCCTGGATGCTGTCGGAGCGGACGGCACCGGAGAAGCCGGCTCCGGACTACGCCTTCGAGCCGGCGCGGACGCGCGTCGAGGTGGCCTCGAAGGCGCCGCATGGCCGGATCCTCGTCCTCAAGCTCGATCATCTCGGCGACTTCATCATGGGAATGCCCGCCCTCGAACGGGTCAGGTCGGCGTTCCCGGATGCCGAGATCACGCTGGTGGTGGGATCGTGGAACCTCGTTGCCGCGACCAGGCTTCAGCTGTTCGATCATGTCGTTCCCTTCGACGGGTTCCCGCGGAACTCAGGCGAGGAGAAGGACGACGTTCGGGGCACCGTCTCCGCCTTCGAGGCGCAGGTGACGGGCGAGTTCGACCTCGCCATCGATCTGCGAACCGACCCCGATACGCGGGTCCTTCTGCAGAGCGTTCGGGCGCGGATCAAGGCGGGCATCGGGTCGAAGGCCCAGTTCCGGTTTCTCGACATCTTTCTACCGATCGACGAAACACGCCGGACGGAGGCGGCCTGGAGCATCGAACTGCCCGCCCGGGACTTCGGGGCGCAGGGCTACTGCAAGCGAAACCGCTTCGCCATCACGTGCGAGGCGCGGACGGTCGATACCCGGGACGGGGCCATCGTCTGGGGACCTTACCGTCGGTTAGCGCCCGGTCGCTATCTGTTCGAGCCCTACATGGCCATCGATTGGACAGCGCCGGGCGTTCTTCGCTTCGACGTCGCCTTGAACATCGAGCGGATCTTCGAAGGGGTCATCTCCGGGGGTGAGATGCCGACCTACGAGTTTACGAACGAGGAGGACCAGGCCGAGGCCGAGTTCCGCCTTTGGGGGGTCGATGGCGAGCCGGTCCCGGCTTTCCAGTTCTATGGGGGCCGCCTTTCCCGGCAGGGGGCCAGCAGCGTCCTTCATCAGTCCGAGTACCTTGCGATGCTGATCGAACTCGTCGCGATGCGGGTCGGGCGCTACGGGCTGCTCAGCCCTTTCCAGGCGGTCCGATGAGCAGCATCGTCGTCGCGCCCTTCTCCAACAGCGATATCCGCGACTGGCCGGTCGAGCATTATGCGGCTTTGGTCCGCGACCTGGCGGAACGGTGGGACGAAGACGGTCGCATCCGCGTGGTTGGCACCGCCAGTCAGAAGCTTCGCGCCTGCGACATCGTCCGCGACTGCGACCCGTCGCGCGTGTCCAACGATTGCGGCACCATGGACTGGCCGATGCTGGAGCGTTCGATCCGGTCGGCGGCTTGCGTGATCGGCAACAATTCGGGCCTTGCGCATCTGGCCGGAAGCCTCCGCGTTCCCACCGTCTGCGTGTTCGGGGGGTCTCACCAGCGTCTGGAGTGGCGGCCGATGGGCTTCACGGTGGTCCTCCTGTCGCGATCCATCGCCTGCTCGCCGTGTCACCTGGATCACGGGGCCAGCTGCCTCTACGACAAGGCCTGCCTACGACAGATCGAGCCTTCGCTCGTGGCCGACACCGTTCTCGCCTTGGTGAGCGAGCCCCACCGCCGGGGAGGGGGCGCGCTGCCGAGCGAGCCCCGGTCTTCCCTTGCTCTCCATCAGGATGGCGCCTGAGATGTTCGGCTTCGGACGGCACCGCGAACTCCAGCGCGAGGTCGAGCAACTGCGCCAGGAGGGCGCCCAACTGCGCCGCGACTATGCTGACTTGAAGGACCGGATCGAGGCGGGCGAGGTCGAAACGGAACGCCGGCGCCTCGACATCGTCGTCTTGACCGACCGCCTGGAGCGGGAGGCCGCCCAGTCCAAGCGCGCCGCCAGCGCTCTCCTGGAGCGTATCGAAGTCGGTCGCGGCAGGGCCGATCGAGGAGCCTCGCCCGCGCCGGACAAGCCGGTCGAAGCCGGCAGCCCCGGCGACTCCGATGCGGGATCGCCAGGCGCAAGCCTCTAGCGGCACTGCCCCACGCTCAGGCGTCGTCGAACAGCGGCGCGCTTTCGGTGGCCGCGAGCAGCAGATGGTAGAGCGAGCTGGCCGGAACAGAGGTGACCAGCGGTTCGCCTTGTTCACTCACATGGTCGATCCAGCCCCCTGCGAAAGGCCGATCGAGGAAGGTGACCATCAGGGCGTCCACCATGACCTGGGCGAAGCTTTGCGCGTCGGGGTCGCCGTCGTCGTGGCGTGTGGTGGCCGCCTTCAGCGCCTCGGTGTGCGGCCAGAGGCGGTTCGATCGCTTGAGGACGCGTCCGTCGCCCGCAATCTCGTCGTAGAGAAGCCCGCTGGACGAAAGCCCTTGGCGGCGGGCGACATCGAACAGCGGCCCGGTCCAGGCGCGAAGATCGGCCCCGCTCCTGCTTTCGTACTGCCGGAGCAGCCACACCCATTCGAAGTGGTGCCCGGGCTCGACGATGTCGCGCATCACGGGATCGGGATGGCTCGACCAGTCCTGGGCGAAATGTTCGAGCAGCACCTGCTGCCCATCCTGAAAGAGGCGCCGCTGGAACAGGCCGACGAGTTCACCTGCCCGTTCGAGGTGGCCGCGACCGGGGGCCGCCTCGTCCAAAGCGAGATGGGCCTCCAGCAGGTGCATAAGTGGGTTCTGCCGCTTGGCCCGGTCCGCGACGGGAAACTGGTCGAACAGGCCGGCGTGCTCGCGGTCGAGGAGATGCTGGTCCATATAGGCGATGACCTGGTCCGCCAGGTCGAGCAGGCGGCGGTCGCCGTTGAGGCGGTAGAGGTGAGCCGTCGCGAAAAGCACGAAGGCGTGCGCGTAGGCGTCGCGGATCGTGGAGGAAACGGCACCGTTCTGTTCGATCGAAAAGACGAAACTGGCCGTGCTTCCGGACCGCACGCAAAAATCCCGCAGCAACGACCGCATGGCCATTTCGGCCAGGTCCCCGCCTTCCGCGAACCACCCGAGCCGGGCGGCGTGCGAAAAGGCAAAGATCTGCCGCGCCTGCAGCATCGCGCGATGGGGCACGTCGAGCGGACGGCCGCTCCAGTCGAGGCGTTCCCGGAAGCGTTCGCCGACCCGGTCGAAACCGGCCTCGGACCAGAAGGGCAGAGCCGTGCCGACCATCCATTGCTTGAGCGTGGTCATTGATTCCGTTCTCGGTCGGAACGCGTAAGCGCATGTCGCTCAGGCCATGTCCGTCTTAGAAAGTTGCGGACTTCCGCCGCGAGATCGCATCGGTTCGCTTCCACAAGCAGCCCCGGCACGCCCGCCCGGGCCGCCACTTCCATGTCGCTGTCCTTGTCGCCGATCATGACGCTCCTGGCGCGGTCGGTCGGCCAGTCCCGCATGGCCCGCAGCAGCATGCCGGGGCTCGGCTTGCGGTCCTCATGATCGCGAGCATATTCGGCGACGCTGCCCTCGGGGTGGAACGCACAATAGTAGAAACGGTCGACGTGGGCGCCATGCGCCAGCAGCTGCTCCTGCATGCGCTCGTGAAAGCGTTCGACGTCCGCGACCGTGTAGTAGCCCCGCGCGACGCCCGACTGATTGGTGACGACCAGGACACGATAGCCGGCCTCGTTCAGCATTCGGATCCCGTCGATTGCGGTCGGGGTGAACTGGAGGTCTTCGGGACGAAAGGTATAGCCGTGGTCAATGTTGATCACGCCATCCCGATCAAGGAAGGCGGCCGGACGGGTCGATGGGCTGTTGCACTGCAACGGCTTTTCTCTCGAGGTCGCATCGGTGGGGGTTTCGCGGGCTGTTAACACGAGTTATTCGGACGGCCAACCCGTCCGTGCTACGGCTCCCCGCCTCCGTGGTCTGCAAGAGCCGCGGGACGACAGGGGAGGATGCGGTCCTGAGACGGTGAATGCTGTCGCCCGTTGCGATCGAGCCGCTTGCATGACCCGACGAGATGGGGAGAAGCGGACTCGTCGCCAGTCGAAGAGGATGCAAGCGTGTTCCATTGGGTTGCTCGAGTTCGAGATCTTGCCGGGGCGAGCGTTGCATCCGGGCGGAGCGCCGACGGCCTGATCGCACGAGCCGATGCGGCCCGCGACGCCAAGAACTATCGCGAGGCCGCAGCCCTCTATGCAAAGGCGCTCCGGCTCGCCCCGGAGAACACCGCGATCCATGTCCAGTGCGGGCACATGTACAAGGAAGCGGGCGACCTCGCGCGGGCCGAGCGGCATTACCTGCGGGCGGGCGAGCAGGCACCGGACGATGCCGATCTCGCTTTCCAGCTCGGGCATTTCTACAAGGTCGCCGGGCGGTGGAAGGACAGCGAGGCGGCCTACAGAAGAGCGCTGACGATCGCACCCGACTGGCCCGACCCGGCGATCGAACTGGGTGACCTCTTCCAGAAAGGCTGGCGCGGCGACGGCAAGGCCGGCCCGGCCGCTGGCCGTAGCATTGTGACGGAGGGGATCGCGACGGGGACCTCTGTCGTGGCCGGACTGCCGAGCACCGTCAGCAGGATCGTGCCCGAGCTGGTGCCGCGCACGGGGGATCAGCTGCTTCACGAGAACGGTGACAGCATCCACGTCCGGCAGATGGGTCGGCGGGAGCGAAGCCACTGGGGCGTGCTGCGAACGCTACGCGGCGTCGAAGCGATCCGTGGGATCTGTCTTTCGTCCATCCCCATCGTCAGCCTGCAGATCGCGCTGGATGGCCACCTCGTGAACGCCTCGGTGCCGGAGAGCCATCCCGCTAAGAACGAGCGGGCCAATCCCGATCTTCGGAAATACGTGTTCAACGTCTGGCATGACTTCTCGACCCTGCGCGCGGGTCGCTACGAGATCGAGCTGCGCTTCCTCGACGCCCTGCAGGGAATGCGCGTGCATCGCGAGCCCATCGTGATTCAGACGCCCTTGTCAGAGACCGAGTTCCCCGCCTCGGACGGCCTTGTGCCGCCCGCCGATCCGGAGGACGGACGCGCGCTCGAGGACCAGGTCAATACGCGCCCGAGCATCGTCCGGGCGGCGAAGCGCACCTTCTTCGCCGAGCCCCCGCGCAAGGTCCTGATCCAGAGAACGGACCAGCTCGGCGACATGGTGATCTCGATCCCGGCGCTGCGTCGCCTCCGGGAGATCCTGCCCGATGCCCATCTGGTCGGGCTTCTGACGGCGGCCAATGCGGATCTCGCGCGCACCCTCGGCCTGTTCGACGAGATCATCGTGGTCGAATTCCCGGACGATCCGATCCAGAGGCGCCGGGTCATGACCGCCGAGAACCAGGAGGAGCTGCGCCGGAAGCTTGCGACCTACAAGTTCGATGTCGCGATGGACCTCGCGCCCGCCGGCGAGTCCCGTCCGCTCCTGCTGCTCTCGGGAGCGCCGTTCCTCTACGGCTTCGGCGACCGCGACTGGCCGTGGCTGTCGGCCGGGCTCGACTTCAACACGCACGACAGGGTCGATCGCCTGGACAACATGCCGGCTTCCGCCAAGACGATGGGGTTGATCGAGGCGTTCGGCGCGATCGTGCGGAGCCATGCGAAGATCGTCCGCCGTCCGGACCTCTCGCGCGACAGGCTGGCGGCCTTCGGTATCGGGACCGACGACCGCTACGCCATCCTCCACACCGGGGCGCGGGTGGTGTTCAGCCGCTGGCCACATTACGACGCGCTGGCCGGAATGATTCTGGCGCGGACCGATCTGAAGATCGTCATGCTTTCGGAGAACCCGGCGACACGGGCGAGCATTCCGGCGGAGCTGATGAGTTCGAACCGTTTCCAGCTTCTCGACAAGCGGCTGGCCTTCGACGACTTCGACGCCCTCTTGTCCTACTGCGCGGTCTTCGTGGGCAACGATTCCGGCCCGAAGCACCTCGCCTCGCTGCGCGGCGCCAACGTCGTCAGTCTCCATACGCCCCGCATCAACTGGGCCGAATGGGGCCAGGAGATGGTGGGATCGATCATCAGCCGGAAGGTGCCCTGCGCGGGCTGCATGGTCTATCACGACCCCGAGGAGTGCGGCAAAGACTACGCCTGCATCAACAACATCTCGGCCGAGGAGGTGTTCGGCGCGGTCGCAGCCTTGGTGTAATCAGCACGATCGGGTCGCGCGGCGGGCGCGTCCTGCCGACTTTGGAAGGCTCGAGGGACAGCGTGGTGCTCGGAAGCGGACTCGCTGGGCTGATCCGGCCGCGACGGAACAGGATCGTCGTCCGGCTGGCGGACGGACTGGCGGCGCGGGCGGACGAAGCCCGGGACGCGCGCCGTTTCCGCGACGCCGCTGTGCTCTACGCGGAGGCCCTCCGCCTCGTCCCCGAGCGAGCCGACCTGCAGGTGCAGTGCGGCCACATGTTCAAGGAAGCGGGCGATCTGAGGAGCGCCGAACGTCACTACGCCGAAGCGGCGCGAGAATTGCCGGACGATGCCGATCTCGCCTTGCAACTCGGCCATTTCTACAAGATCGCGGGCAGGCTCCACGACGCGCGGGATGCCTATCAGCGGGCGGCCGTCCTGCGGCCGCACTGGTCCGAGCCAGGCTTCGAACTGACCGAACTCGCTCGCACCGGCCTGGCGACGCCGGAGACGGCGCTGCTGCCCGAGGCCCAAGGCGACCCCGTCGCGCTCTTCGCAAGCGTTGTTCCCGAACTCCTGCCCGGCGCGGCGCCGGAACCGCGCCGGACGGCTCACGAGGCCGTCGTCGTCCGCCGCTTCGAACGACGGGAACGAAGCCCGTGGGGGCTGATGCCCGTCCTGCGCGGGATCGAGGCGGTGCGCGGCTTTTGCCTGTCCGCACTGCCGCTGGATCGGGTCGCCCTCAGCCTGGATGGCCGGCCGGTCCTTACCGAGGCCCTGCAGGGGTCTCCGGCCGCCGGGCCCGACGGGGTCGGATGCAAATACGTCTTCAATCTCTGGCTCGACGTCTCGGACTGGCCGGCAGGCCGGCATGACCTCGAGCTGTCCCTCACGGGACCGGACGCCGCCACCCTGGTGTTTCGCCAGACCGTCGCGATCGCAGCGCCCTCGGAGGCGGCCCGTCACGCGGACTCCGATGCCGCGATCGTGCTCGGCCCCGTCGACCCGGCGTCCCTGGCGGCGCAGATCAATGCCCAGCCCAGCGTCGTCAGGACGGCGCGACGCGCGCTGATGGCCGGGACG
Source organism: uncultured Lichenihabitans sp. (assembly GCA_964247575.1). Taxonomy (GTDB): domain Bacteria; phylum Pseudomonadota; class Alphaproteobacteria; order Rhizobiales; family Beijerinckiaceae; genus Lichenihabitans. Next base: position 8,387 of record CAXTVD010000118.1, read on the forward strand.
CCCCGCCGCGTCCTGGTTCTCCGGACGGACCAGCTGGGGGATCTTGTGGCGTCGGTCCCGGCCTTGCGCCGGCTGCGGGTGCTCCTGCCCCAGGCCCGTCTGGTCGGGCTGCTCACGGCGGCCAATGCCGATCTCGCCCGGTCCCTCGCCTTGTTCGACGAGGTCATCGCGATCGACTTTCCCGACGATCCGCTGGAACGGCGGCGCATCATGCCGTTGCGCGAGCAGGAAGAGTTGCGGGAGCGGCTGCGAGCCCAACGGTTCGACCTCGCCATCGATCTGTCCCCCAGTCCGGTCTCGCGGCCGCTGCTTCTCCTGTCGGGAGCGCCCGTGCTGTTCGGCTTCAGCCCCGCTGAGTTCAGCTGGCTGTCCGCCGGTTTCGAGGGCGTGACCCGTGACGCCCTCAACGGTCTGGAGCGCGTGCCTCATTCGAAGAGGATCCTGGGGATCGTCGAATGGCTGGGCGTGCTGCTGAACGACCAGACCGTGGTGGCGCCGCGGCCCGAAACGGGGCGGGCGCTCCTGGCGCCCTACGGCATCACGGCCACTGACCGTTTCGTCGTGTTCCACGCAGGCGCCCGGATCGTGTTCAGCCGGTGGCCCCACTTTGCCGAACTCGCCCGGCTGGTGCTGCAGCGGACGGCCCTGAAGGTCGTTCTCATCGTCGACCAGCCACCAGAGCAGACCGAGCAGTGGGCGGCCCTGGCCGGGTCGGACCGCGTCGTCCTCGTCGACAAGCGACTGTCCTTCGACGAACTCGATGCCTTCGCGTCCGAAGCCGCCGTGTTCGTGGGGAACGATTCAGGTCCCAAGCACCTCGCCTCGTTGCGCGGCACGAAGGTGATCGGCCTCCACATGGCGCGCGTGAACTGGAGCGAGTGGGGCCAGGAGCACGGCGGCGTCGTGATCAGCCGACGCGTGCCCTGCGCCGGCTGCTCCATCCATCACGAGCCCGAGGAGTGCGGCAAGGATTTCGCCTGCCTCGTCAACATCAGCGCCGAAGAGGTCTTTGCCGCCCTTCAGGCGCTCCTGTGACGTCAGGCCGGATGGTCACGGTCGGGCCGCACGCCTGATCATCGAGGTCGTGGACTGCCCCTCGATGAGCGGCACGAGCAGGACGCGGCCGCCAGCGGCGCGCACGGTGTCGGCGCCGACGACCTGCTCCTCCGTGTAATCGGCGCCCTTCACCAGGAGATCGGGTTGCAGGGCGGCGATGACCTCGGCCGGCGTGTCCTCCTCGAACAACACGACCAGATCGACGGCGCTGAGCGCGCCGAGGACGTAGGCTCGCGCATGCTCGTTCTGGACCGGGCGGGTCGGACCTTTCAAGCGCTGGACCGAGGCGTCGCTGTTGATCGCCACGATGAGACGGTCACATTCCGCCGCGGCGCGCTTGAGCAGACTGACATGTCCGGGGTGCAGAAGGTCGTAGCACCCGTTGGTCAGGCCCACCGACAGGCCCCGCTTGCGCCAATCTGCGCTCCGCTGCACGGCTTCGTCCAGCGTGCAGAAGGCGCCCTTGGTCGGGCTGAGCCTGTGCGACTCGGCTTCGAGCGCCTCGTCGAGCTCCTTGATGGTGACGACCGCCGTTCCAATCTTGCTGACCACGATGCCCGCGGCGACGTTCGCCAGCCGCATCGTCTCCGCGAGCGGCAGACGCCCCGCATAGCCGAGAGCCGCGAGGGCAACCACGGTGTCGCCCGCGCCCGACACGTCGAAAACGTCCTGCGCGGCGGTCTTGAGATGGATGGGCGGCCTGCTCCTTTCGAAGAAGGACATGCCGTGTTCCGACCGGGTCAGGAGGAAGGCGGACCCGGTCTTGTCGATGACGGCCGCTGCCGCGCGCTCGGCCTGCTCATCGGTTTCGCAAGGCAGTCCCGTCGCCTCGGTCAGTTCGCGCCTGTTCGGCTTGACCAGCGTCGCGCCCCGGTAGATCGAAAAATCGCGGCGCTTCGGGTCGACGATGGAGGCCTTCCCCGCGCGCGCGGCCGCCTCGATGACGGCCCGGATCACCCGGTCGCTGCACAGCCCCTTGGCGTAGTCGGACAGGACGACGACCTCGGCCCAGGGCAGGGCGGCCTCGACGGTCGCGATCAGCCGCGCCACGACCCCCTCGGACAGCTCGTTCTTCGTTTCCGAATCGATGCGCACGATCTGGTGCGAACCGCTCATCACCCGCGTCTTGGAGGTCGTCGGGCGATCGGCGTCGACGACGAGCCCGTCGGTTCGCACGGAAGGGTAGGCTTTCAAGAGGGCCTGCAGGGCTTCGCCCGGCTCATCCTGCCCGATCACGCCGACCACGCCGACCTCCGCCCCGAGCGAGGCGAGGTTGGCGGCGACGTTCGCCGCGCCACCGAGCACGGCGCGCTGGTCCTCCTTGAGGAGCACCGCGACGGGCGCCTCGGGCGACAGGCGGCCGACCGAACCCGACAGATACCGGTCGAGCATGACATCGCCGACCACCAGGATCCGACGGCCGACGAAGTTGAAGTGATGCATGGTGCACCTTGCGCTTGGAACCCTGGGACCCGTCCTCGCGGCCCGGGGGCCGCACGGCGGGCATGATGGATCAGCACTGCCGGCTGTTCGCCTCCCCGGAACCAGGCTGTTCCTCCCGCGCAGGACCCATCCGACCCGAGCCTTGACCGGCCTGTTCGTCCCGCTGGTTAAGGCCGCCACGGGACCCGCGTCAACCGCCGCCTCCTCTGGGCTGGCCGGGGCGTGCGGATCATGGCAAAGCGCGCTATGGACGAGAAGCCGCGGCTCACCGTCCGATCGCCGAACGGTCCCGGATGGCGCCTTGCGTCTTGCA
>CAXTVD010000119.1:0-1479 GCA_964247575.1 uncultured Lichenihabitans sp.
CGCCAAGGGGTATCTTGCGCTGCCCAACATCATCGCGGTCGGCGGCTCGTGGTTCGTCCCCGCCAAGGACATCGACCCCGAAAAGGTCACCGAGGCTGCCAGACGCGCGTCCTCGGCGCTCGCCTGAGCCGCGCCCCGTCGGCTTTCGCCTCCCGATGTGGTAAGCGGCACGCTCATTGCTGCCGTCGACAAGCGCCCGCCACGTTCTGATGCTCAGGGTGGCGGCCGCGACGCATGGCGAGCGCGGTTCGGCGCCGAAGGCGTCGACGCTGACGACAAAGAAGGGGGCACCCCCAACATGACGACCACACCTTGGCATAATACGGCCGCGCTGCACGCCCGCGTGGGCGAGGTCACGGCCCGGATCGCCGCGCGGAGCCGCGACCCGCGCCAGCGCTACCTCGATCGGATCACCACGGCGGCGGAAGCCGGGCCGCGCCGCAGCGCGCTCGGCTGCGCCAACCAGGCGCACGGTTTTGCCGCCTGCGGCCCGGGCGACAAGTCGATGCTCCGGAGCGGGCGGGGCGCCAACCTCGCCATCGTCACCGCCTACAACGACATGCTGTCGGCCCATCAGCCCTACGAGACCTACCCCGAGCAGATCCGGGCTGCCGCGCGCGCCATGGGCGGCACGGCGCAGGTCGCCGGCGGCGTGCCCGCCATGTGCGACGGCGTCACCCAAGGGGAGGCCGGCATGGAGCTGTCGCTGTTCTCCCGCGAGGTCATCGCGCTGTCGACGGCGGTCGCCCTCTCGCACCAGACCTTCGACGCCGCCGTCTATCTCGGCATCTGCGACAAGATCGTGCCGGGCCTCGTCATCGGCGCACTCACCTTCGGGCACCTGCCGGCCGTCTTCATCCCGGCGGGACCGATGACGTCCGGCCTGCCGAACGACGAGAAGGCGCGCATCCGGCAGCTCTTCTCCGAGGGCAAGGTCGGGCGCGATACCCTGCTCGAGGCCGAGGCTGCCTCCTATCACGGCCCGGGCACCTGCACCTTCTACGGCACGGCCAACACCAACCAGATGATGATGGAGATCATGGGCCTGCACCTGCCGGGCGCCTCCTTCGTCAATCCGAACACGCCGTTGCGCGACGCGCTGACCACCACCGCCGCCCGGCGCGCCATGTCCATCACCGCGCTCGGCAACGACTATACCCCGCTCGGCCGCATGCTGGACGAGCGTGCCTTCGTCAACGGCATCGTGGGCCTGCACGCAACGGGCGGCTCGACCAACCACACGATGCACGTCGTCGCCATGGCGGCGGCGGCCGGCATCAAGCTGACCTGGGACGATTTCTCCGACCTTGCCGACGTCGTGCCGCTGCTGACGCGCGTCTACCCCAACGGCAAGGCGGACGTGAACCACTTCCATGCCGCCGGCGGCATGGCCCTGATCATCCGCGAACTGCTCGGCGCGGGCTTGCTGCATGGCGACGCCGCGACGGTGAACGGGCAGGGCCTCGACTCCTACACGAC
>CAXTVD010000119.1:1489-11190 GCA_964247575.1 uncultured Lichenihabitans sp.
GTGCTGCGCGGGGCGGCCGCCCCGTTCAGCACGCATGGCGGACTGAAGGTGCTGCACGGTGACCTCGGTCAGGCCATCATGAAGACCTCGGCCATCACCGACGAGCGCCACATCGTCGAGGGCCCGGCGCGTATCTTCCACTCGCAGGAGGAGTTGCAGGCGGCCTGGCGGGCCAACGACCTCCAGGGCGACTTCATCGCCGTGGTTCGCTTCCAGGGGCCGAAGGCGAACGGCATGCCGGAACTGCACAAGCTCGTGCCCCCGCTGGCCGTCCTGCAGGATCGCGGGCAGAAGGTGGCGCTCGTGACCGACGGGCGCATGTCCGGCGCCTCGGGCAAGGTGCCGGCCGCGATCCACGTGACGCCCGAAGCTGCCGAGGGCGGTCCCATCGCCAAGCTGCGCGACGGCGACCGGATCCGGGTCGACGCGGTCGCCGGGACGATCGAGGTCACGGCCGAGGGAGACTGGCGCGCGCGGGCGCCGGCCGAGGCCGACCTGTCGCACCATCACGTGGGCATCGGCCGCGAGCTCTTCGCGCCCTTCCGCGCCGCAGTCGGCCCGGCCAATACGGGCGCGACCATGTTCGCCTTCTGAGTGGCTGGGCGGCCCGGGACGAAACGATCTCGCGCCGGCCCGGAACAGATTGCGGCGATCACGTGTTCGGCGAACGCCCCTCCACGAGGTTTGCGAGCGGGCAGCGCGGAGGCAAGGGATGGCCGGGTCGGGATTGGAGGGCAGTCCATCGCCATCGGGGCGGCCGGCCTGGTGGCCGGTTTTCGCGATAGGCGCGCTCGCTCTTGCGAGCTGGGCTCGGGCTCCAGGTGGCGTCGCTGCCGGCGCCAAGCAGCCGGTGGCGGCAGCCGCCCCGCAACCGTCGCCAGCCCCCTCCGATGGAGCAGGCGAGCGCAACCGAGGTCGCGAGGCCACCAACCCGACCGAGATCCCGTTGTTGGGCTGGAAGGACATTGCCTGGCGCACCTACCAGGGCATCAACGACGACCGTCTCCTGGCCGTGGCAGCCGGCGTGACCTTCTATGCGCTGCTCGCGATCTTTCCGGCCGTCGCCGCTCTCGTCTCGCTGTACGGGCTGGTCGCCGACCCCGCACAGATCGGCAAGCAGCTCGACGCCCTGAACGGGATCCTGCCGGACGGCGCCGTCAGCATCATCGGCGATCAGGTCAAGCGGCTTGCCTCCACGCCCGGCGGGTCGCTGAGCTTCGCGCTCGTGACCAGCCTCGCGATCTCCCTGTGGAGCGCCAATGCCGGCATGAAGGCGATCTTCGACGCGCTGAACGTCGCCTACCGCGAGAAGGAGAAGCGCAGCTTCGTCGCGCTGAACCTGCGCTCGCTGGCCTTTACGGTCGGAGCCATCCTCATCCTGGTCCTGGCCATGGCCTCGGTGGTCGTGCTGCCGGCCATGCTCAACTTCATCGGTTTTTCCGGCGTCGTGAGCGTCGTCCTTGCGGTGACCCGCTGGCCGCTTCTCCTGGCGATCCTGATCCTCGCTCTGTCGGTCCTCTACCGGTACGGACCGAGCCGCGCCGTCGCGAAGTGGCGCTGGATCGGCTGGGGCAGCGGCCTGGCGGCGGTTCTGTGGATCGCCGCGTCCATGCTGTTCTCCTTCTACGTCAGCAAGTTCGGCAGCTACAACGCCACCTACGGATCCCTCGGCTCGGCCGTCGGCTTCATGACCTGGATGTGGATCTCGACGATCGTCGTGCTGATCGGAGCGGAAGTCAGCGGCGAGATGGAGCACCAGACCAAGTAGGACACGACGGCCGGTGCGCCGAAGCCGCAAGGAACGCGTCGGGCGGTGATGGCGGACGAGGTGGGCGCTTCGGCCGGCTGACACCGCCCCTGGCCCGGCCGTGCGGCATTGCGACAAGCGCCCTCTCGCGACTAAGGTCCGCGCACCGAACCTGCTGCCGGAGTATGCCTTTTGACGATGCCGATCGCGTCCTACCCCAGCCTCAGGGACAGGGTCGTGCTGATCACGGGGGGCGGCAGCGGCATCGGCGCGGCCATGACCCGTCGCTTCGCGGAGCAGAAGGCCACGGTCGCTTTTCTGGATATCGCCGACGAGCCCTCCCGGAGGCTGGTGGCCGAACTGGCGGAAGCCGGTCACCATGTCGTCTACGAGCGCTGTGACGTCACCGATATCGGCGCTCTAAGGCAGAGCATCGGCGCCATCCGCCACGCGCTCGGACCGATCACCGTCCTGATCAACAACGCGGCTCACGATCAGCGCCATCCGACGCCGGAGGTGACGCCGGAGATGTTCGACGACCGGATCGCGGTCAATCTCAAGCACCAGTTCTTCGCCGCGCAAGCCGTGCTCCCCGACATGCAGGCGGCGGGCGGTGGTTCCATCGTCAATTTCGGCTCGACGTCCTGGATGCTGGGGCAGGGCGGCATGGCGATCTACACCGCTGCGAAATCCGCCATCCTCGGTCTGACCCGCTCGCTCGCCCGCGACTACGGCCGCTACAACATCCGCGTCAACGCCGTCGCGCCGGGCTGGATCATGACGGAGCGGCAGGTCTCCTTGTGGCTGACCCCGGAGGCGGAGGAGGCGCTGATGGAACGGCAGTGCCTGAAGCGCAAGCTGGTGCCCGACGACATGGCCCGCGTGGCCCTGTTCTTCGCCTCGGACGAGTCGGGCGCCTGCACGAACCAGCAATATGTCGCCGACGGCGGTGCGGTTTGACGATGGACAGGAGCGAGGGGACGCCGGCCCTGGTGGTGGTGGACTGGGGCACGACGCGCCTCCGGGCAACCCTGCTCGATGGCCAGGGCGCCATCCTTGCCCGTAACGAGGCCGACCAGGGCGTGCAGAGCGTGCCGGCCGGCGGCTTCCCGGCTGCGCTGGAGGCGGCCTGCGGATCCTGGACCGCCGGACGCGCGGAGCTGCCCGTGCTGATGTCGGGCATGGTCGGCAGCCGCAACGGCTGGGTCGAAGCGCCCTATGTGTCCTGCCCCTGCGGCGCGGATGACCTGGCGCGGCACATGCTCCCGGTTCCCGTCGCCGGGAATGTGAGGGTCGTGCCGGGGGCCGACATGCGCTGGCCCGATGGCGCCTACGACGTGATGCGCGGCGAGGAGGTCCAGGCGATCGGGTCCGGCTTGTCGGACGGGCTGCTCTGCCTGCCCGGCACCCACAGCAAGTGGATCGAGATGACGGGCGGCCGCATCCTCCGCTTCGCGACCTTCGTCACCGGCGAACTCTATGCCGCCATGACGGCGTCCTTCATCGGGCGGCTCGCAACCGAACCGGAAGCGGCGGAGGAGGGCTTGAGGGCCGGCGCCAAAGCCTCGACCTTCGCGGGCGGCCTCGGCCGGCAGCTGTTCCAGGCCCGGGCCCAGGTGCTTGGCGGCGACCTCAGCGGCGGCGCCGTTCGCCCCTTCCTGTCGAGCCTGATCGTGGGGCAGGAGATCGCGGGCGCCGAAAGCCTGTTCGGACGGGCCAGCCGGGTTCATCTGGTCGCGGCCTCGCCGCAACGCGAGGTCTACCAGGCCGCGCTGATGGCGCGCGGCGTCGCCGTGACGGTGATCGACCCGGCCGTGGCCGGTCTCGACGGGGTCCGACGAATAGCGGAGGCAACGCGATGAGCGACGAGGGACGGCAGGGGGGCATGGACACGCCCGAGGCGCGCTTCGAGCACTGGTTCGCGATCATGCCCATCGTGGCGATCCTGCGCGGGCTCAAGCCTGATGAGGCGGTGCCGATCGGCGAAGCGCTCGTGCGCGAAGGGATTCACATTCTCGAAGTCCCGCTCAATTCGCCCGATCCTCTTGCCAGCATCGGGGCGCTCGCGAAGGCCCTGGCCGGGCGCGCCATCGTCGGGGCCGGGACCGTGCTGGATGCGGGCAGCGTCGATGCCGTCGCCGATGTCGGCGGCGAGATCGTGGTGTCCCCCAATACGGACGCGGCCGTGATCCGCCGGACGCGCGAGCGCGGGCTGGTGTCGCTGCCGGGAAGCTTCACGCCGACCGAGGCCTTCGCGGCGCTGGCGGCGGGCGCCCATGCCATCAAGCTGTTTCCCGGCGAGCTCGTGACGCCGCAGAGCGCACGGGGTCTGGCCGCCGTGCTGCCGAGATCGACCCGCATCCTGGTGGTCGGCGGGGTGTCGCCCGACACGATGAAGGACTGGCGGGATGCCCCGGTGCAGGGGTTCGGGATCGGCTCCTCGCTGTTCAAGCCCGGCGTCACCCCGGACGAGATCGCCGGGCGGGCGCAGACGCTCGCCGCCGCCGTCCGGCAGCTTGCCGGGTCGCGACGGCAGCCGGCGTGACGCGACGTCGCCGACGATGTCTCGCAGGGGTGCCGGGCTACGACGTCTGGGGCGAAATGATCGGGCAGATCTGTGCGGTCTGGCCGCTGGCGTAGCGGATATTGTCGGTCTGTCGCGGACGCATATAGGTGGTGCGGGACATCGTGAAGGACATGGCGGAGGAGCCCGCCTGTCCGCTGACGAAGTTATAGCTGAAATAGCCGAAGGAGGGCGTGTAGGTGTAGGTCACGTCCGACACGATCACGAAGCCGGAGGCGTAGAGGCCGAGCGGCATGGTCGAGGGCGTCGGCGTCGTTCCGTTCGCGACGGCCGTGAGGACCGGATTGGTGCAGGGCCGAAGCGTGCCACCGGAGAAGGTCACCGTCCATCGTGTCTTGGCGGTGAGATTGTTCGATGACGTCGCGGTCGGATCGGCGACGAACTCCACGTTCGACAGGGTCATCTTCAGAGTTGCGGTCGGAAACGGCGCCATGACCGTGGTCGATGCATTGAAGATGTTCTGCATCGTCGTGTCGGTCAGGGAGACGTTGGCCTTCTGCTGCGACACGAGATCCGTCAGGGTCCGGGCCAGCACGACGGTGGCGCGGCTTGCGGAGACGGCATTGGCGATGGCGCAGGTGCCGACATAGAGCAGCAGCATCAGAGGCAGGACCAGCGCGAACTCGACCGCGGCGACACCGGACCCGTCCCGTGCACCCGCCCGCGCGGTCCGAACGAGGTCGCTCGTGCGGCGAAGGACGTTTCTCACGAACAGCCTCCGGTCGGGCTGGGGTTCGAGGCCGTGGCGTAGGGTTCGTTGCGAAAGACCGACGAGGCCGTGAGCATCTGGACGTAGGCGCCCTTGTAGTTGGTCTGCCCTGCCGTGCCCGTCGTGACGTTTCGCCCAAGGGTCGAGTCGGTCAGCATGGGCATGTAGATCGGCATGGGATAGACGGCACGCACGATCACGATGTCGCATGGATTGCCGGGCTGATACTGGGGACCCGAGCCATCCCAGAGAAAGCTTTGCGACACGTTGCTGCTCGTCAGCCCGTTGAAGCTCGAATAGGGTCGGATATCCACGATCACGTTGGCGCAGGTGACGAAGCTCGGCAGCATGTTGCCTGAGCCGCTCGGGCAGACGAGCGTATCGCGGAAGTTCTGCCAGCTCGTGATCGCCCCGTTGTTCTGCGCCTTGCCAGTCAGAACCTGGCGCGCCGCATTGTCGATGGCGGCCTTGAGGCCTTGTTGCATGAGGAACACCAGGGACACCTGGAACAGCATGAACAACAGGCCGAAGAACGGCACGGAGATGAGGGCGAACTCGACGGCCGTCGCTCCCTCGGTGCGGACCGCGAAGGCCACGAGCGTCCGCGGCCGGCGGCGCACCGCCCCGCGGAGCCGACTCACCAATCGAAATGCCGTTTCAGCGATTCGCATCGCGTTTGATGTCCCGTCCGGCGCCCGGCGCCTCGCCTTCGGCCTGCCCAGCGGGATCGCTGAACGGAGCCGAAGCACGGACGATCCTGGGGGGACAGGATGAAAAAACTACGATGCCGACCAAAGAGAGTGGGCCTTACGCACGGCATGCCGCGGCGAATGGTTAAGGCCGCCTTCCCGATGACGTCAGGCCCGGAATCGAACCCGACCGCTCAGCATCGGCCGGCTAAGGTCACGCGGCCGCACCCGACGGCCGGCCGGTCATCGTGAAGACGCTACTTCCGCGCCTTGCGGGCGGCGTAGCGGGCATCGCGCTGCGCCTTGCGGGCAGCCTCGTCGGCGAGGATGCGCGCCGCGCGCTCAAGCCGAATCGCTTCATCGGCCTGCCGCTCCGCTTCGCGGGCCTGCTCCTGGGCGATCCGCTCCGCTTCGGCCGAAGCTTCCGCTGCGGCCCGCTCCTCGGCCTCGATCCGTTCGCGCTCGGCGCGAGCCTCAGCCTCGATCCGCTCACGTTCGCGCTTCTCGGCCTCCTTCGCGGCCAGACGGGCTTCGCGCGCCTCGACGATCAAGCGCCGCGCTTCGCGCTGAGCAGCGACCGCAGGATCGTCCTCGCTGGGCTTTGCCCGGAACTTCTCCAGCATCGCCTTCTTGGCTTCCGCCACCGACGCCTGCCGGTCGGCAAATGAATCTTTGAACTTGGCCACTCGTCGTCCTGATTGATGGTGGGTCGCGTGCGGACCGGGCACCGTTTCCCCGGCGCATCCGCCCCCGCGGCCATGCCGCCTGCTAGCGTAATATGGGGTGTTTTGGAAGAGTTCACACCGGCTCCCTGATGCGAAAGCGCGTCTCAGGTGCCGTGCAGCAGCGAGTGTCCCGTCATTTCGGCGGGTTGCGGCACGCCCATGAGCGCGAGCAACGTGGGCGCGACGTCGGCGAGACGGCCGGGGTTGAGGCCGAGACCGGGCCTTGCGACCAGCAGGGCGGGGACGAGGTTCGTCGTGTGGGCCGTGTGGGGCTGCCCTGTCGCGGGATCCCGCATCACCTCGCAATTGCCGTGGTCCGCGATCACCAACAGCGCGCCCCCGGCGCGCTCGACCGCCTCGACGAGCCGCCCGAGCCCGGCATCGACCGTCTCGACGGCCGCCACAGCCGCGGCGAGATTGCCGGTGTGGCCGACCATGTCGGGATTGGCATAGTTGAGCACGATCAGGTCGAAGGCGCAGCTGTCGATCGCCTCGACCGCCCTGCGGGTGAGCTCGGGAGCCGACATCTCCGGCTGCATGTCGTAGGTGGCGACCTTGGGCGAGGGCACCATGATGCGCTGCTCGCCGACGTAGGGCGCCTCGCGTCCGCCGTTGAGGAAATAGGTGACGTGCGGGTACTTCTCGCTTTCCGCCATGCGCAACTGCGTCCGGCCGCTCGCCGCGACGATCTCGCCGAGGACGCGTTCGAGGTTCTGCGCGTCGAACAGGGTCGCCATGCGCGGCGCGAGATCCGTGCTGTAGGGGGTCATGCCGAGCACGGCGGCCAGCGCCGGCCGCCGCCGGCGGGCGAAGCCGGTGAAATCGGGCTGCAGCACGGCGTCCAGGATCTCCCGGACGCGATCGGCGCGGAAATTGAAGCAGATGAGCCCGTCGCCGTCCCGCAGGCCGGCATAGTTGCCCAGCACGGTGGGCGGAATGAACTCGTCGGTGATGTCGGCGGCGTAAGCCGCGGCGATGACGGCCCGCGGGTCGGTCGCATGGGCGCCCTCGCCGTCGACCAGCATGAGATAGGCGGCTTCGACCCGTTCCCACCGCTGGTCGCGGTCCATCGCATAGAAACGCCCGCAGACCGTCGCGATCGGCACCCCCAACGGCAGCGCCGCCTGCAGGTCCGCGAGGTATCCGGCTCCCGCGCGGGGCGGGGTGTCGCGGCCGTCCATCAGGGCATGGACGACGACAGGGACGCCGGCCTCGACCAGGGCGGTGGCGAGCGCGACGGCATGGTCCTGGTGGGAATGCACGCCGCCGGGCGAGACGAGGCCTAGCAGGTGGCAGGTACCCCCCGAGGCCTTCAGCCGATCGACGAGCTGGCGCAGCGGCGGCATGCCCGGCAGCGAGCCATCGGCGCAGGCGAGCGTGATGCGCGGGAGCTCCTGCATGACCACACGGCCCGCGCCGATGTTGAGGTGCCCGACCTCGGAGTTGCCCATCTGGCCCGGCGGCAAGCCGACATCAAGGCCAGACGTCACCAGCGTGCTCGTCGGACAGGTTGCCCTGAGCCGATCGAGAATCGGCGTATGGGCCAGGGCGACGGCGTTGTCCGACGTCTCGTCCCGGAGCCCGAACCCATCCAGGATGACCAGCATCACGGGGCGGGGCGGTGGGATGGTCGGCATCGGGCAGATCCTCGGCGGCGTCGCTGTCCATCCTAGCGCCTCGGAGGGCGGATGGAAGGGCGAGCCTCGTTCGGGGAGCGGCGCTCCACCAGCAAGGCGTAGAGCGCCGCGACGGGGTCGCTGTCACCGGCCGCATAGACTTCCCAGTTCAGCCCGGCGGGCTCGTGGCCCTCCTCCCGGCAGCCGTCGAAGAGGCTCTGCCAGGCTGCCGGCAGGCCCTGCCATGGCCCCACCATCCGACTATGGGCGGCCCGACCCGCCGGCAGGGTGAACAGGCTCGCATCGCCCGCGACCTCGATCGGATGGGAAAGGAGCACACCCGGCGCATAGTCCATCATGCCGTTCGGCAGCGGTCGCCAGACCGTGAGCCGCGCCCCGAGCCGATCGCCGTGCTCTTGCAGAGCGGCCTCGAGCGTCCGGCGCGCCTCCTGCTGGGCCTGACGCAGGTCCGTCACAGGCCAGACCTTGCGCACGACCACGGCCAGCGCCGCTTTGACCTCGACGATGGCGATCGTCACGCAGCCAGTCTCGCCGGCTCGACGGCATCCCGTCTCACGCCCGGGGCCCGACAAGCGCGAACATGGCGCCCTGCGGGTCGGTGGCCTGGACGACCCAGCTTCCACCGGGCACCTCCATGGGGCCGTTCAACACGGTCCCGCCGGCCTCTCTCACCCGCGCCACCGCGGCGTCGATCGCCTCGACGTTGACATAGTACAGCCAGAACGGACGCGGGACGTCGGCCCGGCTCATCATGCCGCCCGTCCAGGCACCCCCGACCGAGAAGGTCTGATAGACGCCCATGGCACCCATATCGACCGCCTGCGCCTTTTCCCACCCGAACAGGCGCTCGTAGAAGCCGAACGCCGCCTCCCCGTCGCGAGCGTGCAGCTCGTGCCAGCCGAAACGACCGGGGGTGGAGGGCGCGAGATCGGGCGGCGGGGTCCCGAATCCACGGAACAGTACGAACACCGCCCCTTGCGGGTCCGCGACGACCGCGAAGCGGCCGATCCCGGCAACGTCCATCGGCGCGCGATGCCGCACGCCCCCGGCCTGCTCCACGCGCTGGACCATGCTGTCTACGTCGTCGACAAGAATATAGCCGAGCCACCCCGGCTGCGGCGACTCCAACCCCGGCGGGAAGTCCATCAGCCCGGCAATCGGCCGACCCCCGACGGAGGCCAAGGTGTAGTTGAGGCCGGGCATCCCGGAATCCGCCATCGTCCAGCCGGCCACCGCGCCGTAGAACGCCTGCGCGGCGGCCGCATCCCCGGTCACCAGTTCGTACCAGACGAAATTGCCCTCGATCATCGCCGTCCTCCCGATCCGATTGCCCCCTGGCTCGCCGGTTGACCAGCGTGGCCCTGATCCGATGAGGGCCTTTTGACGCACGACGCTCGCGCGACCCCAACGGCGCTTGCCGAAAAAGTTGATATCAACATAAGGGGTGCATGTCAAAGATCGTCCCTTACGAAACGACGCTGCTCGTCCGCGACACGTGCCTCTGCCTCTTCACGCAAAGGGCCGCCCGCCTGCTGGCGCGGCGCTTCGACGAGGCGTTGCGCCCCACCGGACTGACGAACGGCCAGTTCTCCCTGCTGATGGCGCTGAAC
>CAXTVD010000120.1:0-11181 GCA_964247575.1 uncultured Lichenihabitans sp.
CTTCGAGACCGAATGGTATGGCACGATCGGCATGACCGACGACGCCCTGCCCCGCTTCCATCGGCTCGCTCCCAACGTGGTGAGCTTCAGCGGTTACAACGGGCGCGGCATCGCGCCGGGCACGGTGTTCGGCCGCACAATCGCGCAGTTGATCTCCGGACGCGTGGACGAGGACAGCCTGCCTCTGCCCGAGACAAGGCCGGGCACGCCGCCCTTCCGCGCCCTGCGCGAGGCCTATTACGAGTACGGCGCGCAGATCGCGCACCTCTCCGCCCGCATCTGATCCGCCCGACCGTGAAGAGAGTCCGTCCATGAGCCTGTCCCTCGCTGCAGAGACCAGAACCCTCCTCGCCGATCTCGGCGTGGCGGCGGAGCGTCTGACCCGCGGCAGCCTCGCGGTTCGCACGCCCATCACGGGCGAGCAGCTCGCCGCTCTCGAGGAGACGGAGGCGGCCGGCGCCAGGGCCGCCATCGACGCGGCGGGACGCGCCTTTCTCGCTTGGCGGAACGTCCCCGCCCCCAAGCGGGGCGAGCTCGTCCGGCTGCTCGGGGAGGAGTTGCGCACGCACAAAGCCGCGCTCGGCCGGCTCGTGTCGATCGAGGTCGGCAAGATCCCCTCCGAGGGCCTGGGCGAAGTCCAGGAGATGATCGACATCTGCGACTTCGCCCTCGGGTTGTCGCGCCAGCTCTACGGCCTGACCATCGCGACCGAGCGTGGCGAGCATCGGATGATGGAGACTTGGCACCCGCTCGGCGTCGTCGGCATCATCTCGGCCTTCAACTTCCCCGTCGCCGTCTGGTCGTGGAACGCCGCCCTCGCCCTTGTCTGCGGCAATGCCGTGGTCTGGAAGCCATCGGAGAAGACGCCTTTGACCGCGCTCGCGACCCAGGCGCTGTTCGACCGGGCGCTGGCCCGCTTCCGCGGCGAGGGAGGCGTCGCGCCCGATCACCTGTCGACCGTGCTGGTGGGTGGACGGGGCGTCGGTGAAGCGCTGGTCGAGCATCCGCAGGTGCCGCTCGTGTCGGCGACCGGCTCGACCGCGATGGGCCGGATCGTCGGGCCGCGCCTCGCCGGCCGCTTCGCCCGCGCGCTGCTCGAACTCGGCGGCAACAATGCCGCGATCGTCTGCCCCTCGGCCGACCTCGACCTCACGCTGCGGGGAGTGGCCTTCGCGGCCATGGGCACGGCGGGGCAGCGTTGCACGACGCTGCGCCGGCTGTTCGTGCACGAGAATGTCTACGAGACTTTCGTGCCGCGACTGCGCAAGGCCTACGGATCGGTCAGCGTCGGCAACCCGCTCGACGGCGCCCTGGTCGGCCCGCTGATCGACGGGCGGGCCTTCGAGGGCATGCAGGCTGCGCTGGCAGCAGCCCGGCAGGCGGGCGGGACCGTCACGGGCGGCGAGCGGGTCGAGGTGCCGGACGCGGCGGGAGCCTTTTACGCCCGTCCGGCGCTGGTCGAGATGCCGGGCCAGACCGGGCCGGTGCTGCAGGAGACCTTCGCGCCGATCCTCTACGTGGTGCGGACGGGGAGTTTCGAGGAGGCGCTGGCCCTTCAGAACGACGTGCCCCAGGGCCTTTCCTCGTCCATCTTCACCAATGACCTGCGCGAGGCCGAGACGTTCCTATCCGCCCGCGGCTCGGACTGCGGGATCGCCAACGTGAATATCGGCCCCTCCGGCGCGGAGATCGGCGGCGCCTTCGGCGGTGAGAAGGAGACCGGCGGCGGCCGCGAGAGTGGGTCGGACGCGTGGAAGGTCTATATGCGACGCGCCACCAACACCATCAACTACGGCCGTACCCTGCCCCTGGCGCAAGGCGTGCAGTTCGACGTCGGCTGATCCGAGGCCGCGGCGCGTCCCATCGCAGCCACGTCCGGCTGGCCCGCCACAAGGAGGACCTTGCCCCGGCCAACCGAGCTATGCTGCCCTTTCGTGAAGGCGGGGTCAGCGGAAAGGTCCACCCATGTTGAAGAACAAAGCGGCCGTGGTCACCGGATCCACGAGCGGGATCGGCCTCGCCATCGCGCACGCCCTCGCCCGGGAGGGCGTGCACGTGATGCTGAACGGCTTCGGCGACGCGGAGGCGATCGAGCACGAGCGGGCCTCCATCGCGCAGGCGTTCGGGGTCAAGGTGCTTCATTCCGGCGCCGACATGTCCAGGGGTCAGGAGATCGCCGCCATGATCGCCGAGGCCGAAGCGGCGTTCGGCAGCGTCGACATCCTCGTCAACAATGCCGGCGTGCAGTTCGTGTCGCCGGTCGAGGAGTTCCCGGTCGACAAGTGGGACCAGATCATCGCGATCAACCTGTCGGCGGTGTTCCACGCCATCCGCGCCGCCCTGCCCGGGATGAAGAGACGCGGATGGGGGCGGATCATCAACACCGCCTCGGCCCACGCCCTCGTCGCCTCGCCCTACAAAGCGGCCTATGTCGCGGCCAAGCATGGCGTCGCGGGGCTCACCAAGACCGTGGCGCTGGAGACGGCTCCCCTGGGCATCACCGTGAACGCGATCTGCCCCGGCTATGTCTGGACGCCTCTCGTGGAGAAGCAGATCCCGGCCACGATGGAGGCGCGGCAGCTCACGCGGGAGCAGGTCATCAACGACGTCATGCTTCTGGCGCAACCCACCAAGCAGTTTGTCACCGTAGACGAAGTCGCGGCCTACGCGTTGTTCCTGTGCTCGGACGCGGCCAAGGCGATCACCGGTGCCACCCTTTCGATGGACGGGGGCTGGACGGCCGCGTGACACCTCCCACGTCGGGCTTGTAATTGCGGTGATGCCATCCACTTACCATCCAGCTGGATGGAGAGTTGGTGTGGCGCAGTCGTCTATCGAGGGGCCTGGCGATAGTGAGAAGATTACGATCAACCTCGGCTACGTCGATCTCGGCCGGATCGACCTCCTCGTGCGCGACGGCTTCTATGGCAATCGCACCGATTTCATCCGGACGGCGATCCGCAACCAGTTGGCCGCTCAGGGAGAGGACCTCCGCGGGGCGCTTGCACGGCAGCGCTTCGAACTGGGGCTCGTCCGCCTGACCAGGACCGATCTCGAGCGCGTCAGGGCGGTGGGCGAGATGCTCGACCTCCACGTGGTCGGCCTTGCGACGTTGAGCAACGATGTCGACGCAGAGCTCGCCCGCGCCACCCTCCGCAGCATCACCGTGCTCGGCCATTTCCAAGTCAGCCGCGAGGTGCGTAGCGCCCTCGCCGACCGTATTCGCTAGTTCCGGAGCACCAGCATGTCCTTCCTAACCCAGGCGCTCCAGGAGAAGGCGCTCCGGCTCGCCGCTCAGCTTGCCCGCAAGAGCCCGGTGCCGGATGTCGCCGCCGTCATTCGCAATGCGTTGGGGACGGCGGGCCTTGTGACCGACCCGGCCAAGTCGGGCGCTCCCCAGGGGCCGCTCACCTGCATGGCCCCGCCAGGCAACCTCGACGCCTTCCTGCCGGACTGGCGAAAGGCGCGTGGCCTCAGGACCCCCGACGAGGGGGTGGGCTTGCCCGATCATCCCGGTGAATTCACCTGGCATTCGATCAAGGGACCTTGGGGGACGCGCCGCTACAAGCTGTTCGTCCCCGAGATGTCGGAGCCGCCGCGTGCGCTGCTGGTCATGCTGCACGGCTGCTCGCAGACGCCGGACGATTTTGCCGCCGGCACGCAGATGAACGTGGTCGCGGCCGAACATAACGTGCTTGTCGCCTATCCCGAGCAGACGCGCAGCGCCAACATGTCCTCCTGCTGGAACTGGTTCGATACGGCGCACCAGCACGCGGGGGCCGGCGAACCCGCCCTCATCGCGGCGATCAGCCGGGCCGTGATGGCGGAGCACGGCCTCGCGTCCGGGCGCGTGTTCGTGGCCGGTCTGTCGGCCGGCGGAGCCATGGCCGCGGTGCTGGCCCAGACCGACCCCGCTCTGTATGCCGCGGTCGGCATTCATTCCGGCCTGGCCTATCAAGCTGCGACCGACGTGCCGTCCGCCTTCGCGGCCATGCGCGGCAGCAGGGCCCCGTCCTTGCCCATCGTGGAGGCGAGCGCCGTTCCCACCATCGTCTTCCATGGCGACGCCGATCACACGGTCCATGTCAGCAACGCCGACGCCATCGTGGCGGGGCTGTCTGCGCCCGGCCAACGCACGACGGTCCATCAGGGCGCTGCCGATGGAGGCCGGCGCTTCACCAGGACGGTTGCCCGGGACGACCGCGGTGCGATCCGCTTTGAGAACTGGCGCGTGGAGGGTGCCGGCCATGCCTGGTCGGGGGGGAGCCGGGCGGGCTCCTACACCGATCCGACCGGGCCAGACGCCTCGCGCGAGATGATGCGCTTCTTCCTCGAACAGATTCCGGGCTCGCGGGTGGCCTCTCGCCTGATCATGCTGCCGTCGTAAGCGGACCGGGATAGGCACGCTCCGCCAGCGCAAGAAGGCGGGCCTCGTTACGCCGTAGCGCCACCGCGGCGCAGATAACGGCAAGGATGACGACGGCTACGAGGCCGACCGCCGCTCCGTGGGTGAACCGGTGGATCGAGCGACCGAACTCAGCCGCGGCCGAGCCGTAGAGTATCGCCCAGGCGACCCCACCAAACCCGTTGGCAAGGAGAAAACGCGGCCAGGAATAGTGGTTCGCTCCCGCGAGCAAGGCGGCCGAGGCCCGGAGCAGCGCGGTGAAGCGTCCGATGACCACGATGAACGCGCCGTATCGGTCGAACAGGTAGCGGCCGATCTTCAGGCGGCTCGCATTGAGGCCGATGCGGCCGCCATAGGTCAGCAGCAGCCCGATCCCGAAGCGCCGTCCGATCCAGAAGCCAAGATTGTCACCAACAACAGCCCCCGCGGCGGCCGCGGCGATGACCCCTGGCACGGACAGGGCCTGCGTCGTCGACGCATAGATCGCGGCCGAAACCAGGGTGGCTTCCCCGGGCAGCGGCAGGCCCGCACTCTCC
Source organism: uncultured Lichenihabitans sp. (assembly GCA_964247575.1). GTDB lineage: Bacteria > Pseudomonadota > Alphaproteobacteria > Rhizobiales > Beijerinckiaceae > Lichenihabitans. The sequence continues at coordinate 4,942 of CAXTVD010000120.1, forward strand.
AGGGCGATGACGACGAAGATGGCGGCGTAGCCGAACTGGGCGACCAGCGCCTGCAGGGTGGCGGCGTCGAAGAGGTGCATGGTTTCCCGTTTGCTCCCCGTTCAGACCGGCCAGCCCGCATCCCGATAGGCCGAGTCCCAGAACATCCATTCGAGCTGCGACGCGCGCGTGAAGGCGGCGTGCATCGCCGGCCCGTTCTGCGGCTGCCTCGCGGCGGCGGCATCCGTTGCCGCGATCATGGCGTCGACCGCGACAGCGAAATCTTCCCCGGCGTAAGTGTCGATCCAGGTGCGATACGGGTTGTTCGGCGCCGCACGCGCGAAAATGTTGCGCCCGACCTCGCGATAGATCCAGAAGCAGGGCAGCATCGCGGCCAGATGAACGGCCAGGGGCTCGCGAAAGCCTGTCGCCAGCAGGAAGCAGGTGTAGTGGTGGGCCGCTGGCGACATCGGGGTGCGTGCGACCGTCGTCGCATCCAATCCGAAACGGCGGAAATAATCGGTATGCAGCTCGCGTTCGACGGCAATGGCGCCCGCCGCGCCCTGCGCGAACTGGACGATGCGGTCGGGGTCGTCGGCCTTGGCCGCCGCGATCGCCAGGCCCTGGGCAAAGGCCACGAGGTAGTGGGCATCCTGCACCATGTAGTGCTGGAACCGCTCCAGGGGCAGGCTGCCGTCCGCCAGGGCGACATTGAACGGCATGGTCCGGATCGTCTCGTAGAGGGCGGCGTTGCTGGCCCAGGCGTCCTGCGAAAACATGGTCGGGCGGTTCCGTTCGGGGTCAGGGACGGCGGAGGGCGGCGACCCACGCGGCTATGCGCGCGGCAGGGTCGGGCGCGGTCACGAGATCGGTGACGACCGCGATCGCGTCGGCGCCCGCATCCAGCACGCCTGCGACGCGGGGTACCGTGATGCCGCCGATGGCAACCAGCGGGACGTATCCCACCCGGCGCTTCCATTCGGCGACCCGCTCCAGGCCCTGTGGCGCCCAGGGCATCACCTTGAGCTGCGTCGGATAGACCGGCCCGAGCGCGACATAGGCGGGTCCGGCGGACAGCGCCCGCTCGAGTTCGGCCGGATCGTGCGTGCTAAGGCCGTAGCGGACGCCCCGCCGGCGCAGCGCCTCGAGGTCGGCCCCGTCGAGGTCGCCCTGCCCGAGATGGACGAAGTCGACATCCTCCTCGATCGCGAGTTCCCAAAAATCATTGAGGACCAGCTGCGCACCCGCCAAGCGGCAGCATCGCTTGGCCCGGCTCAAGTCGGCCCGGAGACGCTCGGCTCCGACGTCCTTCATCCGCAGTTGCACGAGACGGGCGCCCCCGCCGACGACACGCTCCACCCAGTCCGCGTCGGGTACGACGGGGTAGAAGCGATCGAGCGTCACGCCAGCACCGCACGGCCCAGGACCGGCGTCGACGGAGCGGCCATGTCCCGCGCCTCCATGGGGCTGGCCGCAAACGCCATGCGCCCGGCTTCGACGGCCCGGCCGAAGGCACCGGCCATCGCGACGGGGTCGCCCGCCTTGGCCACCGCCGTGTTGAGCAGCACGGCATCGTAGCCGAGTTCCATGACCGCCGCGGCGTGGGACGGCAGGCCGAGACCGGCGTCGACGACCAGTGGCACGTCGGGAAAGTGGGCCCGCAGCGCGCGCAGGCCATAGATGTTGTTGAGACCCCGCCCGGAGCCGATCGGCGCGCCCCAGGGCATCAGGACGCGGCAGCCCGCCTCGAGCAGGCGCTCGGCCACGACGAGGTCCTCCGTTGTGTAGGGAAAGACGTCGAAGCCGTCCTCGCTCAGGATGCGGGCCGCCTCGACGAGCCCGAAGACATCGGGCTGCAGGGTGTCGGCCTCGCCGATCACCTCGAGCTTGATCCAGGAGGTGCCGAACACCTCCCGGGCCATCTGCGCGGTGGTCACGGCCTCCTTCACCGAATGGCAGCCCGCCGTATTGGGCAGGACCTTGAGTCCGAGGTCGCGGATCAGACCCCAGAAGGCCTGTCCCGCACGCCCCGCCGACGATTCCCGCCGCAGCGACACGGTGAGGAGTTCGGCCCCCGACGTCTTGACCGCCTCCGTGAGGACGCTGGGCGAAGGATATTGCGCCGTGCCCAGGAACAGGCGCGAGCGAAAGTCCGTGCCGTAGAACATGGTCTCAGCCTCCCTGCATCGGCGCGACGATCTCGACCCGGTCGCCGGGTCCAATCGCCCGCCGCGCCCGCGCCCGCGCCGGGACGAAATCGCCGTTCACGGCTGTCGCGACCACGGCCCGGGCCAGTTCGAGTTCAACGAGCACCGCGTCGAGCGTCCGGGCCGCGGTCTCGACCGGCTCTCCATTGACGACGATCTGCACGCCGGTCTGCCCTACCATCGATCGTCCTTTCCTTCTCGGCTCGCGCCCATGACGACATCGGCCGCTTTCCGGGCGAAGGCCGGCGACAGCAGGAAGCCGTGCCGATAAAGCCCGTTGAGCCGGACGATCCGACCCTCGTCCCGCACGGCGGGCAGATTGTCGGGGAAGGCAGGCCTTACATCCGTGCCGATCTCGACAACCTCGGCTTCGCCGAAGGCGGGGTGAAGCGTGTAGGCGGCACTCAGCAGCTCGATCAACGAGCGCGCGCTCACGCGGCGTCGATCGTCGCTCTCGATGGAGGTCGCGCCCACCATGAACAGACCGTCCGCGCGCGGCACGATGTAGAGCGGGATGCGCGGATGGAGGAGCCGCACGGGGCGGGACAGCGCGACTTCGCGGCTCCGCAGAATGAGCATCTCGCCCTTGACCCCTCGCAGGTCCGGCCAGTCGGAAGCCGCCGCATAACCCCGGCAGTCGACCACCCTGTCCCCTTCGGCCCCATCGAGCGTCGCCTCGACGTCGTAGCGCAGCCGCGCGCCGCCGTCGGTCAGGCGGCGGGAGAGGTCGGCCAGCGCCCGGCGCGGATCGAGATGGGCTTCACGGGGAAAGAACAGCGCCTTGCGGAAGCGGCCCGCCAGATCCGGCTCGAAAGCGGCGACGGCGGTCTCGTCGAGCCACTCGAAGGCGGAGGTCCGGCTGGCAAAACGGGAGAGTTCGCCGCTGTCGCGGGGCGGCGCCACGACAAGGGTGCCGTGCATCGCCGTCGACGCGTGGTGGCGCGGCCACCAGTCGAGGGCTTCGGCGCCGAGCGACACGACCGCCTCGTCCGCGCTTTCGGCCTCGCACCACGGGGCAAGCATGCCGCCCGCGAACCACGAGCACGCCGTCGCACCGAGAGTCGGGCCGCGATCGAGCACGGTCACGTCGGCGCCGCGCTCCATGAGCGTGACGGCCGTGACAAGCCCGGCCACCCCCGCGCCGACGACCGTCACGCGCATGGGGCGCTCCAAACGGAGCGCGATCGAAAAGGAAATTCTTGGGCCTGCCGCATCGTCCCGTCCCTTCGCCGGCATGACCCGGATCAGGTTCGAAGGGTTCGGCTGGTGGCCGTCTCAGTCCCGGCAGTCGGGACGCCCCTCGGACGTCCCGTAGATAGAGGGTGGGAGAGGATCATTCAACCGGGGCCGGCCGGAGCTCACCAGCCGCCCGGGCTCAGCGGCTCAGACGCCGAGCGGATCGGCCAAGCGGGTCTCGGGCGGCGCCGTCCGGTAATTGTAGTCCGGTAGACCATTCGACACCCCGTCCGTCGCCGCAGCCGCGACGATCCCGTGATCGGGTGACAGGACGCAGACCGGGTCGGTATTCGCGGCGTCGCCGGTCAGGGCATAGGCCTGGCAGCGGCAGCCGCCGAAATCCACCGTCTTGCGCGCGCAGGAGCGGCACGGCTCCTTCATCCAGTCCAGTCCGCGATAGCGGTTGAAGGCGGGCGAGCGCACCCAGATCTCTTCGAGGCTGGCCTCCCGCACGGTGAGGAAGCTCAGCCCGGGCAGGGTCTCGGCGGCGTGGCAGGGCAGGACCTTGCCCGTCGGGGTGACATTGAGGATCTTCTGGGCCCAGCCGCCCATACAGGCCTTGGGGTAGCGCGCGTGGTAGTCGGGTGCCACATGGTCGATCACGATGGCACCCGCATGGACCTCCTTCAGCCGTTCGATCGCGGCCACGGCCTCCTCGGCCTCGGCCCGCGACGGCATGAGCGCCTCCCGATTCTTCGAGGCCCACCCATAATACTGCGTGTGCGCGATCTCGACCCGGCGGGCACCGAGCGCGATCGCGAGCTCGACCATGGCGCCGGCCCGGCTCACATTGGCGCGATGGATCACGGCATTGACGGTCAGCGGCAGGCCGGAGGCCCGCACCAGAGCGGCGGCCTGCTCCTTGCGGGTGAAGGCGCCCTTCAGCCCGGCAATGCGGTCGGCCGAGGCCGGATCGACGTCCTGGATGGAGAGCTGGACGTGGTCGAGCCCCGCATCGGCGAGGGCCTGCATGCGATCGGGGGTCAGGCCGAGCCCGGAGGTGATCAGGTTGCTGTAGAGGCCCACGCTCGCGCAGTGCCGGACGAGGTCGACGAGATCGCGCCGCGCCAGCGGCTCGCCGCCGGACAGATGCACATGCAGCACGCCGAGCGCCGCGGCTTCCCCGAACACCCGCTTCCAGCTGTCCGTATCGAGTTCGTCCCGCCGTCCGTCGAGCTCCAACGGGTTGGAGCAGTAGGGACAGGCGAGCGGGCAGCGGTGAGTCAGCTCGGCCAGCAGCCCGAAGGGAGCGGGCACGTTGTCGAGACCGTTCACAGCTCAAGCACCTTCTTGTCGTGGAGCGAGGCCAGCATGGAGCGGACGTCCGCTTCGATCCGGGTCCGGTCGGCGGCGAAGGTGGTCGCCAGGTCGTCGACCAGGCCCGACAGGGTCGCCGTGCCGGTGCACCGCTTCAGCACCTCGACAGCAACCGGGTCGAGCTGCAGGACCCGCTCGGGGGCGAGCAGGGTCCACTGTCCCCGGCTCTCGTCGTGGCGCAGGCGGACGCCGCGCGGCAGGCGTGGCAGGGCATCGGGCGGGATGGAGGCCGCGTCCATCAGGTGCCCTGTCCCTCGTCGGAGCCGGGCCGCCATGAGCCGGGCGGCGGGGCGCCTTCGACATAGGCCGTCCACAGGCCGTCGAGCTGCGTCCAGAGCACGTCGCACTTGAACCGCAGGGCGTCCATCACGGCCTCCTGCTCCTCGGCCGTTCGGGCTTCGCCTTTGACGTAATCGAGCGCGAAGTCGCTGTCGCGCCGCGCCTGCTCGGGCCGGGCGGTGAAATAGGCGAGCGTGTCGCGGCTGACGAAATCGTAGTTCTTCAGCATTCCGGCGACGCGTTCGCTGATGATCGTCGGCGAGAACAGCTCCGTGAGCGAGGAGGCGATTGCCTCCAGCAGCGGACGCGTCCGGCAGAAGGCGACATAGGCCTCGACCGCAAAGCGCGTCGCCGGCAGGATGAGGCGGGTCGAAGTCACCGCCTCGCGTTCGAGGCCCAAGCTGTCCGTCAATCGCAGCCAGCGCTCGACCCCGCCGTCGCCCGGCCCCGTGCCGTCGTGATCCTCGATCCGCTTGCGCCATTCGCGCCGCATCGCCGGATCGGTCATCCGCGTCAGCACCGTTGCGTCCTTGATGGGGATCATCGACTGGTAATAGTAGCGGTTCAAGGCCCAGGCCTGGACCTCGCCGCGGCTGCACTCGCCCCCGTGCAGGCGGCGATGGAAGCGGTGGCGGTTGTGGTAGCGCTCCTCGCCGATGGCCCGGAGCGCGGCCTCGAACTCCTCATGCGTCAGAACGGCTCGCTCGGCAGTCCTCACAGCGCAATCTCCATCCCGTCGAAGGCCACGTCCCAGCCGGCCTCCACGACGCGTGCCCGCTCTGGCGAGTCCTCGACCAGGACCGGATTGGTGTTGTTGAGGTGAATATAGATCTTCCGCGCCCGCATCTGCGCTGGAAATGCCTCGAGCGTGCCGCCCTGCCCCGTCATCGCGAGGTGTCCCATGCGGCCCGCTGTCTTGGACGACAGCCCCATCGTCGGAAGTTCGTCATCGGTAAAGGCGGTGCCGTCCAGAAAGAACAGGTCCGCCTCGCTCAGCCGCTGCACCAGCTCCGGCCCGAGGCGGGCAATACCGGGCACATAGCAGAAGCGGCGACTGCCATCGTCGACCTCGAGCCCGATCACGTCCTCGGTCTCGTCGCCGATCGCAACGATGTCGGATTCACGATAGAGCGGCACCTTTCCGGGCACCGCGAACGGGGTGATCCGAAGCCCGGCCGCATCGAACGGGTCGCCCGGGCGCACGGGAATGCGGCTCACGATG
>CAXTVD010000121.1:0-11042 GCA_964247575.1 uncultured Lichenihabitans sp.
GGCTGGCCGCGGGAGCCAGGCTGTGGGTGGTCGCCGAGCCCACGCGCGGCATCGATGTCGGCGCCAAAGCCACAATCTACCGGATCCTGCGGGACTTCGCCGACCGGGGCGGCGCCGTGCTCGTCGTGTCGTCCGACCTCGCCGAGATCATCGGCCTGAGTGACCGCATCCTCGTCATGGCCGACGGCACCGTGACGGGCGAGTTGCCGGCGGGGTCCACCGAGGAACAGATCCTGTCGCGTGCCCTGCTGCACACGGCCCGGCGAGGGGCGCCGCAATGAGCCTTCGCTCGCTGTCCGCCCCCCCATCCCGCCGCGGCCTGCCGCCCGGGGTCGCGCTGCCGACCCTGCTGGTCGGTCTGTCGCTCCTCGTCTACACCCTCGCCGCTCTCGCGACGGGCCAGGCTGCCCAGCTGTCGGTGACCGGCGTGATGGGCTTGCTCCAGCGCATGGTCGCCTTGGGCCTCGTGGCCATGGGGCAGACCCTGGTGCTGCTGGTCGGCTCCATCGATCTGTCCGTCGCCAACCTCGTCAGCCTTTCGGCCGTGCTCGCCTCCTTCCTGATGGACGGGCACGCCGGCATGATCCTGCCCGGGGTGCTGGCGGCGGTCGCAGCGGGCGTGCTGATCGGACTGGCCAACGGGTGGCTCGTGGCCCGGGTGGGTGTCAGCCCGCTGATCGCGACGCTCGGCATGGCCCTGATCCTCCAGGGCATCCTGTCCACGGCCTATGGTCACCTGCAGGGCGCCGTGCCCGAGAGTTTCCGGACGCTCGCCTACGGTGACGTTGCGGGCCTCCCCTATGCGGTGCTGATCCTTCTCTCGGTCGCTCTCCTCCTTGGCGTCCTGCTCGTGCGCTCGGTGGCCGGGTCGCGGCTCTACAGCGTCGGCGGCAGCCGCGTAGCGGCGCGCCTTGCCGGGATCCGCACCGAACGGGTCATCATCGCGGCCCATGTAGCGGCGAGCGTCGCGGCGGCCCTGGCGGGCCTCTACCTCGCGAGCCGCCTCGGCAAGGGAACGCCCTGGGTCGGCCGCGACGGCGGCTACGACCTCGACTCGATCGCGGTGGTGGTGATCGGCGGCACGCTGCTGACGGGCGGCAAGGGCGGGATCGGGGGCACGCTCGCGGGCGTGGTCGTCTTCTCCACGATCGATGCCGTGTTCAACATGCTGCAGATCGACCCGTTTCTCGGCCAGATCCTGCGGGGACTGATCGTGGTGGCCTCCGTAGCCGCCTATACGGCGCGCTCGCGGGACCATGTGGCATGAGCACGGCGAACGCCCCGTCCACGGCCTTGCATCCCGGCCCCCGCCGCACGCTCCGCTTCAATCCGGCGCTTCTGGTCACGGTCGCACTCGTCGTGGCGATCGCGGCCCTGAGCCCGCTCTACCGCACGCCCGCCGGGCTGATGAGCCTGCTCCAGCGCGCGGCGCCGCTGGTGATCCTCACCTGCGGCCAGACCTTCGTGCTCGCGACGGGTGGGTTCGACCTGTCGTCCGGCTCGCTGATGACCCTCACGGTGATCGGCTGCGCGCTGCTGACCGGCGGCGACCCCGCCTTGACGCCGCTCGCTCTGGCGGCCGTGGCCGGGATCGGCCTGCTGATCGGCGCGATCAACGGGGCCGTCGTGGCGTGGCTCAAGGTGCCGTCCATCATCGCCACCCTGGGCATGCTGCTGTCGGCGAAGGGCGTCGCCATGCGCTGGTCGGGCGGCTCCCCGGCCGGCTCGCTGCCCGACAACCTGCGCATGTTCGGGCGCTTCGCCTGGCGCAACGTCCCGGGCGTGACGGTGCTGCCGATGGCCGTGCTCGTGCTGGTCGTCGCCGTCGCCGCGATGGCGTGGCTGCTGCACGGCACGAACTTCGGCCGGCTGATCCTGATGATCGGCGACAATCCCAAAGCCGCGGAACTCGCCGGTGCGCCGGTCCGGCGGCTCCGGGTCGCCGCCTTCGTGATCTCGGCCCTGTCGGCCGTGGTGGCCGGCATTCTCCTCGGCGGCTTTTCCGGCGTGTCCGTCGATGTGGGAACGGGCTTCGAACTGCAGGCCATCTCGGCGGCCGTGATCGGCGGCGTGGCGCTGCTGGGCGGCGCTGCCAGCGTGGGAGGCGCCGTGATCGGCGCGCTGAACCTCTATGCGCTGTTCACGGTGCTCAACCTGGTCGGTTTTCCCGAGCCGCTGCGCGTGGCGGTCCAGGGCGTCATCCTGATCGGGGCCGCAAGCCTTTCAGGCCGGCGGCCCTGACAGTCAATCGGCCACAAAGGCCAAATCATTCGGAGGAACCTCATGAGATCGAGATTGCTGCCATTCCTCGGCGCCGTGCCGGTCGCGTTCGCCACGGTCGCGCTGCCGTTGCCGGCCCTGGCCGACCAGGCGGCCGCCCAGGCCGAGGCCGCCTTGATGAGTGCCACCCCGCAGGGACCCGCCGACAAGCCGTGGGAGCAGCACCTCACCGCGGGCACGGTCGATACGGCCAAGTACAAGAAGCCCGGCCCCTACCGGGTCTGCTTCTCCAACGCCAGCGTCAGCAATCCCTGGCGCGTGGAAGGCTGGATCACGATGCAGGCGGCGGCCGCACAGATGAAGGCCGATGTCGCCTCGATCAACTACGCCGACGCCCAGGACAAGGACGACAAGCAGATCTCCGACATCCGGGCCTTCGTGAGCGGGGGGCAGTGCGACATCCTGGTGGTGTCGCCCCACACCTCCGACGCCCTGACACCCGTGGTCGAAGAGGCCTGCAAGTCGCTCCCGGTGGTCACCTTCGACCGCAGCGTGAACAGCAAATGCCCCGTGACGGCCGTCCATTCCATCGGGGGCTATGCCTACGGGATCGCCGGGGCCAAGTTCGTGGTCGATAACATGCCCAAGGGCGGCAAGCTCCTGGTGCTGCGGACGGCGCCCGGCATCGACGTCTTCGAGACACGGTCGGACGCCGCCCTGCAGGTGTTCAAGGACGCCGGCATCACGCCGATCGGCACCGAGTTCACGGGCGCCGACAATGCTAAGACCAAGGCGGTCGTGAGCGACTACCTCAGCCGCTTCGGCCAGATCGACGCGGTATGGGTGGATTTCGGCGCCATGTCGGTGGCCGTGGCCGAAGCCTTCGAGGACGCCAACCAGCCCTATCCGGTGATCACCGGCGAGGACCAGAACGACTACCTGCAGAAGTGGCAGAAGGAAGGGTTCAAGGGGATCGCGCCGACCTATCCGGCCTATCAGTGGCGCACGGCCCTGATCGCGGCGGTCGACATTCTGAAGGGCAAGCCGGTGCCCGGCCCGGAATGGGTGCTGCCGCAGCCGGTCATCACCAAGGACAAGCTCGGCTCCTACGTCGATCCCAAGATGCCGCCGCTATTCTACGCGGCCTGCGGCTGCAGCGACCTGCCGGGCTATCCGGAGAAGTGGGGCGGCAAGAAGTAGCGCGGCAACCATGTCGTCGGGGGTTTGAGGACCATGCTCGCGTCTCGGATCCCCGCAAGCGCCACAGCTCAAGGGTGAGGATCAAGGGATTTGACTGACTTTCTCGTTCTCGGCGGGGGCTCCGCGGGTTGCGTGCTGGCGGCCCGGCTGACGGAAGACGGCCGCCACCGCGTGACCCTGGTCGAGGCCGGGCGTGACCTCACCCTCGACACGATGCCGGCCGCGATCGCGAGCCGCTACCCCGGACGGGCCTATCTCGATCCCGACAACATCTGGCCGGAGCTCACGGCCACGATGGGCGCACCCCGCGGCAACAGCGACGACCGCACTGGCCGGCGCTACGAGCAGGGCCGGGTGCTGGGCGGCGGCTCCTCCGTCAATGCCATGGTGGCCCATCGCGGTGCGCCGGGCGACTACGACGCATGGGGCGAGGCAGGCGCCGAGGGCTGGTCCTGGGACGCGTGCCTGCCCTACTTCCGAAAGCTGGAGCGGGACGTCGACTTCGATGGTCCCTATCACGGCAAGGACGGCCCCATCCCGATCCGCCGCATCGGCAACGGGGCGCTGTCCCCCTTCGTGCGGGCCCTGTGCGGGACGTTGGAGAAACGCGGCTATCCCCGCAGACCCGACCAGAACGGCCGCTGGGAGGATGGCGTGTTCCTCGGCGCCGTCGCGGTCAGCGACAAGGGCCAGCGCGTCCCCACAGCGGTCGGCTACCTGACGCCGGAGGTGCGGCGGCGTCCCAATTTGACGATCATCACCGACCACCTTGTCGATCGCCTCACCTTGGAGGGCACCCGCGCGACCGGCGCGGTGATCGTTCCCGCCGCTGGGGGCCCCCCGAGGACCCTCACGGGCGACGAGGTCATCGTGTCGACCGGCGCGATCCACACCGCCGCGCTCCTGATGCGGAGCGGCATCGGACCGGCGGACGCGCTGCGCCAGCATGGGATCCCGGTTGCGCTGGAGCGCCGGGGGGTCGGACAGAACCTGATGGAGCACCCCTCCACGGCGGTTTCGACCTATCTTCCGCCCGCGGCGCGCCTGCGGGACCTCGCCGAGCACCACGATCACGCCATTCTGCGCTTCTCCTCCGGGCTGGAGGGAACGCCGGAAGGGGACATGCATGTCGCCATGATCGCCCGCTCGGGCTGGCACTCCGTCGGGCAGCGGGTCGGCACGCTGTTTATCTGGGTCAACAAGGCCTATTCGCGCGGCGCCGTGTCCCTGACCTCCCGCGACGTCCGTGAGGAGCCGGCCGTCGACTTCCGCATGCTGTCCGATTGGCGCGACATGGAGCGCTTGAAGATCGGCTTCCGGCTCGGGGCCAAGACCCTCGGCGACCCGCTGATGGAGCCGTGGCGGGGACCGGTCTTTCCGACCAGCTATTCGCCGCGCGTCGCCAGGCTCGCCGGGCCCGGTTTCGTGAACACCGTGCAGCGCGGGCTGTTCGGCGCCATGCTCGACTGGGCGGGACCGCTCCGCCCGCACCTCATCCATGGCGTGGTCACGCTCGGCATCCGGCTGGATCACCTGCTCGAGGACGACACGGCGCTGACCGACTTTCTCGGCGCGTCGGTCGGCGGGGTCTGGCACGCGTCGGGCACCTGCAGGATGGGCGCCGTCGGGGATCCGCTCGCGGTGACCGACGGCCAGGGCCGCGTGCACGGCGCGCAAAACCTCCGGGTCTGCGACGCATCGCTGATGCCCACCATCCCGCGGGCCAACACGAACACGCCGACCATCATGATGGCCGAGCGCATCGCCGACCTGATCAAGGCCGCGTAGCCCGGCCGGACGCGCGAAGGCGGCCGTGCCGGGCAAGCCCCGTCGACCGTGGCCGGGCTGATCCGCGGAACGGTCCGCTAGAGGTCGCCGGCCCCGGTGATTTCGGCATTGCCGGTGCTGCGGCGGTCGGCGTTGTGCGCGTCCTCCAAGCCGGCGCGCGGGCGCGGGAGCTGTCGATCACCATCGGCGAGCTTCTGGGCTGAGCGGCCCGGCTCACCGGCCTGGGAGGACGCCGCGACGCTGGCGAGAAAGGCGGCGATCACCGGGACCTTCTCCGCTGCACGCCGGTAGGCCAGGAAATGCTGCGACTCGAAGGCGTAAGTGCGCGGCTGGACGGCGCGCAGCTCGCCGCTCTGTTCCCAGCGCTCGGCAATATGGCAGGGCAGAAAGCCCAGATAATGCCCCGATAGGATCAGCATCGTCTGGGCTTCCATCTGCAGGACGGAGGCGGCAGCCTTCGGATGGCCGATCCGGAACAGGTCCTCGAGCTGGCGATAGCCGCGCACCGACAGCCGCGCCGTCTCGATCTGCCGGCGGCTGATCGCCGTGTCGGGCAGGTCGAACAGCGGATGGCCGCGCCCGCAGTAGAGCCGGTGCGGTTCCCGGAACACCGGCTTGTAGACCACCCCTGGGGCACGCTGGGAGAAGGGACCCACGACGACGTCCCGGCGGCCCTCGGCAACCGCCTGTTCCAGCTCCAGGGGCGTCGCCTGGACGAGGTCGACGAAGACGTCGAAATCGGGCTCCAGCATCCGGCGGATGGCATGCTGCAGGCCGATGACGGCGCTCGAGATCACGCCGTCGACGATGCCCAGCCGCAGGCGCCCCGTGAGCCGCCCGCTCGCCGCGCCGACCCGATGCCGGAACTCGTCGATGTCGAGGAACAGCTTGGCGGCGGCGTCGTAGGTGGCCTGACCGAGGTCGGTCAGGCGGAAGACCTTGCGGCTGCGCACGCAAAGCTGCCCGCCAACCCGCTTCTCGAGTTCGCTCAGATGCATGCTCAGCGTCGAGGGCGACAGGTTCAGGGTGATCTGCGCGCCTGCGAAGCCGCGCGCATCCACAAGCGCGATGAACACGCGCAGGAGACGCAGATCGATCGTGTCCAGGCGCCGCATCGAACCCCCGCGAGGTTTGGCGTTTCTCGATCCAACGTTCGATTAATTTTGCTATCTTGCCAAGTCGCGCTGGCCGAGCATGACCTCCTCTCACGGAGGACGACCTGATGAAGCGTGCTTTGGCCTCCGCGGCCGTCGCGGCCTGCCTGTTCTCGGCTGTTCAGGCGCGGGCCGCCGACACAATCCGCATCCTCTCGCCGACCTGGTCGGGCTACGCGCCGGTCTTCGTCGCCAGCGACCTCGGCTACTTCAAGGCTTTGGATCTCGCCGTCGACCTCAAATTCGATGACGAGCGCGCCGATGTGATGGCGGCCATGGACCGCGGCGACATCGAGATGGACATGCGCACGGTGGGCGAATACCAGGGCCGCCCCCGGACCGACACGACGCCCGGCGTGCTCATCGGCACCATCGACGAGTCGCTCGGCGGCGACGGCGTGATCGCCGACGGCTCGGTCAAGAGCGTCGCCGACCTGAAGGGCAAGACGGTCGCCTCCGAGCTCAACATCCCGGCACGGCTGCTCCTGCAGCTCGAGCTCAAGAAGGCCGGGCTGACCCTGAAGGACCTGAACCTCAAGGAGATCGCCACGGGCGACACGGTCGCGGTCTTCGCCGACTCCTCGATCACGGCGGTGGCCACCTACCAGCCCTACCTGTCGCAGGCGCTCAAGACCGACACGGCCCGCAAGCCGCTGGAAATCGTCAGCTCGGAAAAGTACCCGGGCTACATCACCGACGTGTTCATCGTCCGGCAGGACGATCTCAAGGCCCATCCGGACAAGTACAAGCACTTCCTGATCGGCGTCTACAAAGCCATCGAATACTTCAAGACCAACGAGGCCGACTTCATCAAGCTGGCGGCTCCGCACTTCAAGCTGTCGCCTGAGGATTTCAAAGCCAGCATCGAGGGCAGCCTGGTCTACACGGACCTTGCCGAGTCCCAGAAGCTGATGGGATCGGCGACAACGGCGGGAACGCTGCCCGGCATTTTCGACACGGTCATGCAGCTGAATCTGGAGAACGGCGCCGCCGATACCAAGCTGTCGGCCGACAAGGCCTTCGACGCGGCGGTTATCAAGGGATTGGCCGAAAAGGACCTCAAATGACGGCACGGGCCGCAGCTCCGGTGTCCGGCGCAAGCGGCCCGTTAGGTCACGAGCAGGACTCGGCCGGAGGGAAAGCGCCCGACCCTTCCTCGCGGTGGCAGGGCGCTATCGCGGCCTGGCTGGCGCGCGGCTTCGGCTTTCGTGCGACGCTTCCCCGCCGGGCGACCCTGGCGATCTCCTGCAGCACGGTCGTCGTCCTGCTGCTGGCCTGGGAACTGGTCGTACGGACCCGCCTCGCCAACCCGGTCTTCCTGCCGGCCCCCAGCACGGTGGCGGCCACGCTGTCGGACATGGTGCTCAACCAGGACCTGATGTGGAACGCGGGCGTCTCGACGCTGCGGGTCTGGGTGGCCTTCGTGCTGGCCGCCGTCATGGCGATCCCGCTCGGCATGCTGATGAGCGTCTACCGGCCGGTCCGCGCGGCGCTGGAGCCGCTGATCGACTTCATCCGCTACCTGCCCGTGCCGGCGCTGGTTCCGTTGAGCATCATCTGGTTCGGCGTCGGCGAGAGCAACAAGATCTTCCTCCTGTGGCTCGGCACCTTCTTCCAGCTCGTGCTCATGGTGGCGGACGACATGACCCGCGTGCCGCACGAATATGTCGAGATCGCCCTGACGCTGGGGGCGCGGCCGCGCCAGATCTTCACCGACGTCGCGTTCCGCGCGATGGCCCCGAGCCTGCTCGACAATCTGCGCATCAGCCTGGGCTGGTGCTGGACCTACCTGATCGTCGCCGAGATCATCGCCGCCAGCAGCGGCCTCGGCTTCGTGATCTGGGTGGCGCGGCGCTACATGCAGACGCCGCAGGTCATGGCCGGTGTTGTGGCCATCGGCCTGATCGGCCTCGTCACAGACCAGGCGTTGCGGGCTCTGCACCGCCACCTGTTCCGGTATCTCTGACCGTGGCGCGGCAGAACTTCGTTACCTTCGGGGGCGTCTCCAAGCGCTTCGGCGATCTGCCCGTCGTGGCCCCCAGCTTCGATCTCGCGATCCCGCATGGCCAGTTCGTGATCTTCCTCGGCCCGTCCGGCTGCGGAAAGACCACCCTCATGCGGATGGTCGGCGGGCTCGACCGCCCCTCGGCCGGCGAGATCCGTCTCGACGGCCAGCCTGTGGGCGAGCCGGACCAGCGGCGCGGGATGGTGTTCCAGGCCTATTCCTCATTCCCCTGGCTTACGGTTCGCCAGAACGTGGCCTTCGGCACGCGCTACCGTGCCGACCTCTCGCCCGAGCAGAAGAGCCGCCGTACGGACCACTATCTCGAGCTGGTCGGCCTCAAGGAGTTCGGGGACGCCTTTCCCAACCGCATCTCGGGCGGCATGCGCCAGCGCGTCGCCATCGCCCGTACGCTCGCCGCCGGCCCGGACGTGCTGCTGATGGACGAGCCCTTCGGCGCGCTGGATGCCCAGCGCCGCGAGATGCTGCAGGTGCAGCTGCGCGAGATCCAGATCAAGGAGTCCAAGACGGTCATCTTCGTGACGCATGACGTCGAGGAGGCCGTGTTCCTGGGCGACCGCATCCTCGTCTTCTCCGCCCGGCCGGCGCGGGTGGTGGCCGACATCGACGTGACGGCCCTGCTGGGCCCGGAGCGGACGCTGCCGCTGCGCGAGACCGAGCCGTTCTTCCGGCTGCGCAACGAGATCCTGCATCTTCTCCGTCACGAGACCGGAGCGCTGGCGTGAGCCTCGACTTCTCCGGCAAGACCGTGCTGGTGACGGGAGCGAGCCGCGGCATCGGGCTCGGCATTGCGGAGGCTTTCGCGGCGGCCGGCGCCCGCCTGCACATGCTGGCCGAGGACGCCGCCATCCACGACGAGGCCCGCCGCCTCGGAGCGGACGCCTACAGGGCCGACATCACCGACGCGGCGGCCCTGGCCGAGAGCCTCGGGCGCATCGGCGCACTGGACGTGCTCGTCAACAATGCCGGGCTGGAACGGATGACCCCGCTCGACGCTCTCGGCCCCGAGGTGACGGCCGATGTGCGCCGCGTGATCGAGGTCAATGTGATCGGCACCGACCTCGTGACCCGCCACGCTCTGCCGCACATGCGTGCGGGCGGCAGCATCGTCAACACCGCCTCCGTCTGGGGGCGGGTGGCCGAGCCGTTGTTCGGGGCCTACGTGGCGTCCAAACATGCGGTGATCGGCCTGACCAAGACCTGGGCGCGCGAGCTCGGGGCGCGCGACATCCGGGTGAACGCGGTCTGCCCCGGCTGGGTGCGGACGCCATCCTCCATGGCGTCGCTGGCCCGCATGGCCGAGCGCTCCGGCCGCCCGGAGGCCGAGCTGCTGGCCGAGATCCTCGGCAGCCAGGCTCTCGGCGGGCTGATGGAGCCGGCCGACGTCGCCCAGGCCTATCTTTACCTCGCCTCGGACCTGGCCCGGAACGTCACCGGACAGACCCTCGGCGTCGATCGGGGAGAGGTGCCATGGTAGCGCCGCTGGAGGGTCGCCGCGCGCTCGTCACCGGCGCCGCGAGTGGCATCGGACGCTCCACGGCACAGGCGCTCGCCGATGCGGGGGCGCGCGTCGTCGGCCTGGATCTCCGGGCCGATCCGGCTGCAACGATCCCGATCCTGGCCTGCGACCTCGCCGAAGAGGCGCAGATCGTCGCAGCGGTCGCCGAGGCCGTGCGCCGGCTCGGCGGCCTCGACATTGTCGTGAACGATGCCGGAATCATGCCCGACACGCCGCTCGCAACCGTCACGGCGGCCGAGATCGACCGCTGCTTCGCCATCAACGTCCGCAGCATGATCCTCGTGACGCGCGAGGCGCTGCCCCATCTCGGGCAGGGCTCGCGCATCATCAATCTCGCGTCCGAGCTGGCCTATCTCGGGCGTCAGGGGGCTTCGGTCTATGTCGCGACCAAGGCCGCGGTGCTGGGGCTGACACGGTCCTGGGCGCGCGAGCTCGCGCCCGGCATTCTTGTCAACGCCGTCGCGCCCGGCCCCACGGATACGCCCCTGCTGGCTTTCGACACGCTTTCGCCCGAGGTCCAGCGGCTCGAGACGGCCCACCCGCTCGGGCGGCTCGGGCGGCCCGATGAGATCGCGGCCGCCATCCTGTTCCTGGCCGGCCCGTCCGCCACCTTCTTCACCGGGCAGTGCCTGGGGGCGAATGGCGGCGCCGCCATGCTATGAGGCTCCCATGAACGACACGGTCTCCTATGCCGAGCTGTCCTGGCCCGAGGCCCAGCGTCGCATCGGTGCAGGCGCACCCCTGTTCCTGCCGCTCGGCTCGACCGAACAGCATGGCCACCACATGGCGATGAACGTCGACGTGATCCTGCCCACCGCGATCTGCGAGCGGGTCGCCCGGGCCGTGGGCGGGCTGGTGCTGCCGCCCCTTGCCTATGGCATGCGCTCCCAGGCCCGGACGGGCGGCGGCCCGCAATTTCCGGGCACGGTGAACATCAGCGCGGCCACCTTCTCGGCCCTGCTGCGCGACATCCTGCTCGACCTGTTCCGCCAGGGCGCGCGCCGGATCGTGCTGGTCAATGGCCATTACGAAAACGTGTGGCCCTCGGTCGAGGGCGTCGAACTGATGCTCGACGCGCTCGGCCCGGATCGGTTCGACAGTCTCAAGATCCTGCGGCTCGACCACTGGGACATGGTCC
>CAXTVD010000122.1:0-3894 GCA_964247575.1 uncultured Lichenihabitans sp.
GCGATGACGGAGGCTTTCGACCGGTCAGAAAGGAGAGGATCAGCACCGTTTCCAACACGGCGCCGAGGACGCCGAGTTGCGACAGGACGGCAACGAGCCAGTTGGACGCGCGGGAACTCCCGATTCCGATCCCGAGACCATAGGTTTCAACGACCGACAGCAGGCTTCGCTCGTTCCAGTAGCTGCGCTCCCGTCCCGACTCCGACTGCGATTTGTCGAGGATGGTGGTCTGGAACAGGTGCTGAGCCGGCTCCAGGAGCTTCTGGTCGTAGACGAGAACAAAGAGCACGACGGCCACCAGCAGCGTGAGAGACGTCACCACCACGACACCGTCGATCGTCAGAACGCCGCGCCCGGCCGCGCGCAGCAGCGAGGCCAGGGCGACCATGGCCAGCACGGCCAGTCCAACATAGGCCGTGCTGGAGGTGGACAGGACCAGGAGCACGAGCAGCACGGCCGACAGCAGGAAGGCCGGGCGGGAGCCGCTCCATTTCCAATAGGTGAAGGCGAAAGCCAGCGACGCCAGCGACGCGGCCCCGAACGAGGAGGCCTCCGAATAGGTGCCATTGATGCGGGCGAAACCGGCCTGCTCGACATCGGTGAGATAGGCAAAGGTCGCCGTCCGGATCGGCGTGAGGACGTCGCCGGCCCCCGCCATCTTGGCGGCCAGATCCACCGCCCCGCCCACCGCGTTGATCGAGGCCCAGGCGAAGAAGCCCTTGCGCAGGACGTCAAGCGGCGTTCCCTTCAGCAGCAAGACGAGCAAGGCGAAAAAGGTAAGGGCTCCCAGGATGAAATAGCCGGTCTGGGTGACGTTGCCTGCCGTCGGCGCGAGGGCGATCTCGACAACGCCGATTTCCCGCGAGGCGACGAAGGCGCTCGTCGCGCCGGCGAATAGCCGCGGAAGGACGGTGGCGCCCGATCCTGCATAGACGACGAGTCCGCTGATCACCCAAGGCTCCCAATGCCTGGCGAACACCGCCGTGAGACCGGGGACCAAGCCGCGATGTAACAGAGCCTGGCTGATCAGGGCCAAGGCGAAAACGAAGTAGATCAAGGGTGAGGATCCGCCCAGCGCGCCGAGCGTCATGGCCGAGGTGGTCCCGAAGGCCGTGGACGCCACCAGCCCCACAACCAGGGGTGATCCAAGCATCCAGCCTAGTCCCCAGACGACCGCGCAGACGAGCAGGCCCATGAGGGAGATGGACACGGCGTCACGCCCGCCGCATCGCCGACCGCCTCACGAGGTCTCCGCGCGCCGCGCAACGGCCGGGAGCGTCCGGGCCAGAATGGAGAGGTCGAGGAGGATGGATCGGTTGCGCACATAATGACGGTCGAACTCGACACGTTCGGCATATGTCAGCCGGCTTCGGCCGCTCACCTGCCACAGGCCCGTGAGGCCGGGCCGCACCGTAAAGTAGTCCCGCGCGGCGGACCCGTACTTCTCCAGTTCCGCGTAGACGATCGGGCGCGGTCCCACCCAGCTCATGTCGCCAGACAGGATGTTGAGAAGTTGCGGGATCTCGTCGAGACTGGTGGCACGCAGAACACGACCGAGACGGGTCACGCGCGGGTCGTCCTTCAGCTTGCGGTCGGTCTGCCATTGCCGCGCGGCGTCCGGATTCTCGGCCAGGTGGCGCGCCAGGCAGGCGTCCCCGTCCGGAACCATCGTCTGGAACTTGAGGCAGGCGAAAGGCCTGCCGTTCCGTCCCACCCGCCGGTGCGCGTAGAGCACGCCCGATCCCGTCGAGATCCGGATGGCGGCGGCAACGCAGACGATCACGGGAATCAGCAGGAGCAGCGCAAGGACGGCGAGGGCGACATCCATGGTCCGCTTCAGCGGAGCGTCCGTGCGGACCTTCGTCAGCCGCGTCGCCCGACCGCCTGCTGCAACACCTTGAAGCTTTGACACCGTGGCTGACATCGGCATGTTCCGTCGCTGTTCTTGTCCTGGTGCTGCCCAGCCACTCACGCGGACGCGACGCACGTCGAAGCGTCGCTGCGTCCGGCAAGGGAGGCCGCTCGTCCCGCCGCGACCCGTTGAGACGGAAGCCGCGGGCGAGGACCTGAGGGGGAGCTATTCGTGCGCTCCCGCGTGCTGCCAAGTACGCCTTTTGGACGGATCTCGCCGGGATCCTGCCTTCGGCCTGAAGCACGGGCCAGAACCGCCCAACGGGATGAAGCGACAGGCGCGCCGCTTGCCGGCATCGCAACCTGTAACGAGCTCGGATCCCCGGCGCTGCATTCGACCCTCGACGTCTGAAAGTGTGCAACATTGTTAATGCCTCGCTCTGAGGCGACGCGACTGAAACGATGGCTCAGCTGCAAAATGTTTGAGCCCGCCGGGAGTCAAGCCTGGCTGAGACGAAAGAGTTTATCCCACGACCGACTTGCTGACACTCGATCCACTCTCGATTGATGCCGTCCGGGCGTCTCCTTCTCCTTTTGATGGATGGCTGCAATCCCCATCCGGCCAGATGTAAGACTTTGCAGACACACTTTTGCCGCATTTCACCCTGCAACTGATGGTTGTATGAATGAGCGCTTAATTGTTGCACTCGGAGTCAACCGATTATTTCGCTTCGAGCACTGGATTAGATAAAGCAAAGTATATTCGATTAATTTTCTGACAAGCCGCCGTAGGACTGAGATCATGTCAATCCACACCTCCGCACTTGCAAGACTCACCGGCTCGGATGAACGGATCATCATCGATCAGGGCGTCTGTGATTTCCGTGAACGAGAGCGAGCCGCGGCAGCAGGTCTGCACGTGGTCGTGATCGACAACCGGACCCTGTTCGGCGAATGCTTCCTGGCCGGCTTGCGTGCCGCCGATCCAAGCTTTCGCTTCACGCTGTTCCAGACCGTCGAGCAATGGCTCGCGGAACGCAGCCTCGGCGAGGATGCCCTGCTTCTGCTCTGCATGACGGAGGCCGAGTTCGAGAGTGCAGCCAAGGGCGACGACAAGGTCGTCGACCGCCTGAAGACGGGGGCGCCGTCCGTTCGCTTCATCATCGTGTCGAGCCGCGAAGATCCCGGCTCCATCCTGAAGGCCCTGGAATTCGGAGCGGGCGGCTATATCCCCACCAGCATGAAGTTGCGCGTCGTGGTCGAGGTACTGCGTCTGGTCCAGGCGGGCGGCGTCTTCGTGCCGGCCGCCAGCTTCATGACGGCCTCCAATCGCCAGGGTGCCGCGTCCCGCCCGCAGGCGGTCGACATCGGAGTCCTGTCCCCACGACAGGTCCTCGTCGCCCGCGCGCTCCGGAAGGGAACGCCGAACAAGCTGATCGCCTACGAGCTCAACATGTGCGAAAGCACCGTGAAGGTCCACGTCCGGCAGATCATGAAGAAGCTCAAGGCCAAGAACCGCACGCAGATCGCGTTTCTGACCAACGAGATGTTCTCCGCCGTCGATGGCTGAACGCGCGACGCTTTGGCTTGCGCCGAAGCGGGCCCGGCAACATCCGGCGGGTGGTCTCCTTCATGCGGAACCCTGATCTGTCATTCCCGCGTCGGCTCTCCTGCATAGCCTGAGGCGCGCCTTCGACTTCGGACCGCCGGGCGGTCTACCTTGAGGCGATGACGCCTTGAGGAGACGCCGCTTGTCCGACAACCCCAGTCCTGCCGAAGCCATGCATCCCAGCGATACCGTCGAAGGGCGTCGTTTGCGCGCGGCCGACACGGAGGGATGGCAACGCTGGGGACCCTATCTCAGCGAACGGCAGTGGGGCACCGTTCGGGAGGACTACAGCGCCGACGGGGACGCTTGGGCCTATCTCCCCCACGACCAGGCGCGCGCCCGGGCCTATCGCTGGGGCGAGGACGGCATCGGCGGCTTCAGCGACGAGCATCAGCTCTGGTGCCTCGCGCTCGCGCTCTGGAACGGTCGGGATC
>CAXTVD010000122.1:3904-11034 GCA_964247575.1 uncultured Lichenihabitans sp.
CAAGGAGCGGATGTTCGGCCTCACCAACGAGGAGGGCAATCACGGCGAAGACGTCAAGGAACTGTGGTGGTACCTCGATGGCACGCCAACCCACTCCTACATGCGCTTGCTCTACAAATATCCCCAGGCCGCCTTTCCCTATGCGGATTTGCTGGCCGAGAACGCCCGCCGGAAGCGGGAAAGCAGAGATCTTCCTGAATATGAGATCGTCGATACAGGCGTCTTCGCGGAGGGCCGCTACTTCGACGTCGGCATCGAATATGCCAAGATGGCGCCACGGGACATCCTCCTGCGGGTGACGGTCGAGAACCGCGGGCCGGATCCCGCCGACCTGCATGTGCTTCCGCAGTTCTGGGTCCGAAATACATGGAGCTGGGAACCGGGTCAGCCGCGTCCGACGCTGCGACGGGCCGGCGAGAACCTCGTCGCGGCGAGCCGCACGGCCGGGCGCGTCCTGCACTTCTCGGCCCTGCAGCCGGTCGAGTTCCTGTTCTGCGAGAACGAGACCAACACGCCCCGCTTGTTCGGCACAGCGGCATCCGGCCCGTTCAAGGACGGCATCAACGACTACGTCGTGCATGGCAAAGGGGACGCCGTCAGTGCCGCGGCCGAGGGAACCAAGTGTGCGGCGCTGAGCCGCCTGCGGCTCGAGGCCGGCGGCAAGGCCCAGCTTCGTTTCCGGCTGGCGCCCGCCGAAGCCGGGCCGCTCGACGTCGCGGGTTTCGAGGCCGTCTTCGCGGACCGCATCGCCGAGGCCGACGCGTTCTACGCGGCCGTCCAGCAGGACATCGCGGACCCCGATGCCCGTGCCGTGCAGCGGCAGGCCTTGGCCGGCATGCTGTGGTCCAAGCAGTATTATCACTTCGACGTGCGCCGCTGGCTCGCCGGCGACCCCGGCCACCCCGCGCCTCCCGATACGCGCCGGCACGGCCGGGACAGCGAATGGCTGCACCTCAACAATGCCGACATCGTCTCGATGCCCGACAAGTGGGAGTATCCCTGGTACGCCGCCTGGGATCTCGCCTTCCACTGCGTGACCTTCGCGCTGATCGACCCGGCTTTCGCCAAGGGCCAGCTGATCCTGCTGACACGCGAGTGGTACATGAACCCCAACGGGCAGCTGCCGGCCTACGAATGGGCCTTCGGCGACGCGAACCCGCCCGTCCATGCCTGGGCGGCGCTGCGGGTCTACCAGATGGACCGCGCCCATACCGGCCAGGGCGACCGCGCCTTCCTGGAGCGCGTCTTCCACAAGCTCATGCTGAACTTCACCTGGTGGGTGAACCGCAAGGACGTCACCGGACGCAACATCTTCGAGGGCGGTTTTCTCGGCCTCGACAATATCGGCGTCTTCGACCGTTCCAAGCCGCTGCCGACCGGCGGCTATATCAGCCAGGCCGACGGGACGGCCTGGATGGCAATGTACTGCCTCAACCTGATGCGGATCGCGCTCGAACTCGCCCTTGAGGACCATGTCTACGAGGACATCGCGACCAAGTTCTTCGAGCATTTCCTGTATATCGCGGAGGCCATAAACAATGGGGGCGAGACGGCGAGCGAGGCGTCGATCGGCCTGTGGGATGAGCAGGACCAGTTCTACTACGACATGCTCAACCTTCCCGACGGAACCCGCGTGCCCCTGCGGGTGCGCTCGCTCGTGGGTCTCATCCCGCTCTGTGCCGTCGAGGTGCTGGACGGGACGGTCATGGACCAGTTCCCGGGCTTCGCCGCCCGCGCCCGATGGATGCTGGCGCACCGTCCGGATCTCGCGCAGCTGGTCTCGCGATGGGGCGAGGCGGGCAAGGACAACCGCGTGCTGCTCTCGCTGCTGCGCGCCCACCGGATGACGGCGCTGCTCCGCCGCATGCTGGACGAGACCGAGTTCCTGTCCGACCACGGGATCCGGTCCCTCTCGAAAGCTCATGCGGCCGCGCCTTACGTCTACGACGTCCAAGGCACACGCTTCGTCACCGATTACGAACCGGGTGAGTCGACCACAAACCTGTTCGGCGGCAATTCGAACTGGCGCGGCCCGATCTGGATGCCGATCAACTACCTGCTGATCGAAGCCCTGTACGAGTTCGAGAAGTTCTACGCGGCCGATTTCCAGATCGAATGCCCGACCGGGTCGGGGGTCTTCGTCGGCATCCCGCAAGTCGCCGCCGAACTCACCCGGCGGCTGAACGGCCTTTTCCTGCGCGGTCCGGACGGCCGCCGCCCGGTGTTCGGCGACCAGCCGCTCCTCCAGGCCGATCCCTTCTTCCGCGACAATATTCCCTTTCACGAATACTTCCACGGAGAGACCGGGGCCGGCCTCGGCGCCGCGCATCAGACGGGCTGGACCGGCCTGGTCGCGCTGCTTCTGCAGCCACGCCGACGCGAGCAGAGCACGCTTCTGCCCGTCGCACCGGGCGGCGCGACGGTGCCGGCGCCCGGACCAGCGGGCTTGTGAGGGCAGATCAGACGCGCGCGCCCGGCCGGGGTAACCCGGCGGATCGGCCTAGAAGCGGTGGGCGATGCCGCTGTAGATCTGGTAGTCCGGCGCCCCTCGGTTCAGGCCGATATTGGCGCCGAGATCGAGTTGGGTGTTGGTTTCGATCAGGTAGGCGAGCGCCAGGTCGAAGGTATAGACGTCCGGGGTATGCGGCTCGGTGCTGAGGGACGAGTAGAACTCGGCCGTACCCGACAGGTTCTTGATCCCGGGAATAGCATGGCTGACGTTGACGATATTGGTGAAGTTCACATGCGTGCCCGGGCCGTTGACGTTGGCCAGCGCATCGAACTCCGTCTGCAGCGTCATGGCGAAGTCGTCGGGCAGGGCGATCGTCAGCGGGGCGATCAGGCCGCCCTCGACCTGCCCGGCCGAGATGTTGTGCGTCCCGCTCGGCAGGATCAGGTAGGGGACGAGGGCGAAGGCCAGCGGCCCGCTCCCCTCGTTGCCGATCACGTTGAACTTGCCGGCGACCGTCACGTCGCCCGCGCCGCGGCCCCGGCTGATGGCCGCTCCGGTCAGGTTGTCCGTCGTCCGCGTGTCGATGAAGCCACCGAAGGCGACCTCGAGGTCGAGGACATCGGTCAGGCCCAGCTTGAGCACGGGGTCGGCCGCCTGGAACGTCCGCGTCGAGGCGCCTTGCTGGTTGCCGAACGAGTAGTTGAGAAAGTCGCTTTCGATCTGCCAGCGTCCGGCGTCGACCGTGATCGGGCTGCTCGCACGGGCGGGACGATCGGGGGAGAACGTCCGCAGCGCACTGTCCGGCGTGGGGTCGAGCACGCCGTACTGGCTCTTGTCCGCCGGAGCACTGTCACCGTCAGCTCCCTGCGCCTGTCCGGTCGAGCCGAGCGCCACGAGGCCCACAAGCAGAACAAGCGGTGACAGGCGACTCCCGTTCCCCATGACGCGGTTCCTTCAGGGCCGATGAGCGTCCGTGCTTGTTCCGCTCCTCCCGTCCTTCCTAGACGAGGGTCGCAGCGCGTCACGCCAAAAGATGCTGCGCGGAAGGTGCGCGGGGCAGCGCGCCCTTTTTGCCACTGGCCGGGTTCAGGTCGCCGGCCCATCCGGACCAGGCGCCGGGTCGGGGACGGCCATCCGATAGCCGACCCCCGTCTCCGTGAGCAGAAGACGCGGATTGGCGGGATCGATCTCGATCTTCTGGCGGAGACGGCGCACGAAGACGCGGAGATACTGCGCATCCTCGCCGTGCGCGGCGCCCCAGACCGTCTTGAGGATATGCCGGTGCGTTATCACCCGTCCGGCATGCCGAACCAGGAAATGAAGCAGGTCGTACTCCTTCGGCGTGAGCCGGACGGTTTCGCCCCGCAGCGTAACCCGGTGGGCGAGCGTGTCGACGACAAGATCACCGGCCGCGAAAACCGCCGTGGTCCCCTCGGTCACGGTCGCGTGCCGCAGCGCGGTACGCAGTCGCGCCATTAGTTCCGCCACCCCGAAAGGCTTGTTGACGTAGTCGTCCGCCCCCGCGTCCAGCGCGGCGACCTTGGCCGCCTCGTCGTCCCGCGCCGATAGGATGACGACCGGCACGGCGGAGCTGACCCGGATGGCCCGCAGCACATCCGCGCCGTCCATATCCGGCAGCCCAAGATCGAGCAGGACCAGTTCGGGGACCGCCTTCCCGATCTTGCTGAGAGCGTCCGCGCCGGTCAGAGCCGATTCGACCGCAAAGCCCGCCGCGGCCAGCGTCGGGCGCAGGAAGCGATGGATCTGCGGTTCGTCATCCACCACAAGGATGGTACGCAGTGCCACGCGCCCGCCTCCTCAGCCCCGCAGCCACGATGCCGTCCGATCCCCGCTGCGGACGCGTGATGGACCGCGCTCGATCGCGACGCAAGCCTGCGGCGCGCAACCCGCCTCGGCTGAGGCGAACCGCACCTGTTCGCTCGATTGTCGAGTTCGATCGGGCGGGCAAGCGTAATCCAAGGCGGCGCTCCGCCCAAGGAAGGCTCGGATGGATCGACTGACCCTGTTTGGCCTCGTCGCGGTCACAGCCATGCTGGTGACCTACGCCCTCGAGGCCAGAAGCCCCTGGTTCACCTTCGCCTTCGCGGGGGCCTGCGCACTCGGCTCGGCCTACGGCTTCCTACAGGGAGCCTGGCCTTTCGGTGTCGTCGAGGGCGTGTGGAGCCTCGTCGCGCTCGCCAAGTGGCGGCGGGCATCCTGAACCGCGACGGGGCGCGTCATCAGGGGACCGAACAAGTGTGATCCCCGGGGCGACTGAGCCGCCCCGAAGATCCTCGACGCAATGTCGCGGACCACGCCTTCTGAGAGGCATGATCCGCGAGCACCCGGATCGAGGCGCCTAGACGCTCATCCCCGGCTCAATAGGGGCCGTAATAGCCATAGCCGGGCGAGTAATCGTAGCCGTAGCCCGGGTGAGAGCCGTTCGCATAGGCGGGGTAGCCGTTGTAGTACTGGCTGGCCGCGACACCGGCGGCCGCCGCCCCGAGCACGCCCAATCCCACCGCCGCACCCACGCCGATGCCGCGACGGTGCCCGCCGAACCCGCCCCGCGCGAAGCCGCCGCCGCCGCCGCGTCCGAACCCGCCGTGCGGGCGGATTCCACCACCCCCGTGCCCGCCGAAGGCGGCGGCGGGACTCACCGGCGCCAGCGTGGCGGCGGCCAGAGCGAGCGAAGCGGCGCCTGCCAAGGCGACCTTGCGGAACGTGCCTTGTCCAACTCTCGAGATCATCATTGTCGTGCTCCTCACGAGGACCAATGCATTGGAAATAGGCGGATCCGGCACCGGGCCAAGGGATCGGCGCCCGAATCCGTCCGAGGCACGGTCGTCCAGCGTCTTTTCATGCCGCTTTAGTGAACGCGCGCTCTCGCCATCAGGACACAGCCGTGCGCGGGAACCAGCAGCGAAGGCGCGGGCCCGGCGAAGCGGCCCGTCAGACCGGACGCAGGAACAGGCCGATCGTGAGAGCGAGGCCGATGGCCACCACCGCGAGGCGCAGCAGCTTCTCGTTGACGCGGCGGAGCATCCAGGCGCCGACGAGCCCTCCCGCGAGCGCACCAACGCAAAGAACCAGGGCGCTCTCCCAATGCACCAGGGCGGAAAAGGCGAAGATCGCCACTGCCGACGCATTCATCACCCCGGCCAGCACGTTCTTGGTCGCGCCCGCATTGCGGGTGGGAAGGCCGGCGAGCGACAGGGCGGCCAGCATCAGGAAGCCGATCCCGCCTCCGAAATAACCACCATAGATCGCGATGATGAACTGGATCGATGCGGGGGCGGCCGGTCCGAGCGTGACGGCGGGACCGGCCTGCGGCTTGCGGCCAAAGCTGCCCCACGCGAACATCGCCGTGGCGAACAGCACGAGCCACGGCACGAGACGCTCGAAGATCGAGGCCGGCGTCACGAGAAGCAGAATGGCCCCGCCGATGCCGCCCAGCAGGCTGATCGCGAACAGGGCGCGGAAGGACAGCGACTCGGCTCCGCGCACCATCGAGCGGCCCGCGAGACCCGTCGCGACCTGTCCGGGAAACAGGGCAATGGTGGAGGTGATATTCGCGGAAAGGGCGTCCATGCCGCTCAGGATCAGCGCCGGCAGGGTCACGAAGGAGCCACCACCCGCCAGGGCATTCTGGACGCCCGCCCATAGGCCGGCCGCGAGCAGCAGGCTGATGGTGGCGGCGGTCACGGTTGCGGGGCGCCGTGCGTGTCCCGCCCTTCGCTCCCGCCCTGGTTCAGACCTGTCACGGCACCTCACCTGATGGGCACGCCAAGACGACGGCTGCCCTCGTTCCGGCAGCCTTAGCCACCTTCTCCCGCCTTGGGAACGGGGTTGTGCCAGGCTCCGCCGGCCGGAGCCGCCGCATCCCGGCTGTTCGCCTCAGGGTGGCACCGGGACCGCCCCGGCCTTCTCGACCCCGAGCTGGTGGGCAAGGTTCTGCAGCGGCTTCCAGTCCGGCGCGACCAAGAGGCCCTGCTCCACCGCCCTTTTCGCCTCGTCGGGACGCCCCAGGGCGATCAGCGACAGGCCGAGACCATGCGCGGCGTGACTGACCTGCGCACGGTCGCCGAGCGCCCCGCGAAAGGCGGCGCAGGCCTCGTCGTGCCGGTTCAGCCGCGCCAGGCACGTGCCACGCAGACGATGGGCGAGCGCGTCCGCGGGCCGCTCGGCGAGAATGCGGTCGAGCTCCCGCAAGGCCGCCTCGTTCCGCCCGGTGATCTCGAGCAGACGCGCGAGCCGGTGCCGGTGCGGATGGGCCGGGAGCTCGAGCCTCTCCGAGGCTTGCAGGAGAAGGTCGAGCGCCTCCTCCTTCCGATCCTGCCGGAAGAGCTGGTCGGACAGGAGGTTGATCAGCTTCAGGCTGGCGGGATCGGCATCGAGCGCGCTCTGCAAGGTCTTCGACGAGGCGGCGGCCTCGCCGAGCTGCAGTTGCAGTTGGGACACCTCGACCGCGATGACGGGATTGCGCAGTTCATCGCCGAGGCCGTTCAGCAGGTCCCGCGCGCGATCGGCCTCCCCCATCTGAGCGCGGATCTTGGCAAGGCCCAGCCGCAGCATGGGAAGCGGCCCGAGCGCCGCCAGGGCCGCCACGAGCAGTTCCCTGAGTTCGGCCCCGAAGCCCTCGCGCACGAGGATCTCGCCCCACCTGAAGATCTCGGTC
>CAXTVD010000123.1:0-4113 GCA_964247575.1 uncultured Lichenihabitans sp.
GGCCTATCTGCTGTGCGGCGTCCGCGGCGTCGGCAAGACCACGACGGCCCGCATCATGGCGCGGGCCCTCAACTATCATCGCGCGGCAGGCGAGGGGGAGGTGGCCATCGATGCGCCCACCATCGTCATGCCGGCGCTCGGCAGCCACTGCCAGGCCATTATCGAATCGCGCCATGTCGACGTGATCGAGATGGATGCCGCGTCCCACACCGGCATCGACGACATCCGCGAACTGATCGACGGCTCGCGCTACCGTCCCGTGATGGCGCGGCACAAGGTGTACATCATCGACGAGGTGCACATGCTGTCCAAGCAGGCCTTCAATGGCCTGCTCAAGACGCTTGAGGAGCCACCCGAGCACGTCAAGTTCTTGTTCGCCACCACCGAGATCGACAAGGTGCCCGTGACGATCCGCTCGCGCTGCCAGCGGTTCGACCTGCGCCGCATCGAGGCGCCGGTCCTGATCGCGCATCTTGCCGGCATCTGCGCGCGGGAGGGCGTCGCGGTGGATGAGGAGGCGCTGGCGCTGATCGCGCGGGCGGCCGAGGGGTCGGTGCGGGATGCCCTGTCGCTGCTCGACCAGGCGATCGCACATGGCGGCCCCGCCGCCATCGATGCGGCGTCCATCCGCCTGATGCTCGGGCTCGCCGACCGCGGCCGCGTCATCGACCTGTTCGAGGCCGTGATGGGCGGGGACGTCGCCACGGCGCTCAACGGCCTGAAGGCGATGCATGACGAAGGCGCGGATCCCGCCGGCATCCTCGCCGCGATGGCGGACTTCGTACACCTCGTCACGCGGATCAAGCTCGTGCCCGAGGCCGCCCGGGACGGCACGCTGACGGGCGAGGAGCGCGCGCGCGGCCAGGATTTCGCGACGCGGCTCTCCATCCCGGTTCTGACCCGCGCATGGCAGTTGCTGTCCAAGGGGCTCAGCGACCTGCGCGACGCCCCCCGGGCGCTGGCGGCGGCCGATATGGTCCTGGTCCGGCTCGCTTATGCGGCCGACCTGCCGACCCCGGACGAGACCATCCGCCGGCTGCAGGGCCTGGAGGGGACCGGCGCCCCGTCGCCTGCCTCCCTTCCCGCAGCCCCTGCGTCCGATCTGCGCGGCATGTCGGCGACCGGCGACGCGCCGAGCCGGCGCCCGCTGCCAAGCGGCGCGACGACGGCGGCGCTCGCTCCGTCCCGCCCGGTCGTGCAGGCCGAGCCGGCGCGGGCCGCGCCGCGCACCATCGAGGATCTCGTCGCGCTGGCCGTTGACCATCGCGACATTCAGCTCAAGATCGCGCTCGAACGCGATGTCAGGCTGGTGCGGCTCGACTCCGGCACCCTGGAATTTGAGGCCGTGCCCGGCGCTCCGGCGCAATTGGCCGGCCATCTCATGCGACGGCTCAACGAGTGGACGGGCCAGCGGTGGATGGTATCGCTCGTCGCCCAGGGCGGCGCGCCGACCGTGCGGGAGCGCGGCGAGGCGGCCGCTCAAGGGCGTCGCGACGCCCTCGCTGCCCATCCGGTCGTCGCGCGCATCCTGGAACTGTTCCCCGGGAGCCGCGTGATGGAAGCCCCGGCGCCCGAGCCGGAAGTGCTCCCGGCACCCGAGGGGTCGCCCGTGCCGGCCGACGACGAGGTCGTCTATGCCGAGGAGCGGCCCGACGGCTACGGGTTCGACGACGATGATCTGTAGGGCGGCCCGGCCGCCCGTTCGGGAGGACAATCCATGAAGGATGTAATGGGCTTGATGAAGCAGGCGCAGGCCATGCAGGCGCGCCTGGGCGAGGTGCAGGCCGAGCTGGAGAAGGCGGAGGTCGAGGGCCAGTCGGGCGCGGGTCTCGTGCGCATCGTCATGACGGCCAAGGGAGCCATGAAGGCCATCACGATCGATCCTTCCCTGATGAAGGAGGACGAACGGGAGATCCTGGAGGACCTGATCGTCACCGCCTGCGAGGACGCGCGCAAGAAGGCGGATCGCCTCGCCGAGGAGAAGATGAAGGCGGTCACCGCCGGCCTGCAGCTGCCGCCCGGCATGAAGCTGCCGTTCTGAGCCGCGCATGGCCCAGCGCGTCGCCGGCCCCGAGATCGAGCGGCTGATCCAGCTGCTCGCGCGGCTGCCGGGGTTCGGGCCGCGCTCCGCCCGCCGGGCGGCGCTCCATCTGATGCGCAAGCGGGAGGAGCTCTTGGGTCCCTTGGCGGACGCCTTGCGCGTCGCCCGCGACCGGATCGTGACCTGCTCGGCCTGCGGCAACATCGACACCATCGATCCCTGTACGATCTGCGCGGACGCCCGCCGCGAGCCGGCGACGCTCGTCGTCGTGGAGACGGTGGCCGATCTCTGGGCTTTGGAGCGCGCCGGCGTGGTGCGCGGCCGCTACCATGTCCTGGGCGGGGTGCTCTCGCCGCTCGACGGCGTCGGACCCGACGATCTCAACCTCGCCGGCCTCGTCGGGCGGGTGATGGGCGATGGGGTCACCGAAGTGATCCTCGCCGTCAACGCGACCGTGGACGGCCAGACGACCGCCCATTTCGTGATGGACCTGCTGTCCCACCTGGACGTCAAGCTGACGCGGCTCGCGCATGGCGTTCCCGTCGGCGGCGAGCTCGATTATCTCGACGAGGGCACGCTCGCCGCGGCCCTGCGGTCGCGCACGGCGTTCTGACACGGCCGCGAGCAGGACGGCCTGCTCTGGCCCGGCCGGTGGTTGTCCGAACGATCCGACCGGGCTGTCTCAGGCGGGGCGCCCGCCCGCGTAACGAAAGACGGATCGGTCTTCGGGCAGGCACCGCTCCTCGCGCACGGGGTACACCCGGTCCCGTCCAAGCGCATGGGCGATGCGCGATCCCGCCGCGAACAGGGCGGCGAAGGCGGCGTCGTGCAAATTGAGGCCGCCGGCATAGGCCCCGAAGGCCGGCATGACGCAGCGCGTCCCGTCCGACACGAAGGCGCGCCGGCGGACGGCTCCGCTGCGGCCGAGCACCAGCGCGGCGGGATGAAGATGCCCCGCGACCTCGCCGGGCTGGTCGCCCGGGCGCGGCTCGTGCCGCAGCACGAGCCCGCCGAGCCGCGCTTCGCTTGCCGCCTCGCCCTCGAGACCGACGGGAGCCTCGGGATCGTGGTTGCCCGCGATCCACAGCCAGTGGCGGCCGCGCTGCAGCGCGCCCATCAACGCGCGGTCGGCGGGGAGGAGGCGTTCGGCGGCGCGGGGATCGTGGAAGCTGTCCCCGAGCGCCACCACCAGGCGCGGTGCATAACGGGCGACGACGGCAGCCAGCCGGGCAAGGGTCGCGGCCGTGTCGTAGGGCGGCAGCAGCATGCCGCGGCGCGCGAAGCTCGATCCCTTCTCGAGATGCAGGTCGGCGACGATCAGCACGCGCTCGTCCTCGAGCAGAAGCGCGCCGGAGGAGTCGGCGAAGCAATGGACGCCATCGACAGTCACGTGGGTCTGCATGGTGGGGGCGGCTCTAGCGGCCGCTCCAGCCGCGCGGGTTGCGGCTGGTTCCGGGCAGTCGTCGAGCGGGGAGGGCTGCGCCTTCTGCCGGATCGCCGTCGTCCTCGCCAAACGCTTCCTCCACCAGAACGTCCGCCGCCTCGGCCAGGATCTCGTCCTGCGCCTCGCCGTAGACCGGCTCCCGTCCGATCTCCAGCATGATCGGCACCGCCAGCGGCGAGATGCGCGGCAGGTCCTTATGGATGATTCGGCCTTCGATGCGCGACAATAGTTGGCCGAGCCGGACGAGGTCGAGGAGTCCGGTTGCCGCATCGGCGCGCGCCGCCCGCAGCAGGATGTGGTCCGGCTCGTAGCGGCGTAGCACGTCGTAGACGAGGTCGGTCGAGACCGTCATCTGCCGACCCGTTTTCTCCCGGCCGGGAAAGCGCTTCTCGATCAGGCCGGCGATGATCGCGCAGCCGCGGAAGGTGCGCTTCATCAGGGCCGATTCGTCGAGCCAGGTTTCGAGGTCGTCGCCGAGCATGTCGCGGGCGAACAGCTCGTCCAGCGAAACGAGCCCGCTTGCCAGGCGGGCGCCGACATTGGCCTTGGACCAGACCGCGATGGCGTAATCGTTGGCGACGAAGCCCATGGGGCGCAGCCGCGCCCGTTCCATGCGACGGGTCAGCAG
>CAXTVD010000123.1:4123-10933 GCA_964247575.1 uncultured Lichenihabitans sp.
GCATGCCGAGCGTCTGGTGCGCGAGGCGCCCCTCGAAGGGATAGGCGACGAGGTAGTGACGCCCGCCGCGTGGAAACGTCTCGACGAGCAGGGCGTCGGCGGCCGGCAGCGCGGACCTGAGCTGCTGGATGCGCAGCCAGTCGGCGACCTGGTCGGGCAGGGCCGCCCAGCGGGCGGGGTTGGACAGCAGCGCCCGCACGCCCGCCGCAAGATAGGTGGAGAGCGGGAACTTGCTGCCGGCATAGGAGGGGATCTTCGGCGTGTCGCTGGTCGTGCGCGTGCACAGGGCCTCGTTCTCGACGATGGCCTGGAGGGCCAGGACCTCGCCGCCGAACAGAAACGTGTCGCCAGGAACGAGCGTTTCGAGAAATCCCTCCTCGATATCGCCGAGCACGCGGCCGCCCCGCCCGAGGGGACGCGCCGGTGGTGCTCCGGGTCCCGCCGCCGCCGGCCGCGACCGCACGAGGCGCACCTTCAGCATCGAGGCTTCGATGATCGTGCCGATGTTCATGCGGTAGTTCTGGGCCACCCGCCCGTTGGCGACCCGCCACAGCCCCTCGGCGGTGAGCCGGATCTTTGCGAAGCGCTCATAGGCCTTGAGCGCGTAGCCGCCATTGGTGACGAAGCGCAGCGCATCGTCGAACGTGTCCCGCGAGAGCTCGAAGTAGGGCGCGGCGGTCAGCACCTCGGCGTAGAGCGCGTCGGCGTCGAAGGGCTCGGCGCAGGCCATGCCGAGGATGTGCTGGGCCAGCACGTCCAGCGCCCCGGTGCGCGGGGCGGGCGTGTCCTGCAGGCCCGCCGCGGCGGCCTCGATGGCGGCACGGCATTCCAGCACCTCGAAGCGGTTGGCCGGCACCAGCAGCGCGCGGGAGGGCTCGTCGAGCCGGTGATTGGCCCGGCCGATCCGCTGGGTGAGCCGGCTCGATCCCTTGGGCGCCCCCACATTGACCACGAGGTCGACGTCGCCCCAGTCGATCCCGAGGTCCAGCGTCGAGGTGCAGACCACCGCCTTGATGCGCCCGGCAGACATGGCCGCCTCGACCCTGCGGCGCTGCCCGACATCGAGCGAGCCGTGGTGGAGCGCGATGGGCAGGTTGTCCGTATTGACCGCCCAGAGGTCGTGGAACAGCTGCTCGGCCTGGAAGCGCGTATTGACGAAGAGCAGAGCCATGCGCGCGGCCTTGATCGCGGCGTAGAGCTCGCCGATGGCGTGGCGCGCCCCGTGGCCGGACCAGGGGAGGCGCTCACTGGTGTCGAGCATGTGTAGCTCGGCCTTGGCTCCTTCGGGCGCGACCACCAGCGCCGCCGCGTCGGCCGACCCGCCGGTGATGTAGCGGCGCAGATCGTCGGGCTCGCGGACCGTGGCGGACAGGCCGACGATCTGCACGCCGGGCGCGAGGTGGCGCAGCCGGGCGAGGGCTAGGGCGAGCAGGTCGCCGCGCTTGCTGGTCACCAGCGCGTGCAATTCGTCGAGCACGATGCGGCGCAGTCCCTGGAACAGGGGGCGGGCATCGGCACTGGCGAGCAGGAGAGAGACCTGTTCGGGCGTCGTCAGCAGGATGTCGGGCGGATCGCGCCGCTGGCGCTGGCGCTTGCCCGCCGCCGTGTCGCCTGTCCGCGTCTCGATCCGGATCGGCAGCCCCATCTGAGCCACGGGGGTCTCGACGTTGCGGGCGACATCGACTGCCAGCGCCTTCAGCGGCGAGATGTAGAGGGTGTGCAGGCCGCCGGACGCGCCGAGCCGTCCGTGGGCAAGGTCGACGAGGCTTGGCAGAAAGCCGGCGAGGGTCTTGCCCGCGCCGGTGGGCGCGACGAGGAGGGCGCTGCGACCCGCCTCCGCTTCGGCCAGCAGGCGCAGCTGATGGTCGCGCGGTGCCCAACCCCGCCTAGCGAACCAGGCGGTGAAGGCGGTCGGGAGACCGGCGGAAGGGGTGGGTTGATCAAGCACGTCGTGGTGGAGTCTAGGCCCTGCGGGCCACCACGACGAGCCCCGGCACCGCCACGCCGGCATCGCGGCGGCTCGAGGCTTCCTCCATGCTGAGGAGGTCGAACCCCGCGCTGCCGAGCGACTCCGTCACATGCCCGGCCGAATGGGAGTAGCGCATGTCCGACCCGAGCGTCACGGGCGCGTCGCTGCCCCGCTGGACGGTGAAGGCGAGGAGGCCTCGGGGCGGGAGGACCTGCGCGGCGGCCCCGAGCACGGGAGCCAGCGATCCGAGATAGGCGAAGACATCGGCGGCGAGGACAAGGTCGAACGAGGCCGGGTCAAGGCTGGCGAGAAAGCTCAGGATCTCGGCCACCAGCAGGGAGTCGTAGGCGCCGCGCCGCTCGGCCTGCGCCAGCATGGCAGACGACAGGTCGATCCCGGTGAGATGCCCCGCATGCGCCCGGATCGCCGAACCCATCAGTCCCGTCCCGCAGCCGAGATCGAGGACGCGCGCGAAACGCTCCCGGCCGTCGGCCGCCAGAACGGCCGCGGCGAGCAGCGCAGGACCACGATAGCCCAGCCCTTCGACCAAGTGCGTCTCGAAGCGCGGGGCATAGTCGTCAAACAGCGCGGTGACGAAGGCGGCCGGCATGGCCGATCCGTCCCCGGTGGACTTGAGCCGCGCGAGATGAAGGTCGGCTCCGTAGAGACCGGCGGGGTCGCAGGTCTGCGCCTGCTCGAAGGCGGCGGTGGCGGCATCCGGGCGGCCCTGCCGCTCCCGTGCCAGGCCGAGCGCGATCCAGGCCGGCCCCCAGACCGGCACGCGTTCGATGGTCTGTTCGAAGAGGTCGGCGGCGGCCTCGACGTCGCCTTCGGCCAGCAGATCCTCGGCGTAGGCGAAACGCCGATCAGCCAGGAGGTCGCCCGAACCGCGCATTGAATGTGTCAGACGGCTCTCCCTTGCGATGGCCGCCGGGGATCCGAACGGGCGCTTAAGCGCTTACGACACCCAGAGCGCGACGATAAGGCCACGTTAACGCCAACCCCGAATTTGCGCGGGGACGAAGCTGCTCGGAAGCACTCCGGAGAACGTTGCGCCGCTACGATCTCATATAGAGAGGGCGGGGCGGCCTGCGCCGGGCCGCGGAGCCAGTCAAGATCCGGTTAATCTTTCTGGGTGCCGTGCAACTTCCTCGCAACATCGTCGTTTTCAGTTCTTGGAACAGTGAGGAGAGAAAAATGGCTTCGACCCTGAGGAAGGCCGCTATCGGTAGCGCCGCGCTTCTGGTTCTCGCCGGTGCCGTCGCCGTTCCGGCTCAGGCTCGCGAAGGCGGGGCGATCGCGGCGGGCGTGCTGGGTGGGCTCGCCGCCGGTGCGATCGTCGGTTCGGCCGCGGCCAACGCCAACAATGGCTACTACGCTGCCCCGGCTTACGCCGCGCCGGCCTATGCCGCGCCCGTCTACGGAGCGCCGGCCTATGGTGGGGGATGCTACTTCACCCGGCAGCCGGTCTACGACGAAGAGGGCTACGTCGTCGGGCATCGCCGGGTACGCGTCTGCGAATGAATTTGATCGGCTAGGGATTTCAGGACGGAGTTGTGACGATGGATCAGGCAGCGCGGTCGACCCCCATGAAGCGGCTGGCAGTCCTACTGATGGGCTGTTTCATTGGCGTGCCTCTGCTGGCAGCGCCTGTGCTCGGCCAAGTCTCGTTCCGTCCCCTGACCATCGGGCATTCGTTGAAGGTGGCGCAGGCCTACGGGCCGGACGACGAGGACTGCATCTTCGTCACCCGTCGCGTGCCGCGGCCGAATGGCCTCACGCATCCCAGCAAGTCGCTCGTCTGCAACGACTGAGTCCTCGTCGCGGATGACCGCGGCCGATATTCTGGTGCAATCGCCGGCCGGGCTTCACTGCCCCGCCGGCGATTTTCATATCGATCCCATGCGGGCGGTGCCCCGAGCGCTCATCACCCATGGCCACAGCGATCACGCGCGTGCCGGCCACGGGGCGGTGCTGGCCACCGAAGAGACGCTCGCGATCATGGCGGCCCGCTACGGAGAGGATTTTGCCGGCGAGCGCCAGGTCGCGGTTTTGGGTGAGACGGTCGCGATCGGAGGCGTGACGGTCTCCTTCCATCCGGCGGGACACGTGCTGGGCTCCGCCCAGATCCGCATCAGCCAGGGCGGCTACGACGTCGTGGTGTCCGGCGATTACAAGCGGGCCAGCGATCCGACCTGCCTTCCGTTCGAACCGATGGCATGCCACGCCTTCATCACGGAAGCGACGTTCGGGCTGCCGATCTATCGGCATCCCGAAGCAAGCGAGGAGATCGATCGCCTCCTGGCCTCCAAGGCCCTGTTCCCCGAGCGGACGCATATCGTGGGCGCATACACCCTCGGCAAGGCGCAGCGGGTCATGGCGCTCCTGCGGGGTGCCGGCTACGAGCGCCCCATCTATATCCATGGAGCCGTGGAGAAGGTGACCGATCTCTACATGGCCCGCGGGATCCCGCTCGGGCCTGTGATCAAGGTCGTTCCGGCGGAGCGGCGCCATCTCGGAGGTGAGATCGTCATCTGCCCGCCGAGCGCCATCAAGGACGTCTGGGCCCAGAAGTTTCCCGAGCCCATGACCGTCGCGGCGTCGGGGTGGATGCGCGTGCGGTCCCGTGCGCGGCAGAGCGGGGTTGAGCTGCCCCTCATCATCTCCGATCACGCCGACTGGAACGGCCTCTGTGCCACCGTTCTCGAGACGGGCTGCTCGGAGCTCTGGATCACCCATGGCGAAGCCGATGCGCTGGCGCACTGGGCGAAGGGGCAGGGGCTCGACGCCCGCCCGCTGCACATGATCGGCTACGGCGAAGAGGGCGAGGACGAGACGGGGAGCGTCGCGGGCACGGAATGAAGGATTTCGCGCGGCTCCTCGACCGACTGTCCTTCGAACCCTCCCGCACCGGCAAGCTGCGGCTGATGACGGCCTATTTCCAGGCGACGCCCGACCCGGAGCGCGGCTATGCGCTGGCCACGCTGACGGACCAGCTGTCCTTCAACCATGCCAAGCCCAATCTTGTCCGCTCGCTTATCGAGAGCCGGACCGATCCCGTCCTGTTCGGCCTGTCGTACCATCATGTCGGCGACCTGTCGGAGGCCGTCGCCCTGATGTGGCCGAGCCGCGACGCGGCGGCGGAGCCGCCCCGCCTGTCGAGCGTCGTCGCCGGCCTGACCACGACCGGCAAGGTCGCCTTGCCCGGCCTCCTGGCGACATGGCTCGACAGCCTCGACGAGACCGGCCGCTGGGCGCTGCTCAAGCTGATCACCGGCGCCCTGCGGGTCGGCGTATCGGCGCGCCTCGCCAAGACGGCGGTGGCCGCCCTGGGCGGGGTCGAGCCCGACGACATCGAGGAGGTCTGGCACGGCATGGCGCCGCCCTACGAGGCGCTGTTCGCCTGGCTCGAGGGCCGCGGCCCGCGCCCCAGCGGCACCGATCCCGCCCCGTTCCGCACGCCGATGCTGGCCCATGCCATCGACGAGCGGGACTTCGAAACCCTCGCCGTCGACGAGTTCAGCGCGGAATGGAAGTGGGACGGCATCCGCGTCCAGGCTGTGACCGGGTGCGACGAAACGGGGCGCATCGTCGCCCGCCTGTTCTCGCGCACGGGCGACGACATTTCCGGCGCCTTTCCCGATCTCCTCGACGTCCTGCAGTCCGGCGCCTTCGGGTCGATGGCGATGGACGGCGAGCTGCTGGTGGTGCGCGAGGGCCATGTCGAGTCCTTCGGCACGCTGCAGCAGCGCCTGAACCGCAAGGCTGTCACGGCGAAGCTGATGGCGGAATACCCGATTCACC
Organism: uncultured Lichenihabitans sp.; assembly: GCA_964247575.1. Taxonomy (GTDB): domain Bacteria; phylum Pseudomonadota; class Alphaproteobacteria; order Rhizobiales; family Beijerinckiaceae; genus Lichenihabitans. The sequence goes on from CAXTVD010000123.1 coordinate 9,897, forward strand.
TGCGGGTCTACGACCTCCTCTTCGCCGAGGGCGAGGACCTGCGGCCCATGCCCTTCGACGAGCGGCGCCGGCGGCTGGAAGCCTTCCTCGCCCGCGTCCCGCGCGAGCGCATCGACCTGTCGCCGGTCGTGCCCTTCACGGACTGGGAGGACCTGGCCGCCACCCGCAGCGATCCGACGCGGGCCGGTGCTGGGGAGGCGGCGGACGCCATCGAAGGGCTGATGCTGAAGCGGCGCGACAGTCCCTACCTGCCCGGCCGCCCGAAGGGGCCGTGGTGGAAATGGAAGCGCGAGCCCTTCAACGTGGACGCCGTGATGATGTATGCCCAGCGCGGCCACGGCAAACGCTCGGCCTATTATTCGGACTACACCTTCGGGGTCTGGCGCGAGGGCGCGAGCGGCCCGGAACTCGTGCCGGTCGGCAAGGCCTATTCCGGCTTCACCGACCAGGAGCTTGTCAAGCTCGATCGCTATGTCCGCAACCACACGGTCAGCCGCTTCGGACCCGTCCGGGAGGTGGAGTACGGGCGCGAGAAGGGGCTCGTCCTGGAGATCCTGTTCGAGGGACTGAACCGCTCGAGCCGCCACAAATCGGGCGTGGCGATGCGCTTTCCACGGGTCAGCCGGATCCGCTGGGATAAGCCCTCCGCCGAGGCCGACACGCTCGAGAGCCTGGAGAAGCTGATCCGGGACTGAGTCGGTGTTCCGGCTGTCGGCCGTTCCGGCCGAGCCGGGTCAGTCCAGCGTCCTTTGCAGGAAGACGAGGTCGAGGAACCGGCCGAACTTGTAGCCCACCGCGGGCAGTCGGCCCGTCTCGACGAAGCCGTGACGGGCATGCAGCGCGATCGAGGCCGTGTTGTCCGCCGCGACGCCGCCGATCATCACGTGCTTGCCGGCCGCCCGGGCCTGATCGAGCAGAGCCAACAGGAGGGTCGTCGCGATGCCCCGGCGCTGATGGTCGGGATGGACGTAGATCGAATGTTCGACGGTGCGGTCGTAGCCGTCGAAAGGCCGGAATTCGCCGAACGAGGCGTAGCC
>CAXTVD010000124.1:0-10878 GCA_964247575.1 uncultured Lichenihabitans sp.
GGCCTATCGCACCGGCCGTGGCTCCTTCCGGGTGCGGGCCCGTTGGAGCCGTGAGGACAACGGCCGGAGCTGGGTCGTGGTGGTGAACGAGATTCCGTATGGCGTGCAGAAGTCGCGCCTGATCGAGAAATTCGCCGAACTCATCAACGAGAAGAAGCTGCCGCTGGTGGCCGATGTCCGCGACGAGTCGACCGAGGATGTGCGGGTCGTCATCGAGCCGCGCACCAAGACGGTGCCGCCGACGCTGCTGATGGAAAGCCTCTACAAGCTGACCGAGCTCGAGGCCCGCGTCCCGCTCAACATGAACGTCCTCGTCGACGGCGTCGTGCCGCGCGTCATCGGCCTGTCCGAGGCGCTGCAGCAGTGGCTGGATCATCGGCGTGTGGTGCTGCAGCGACGCTCGCGCCACCGGCGGGCCGAGATCGAGCACCGGCTCGAAGTCCTTGCCGGCATGATCATCGCGTTTCTCAACCTCGACGAGGTGATCCGGATCATCCGGGAGGAGGACGAGCCGAAGGACGTGCTGAAGGCCCGCTTCGAGCTGACCGACGTGCAGGCCAACTACATCCTCGACACGCACCTGCGCAGCCTGCGCCGCCTGGAGGAGATGCAGCTGCGCCGGGAGCACGAGACGCTCACCCGCGAGCGAGATGCCCTGCTCAAGCTGCTCGACAGTCCCGCGGCCCAGTGGAAGGCCATCACGGCCGAGATCCGCGACGTCAAACGCAAATACGGTCCCGATACGCCGCTTGGCCGCCGCCGCACCAGCTTCGAGGCGATGCCCGACATCCAGGACACCGCGATGATCGAGGCCATGGTCGAGCGCGAGCCGATGACCGTGGTCCTGTCCGAGAAGGGGTGGGTGCGGGCGCTCAAAGGCCACGTCGCTGCCCTCGAGACCCTCACCTTCAAGGGCGACGACAAGCTGCGGCTTTCCTTCCTCACCGAGAGCACGGCCAAGATGCTGGCCGTCTCGACCAATGGGAAAGTCTACACGCTCGAGGTCTCGCGCCTGCCGGGCGGCCGCGGCGTCGGCGAACCGCTGCGCATCATGGTCGACATGGACGACGGGGAGGACATCGCGGTTCTGCTGCCCTATCGGGCCGGCACCCGGCTGATGCTCGTTGCGACCGACGGCCGGGCCTTTTCCGTGTCGCAGGACGACATGATCGGCGGCACGCGAAAGGGCAAGGGGCTCATGACGCTGGAGGAGGGCGCGAAGGTGATGCTCGCGACCCCGGTCGAGGGCGATCATGTCGCCGTGATCGGGCAGAACCGCAAGCTCCTCGTCTTCCCGCTCGACCAACTGCCGCAGCTCGCGCGCGGGAAGGGCATGCGGCTGCAACGCTACAAGGACGGTGGCCTGTCGGACGCCAAGGTCTTTGCGCTCGGCGATGGCCTGACCTGGCGCGATACGTCCGGCCGCACCTGGACGGTTAACGCCGCCGAGCTCAGGGACTGGATCGGCAACCGCGCCGAAGCGGGCCGGCTCCCGCCGCGCGGCTTCCCCAAGACGAACCGGTTCGAAGGATAGGCGACCGGCTTCGAAAACGGAGCAAGCCCCGAGCCGATCGAAGGAGGAGCGGGATGGTGCAGGATTTCACGCCACCGGCGCGCGGGCGAAGGGTGCCCCCTTTGGTCGGCGGGTTCGTGTTGCTCGCGCTTCTCGCCGGCCCCGCCTGGGCCGACGCCACCGCTGTCCGTGCCCATCGCTCGGCGGTGCACGGGCGCCGCGCGATGGTCGCGCCGCACCCCCGGGGCAAGAACATGGCCAAACCCCAGGCCGGCGTCGCCACGCCGCCCAAGGCGGGAGCCCTCCCGTTCGTGCCTCCAATCCTGGCGCGCCTGCCGGGCGGCGGTTCATTCACGCTCGACACCAAGGGGATCACGCTCAAGTCGGAGGACGAGGTCGTGACCTTCCGCATCGGCGGCCGGCTCCACCTCGACGGAAGCGCCGCCGACCTCCGCCCTGCCGCGATCGGCCCGGCCCTGTCCGACGACTTCATGGTTCGTCGGGCCTGGCTCGAGAGCGTCCTGACGATCGACAAGGTGTTCGAGGCCGGTTTCCAATACGACTTCAGCAAGACGACCATGCCGATCAACGACGCCGTGCTGTCCTATCGCGGCTTCCAGCCGGTGATCCTGACGATCGGCAACTTCAAAGAGCCGTTCAGCCTCGACCAGTTGACCAGCAACAACAATACGCTGTTCGTCGAACGATCGCTGCTGGATGCCTTCGCCCCGGCGCGGGATTTCGGCGCTGCCCTCGGCACGCACGGAGACCGATGGACGCTTGTCGGCGGAGTCTACGGCGGCAATGCCAATCTGGGCGTGGCGGACGACGGCATCGCCGGAACCGTCCGGGCGACCTATGCGCCCATCCTCAAGGCCGACGAGGTGCTGCATGTCGGGATCGCGGGCTCCTACCGCTCGCTCGACCCGGCAGCGACTCCCCTGTCGTTCAGCAGCACGCCGGAGGACAACCTGTTCAGCACGTCCCTGGTCGACACCGGCACCCTGCGCAAGGCGTCAGATGTCGGCCGGCTGGGTCTGGAGGCGCTGTATCAGAACGGACCCTACCGGATCAAAGCGGAGTATGCTCTGACCGAGGTCGGAGGCGCCAACGGGCAGAGCGACCGCACGTTCCAGGCGGGCTACGTGGAGGCGGCGTGGGTGATCAACGGTCGTGGCCGTCCCTACGATCTCGTGCCCGATTACGGATCGACCTATGCGATCCTCGGAGGCGTCAAGGTCGACGCCGGGCAGCGGCTCTCCAACGGAGGAGCCGGCATCTTCGAGCTCGGCGCGCGCTACAGCGCGATCAGCCTGCAGCAGGGCCTCACCCCGGGGGGCGTTCAGCAGGACTTCACGGGCGGCGTGAACTGGTACCCCGACAACAACATCAAGGTGATGGCCGACTATGTCCGGGCTCACGCCGACCCTTCGGCAGCTTCCGTCACGGGCGGCCCCGCCGACAGCGACATCTTCGTGGGCCGGGTTCAATTTTACTGGTGACGGGCGACCGGGCCGGCCCCGGCCGCCTTGCCAGCCCACCCGTCAGTGGACGGCCGCTTCCTCGTCGGCCGCCAGGGCTATCAAAGCTTCGAGGATCTCGTCGCCCTTCGCCTTCGAGGGATCGAAGCCGCTGGTCGCCGCGATGTCGGCATAGCCCGCGACGTCACCCGGCCGGGCGCCCACGAAGCCCATCGACCAATGGCCGAAGTTGCGGGCTTCGATCGGCTCGAAGGCCATGACCGACACGTCGCCGTGGCGATCGTCCTGCTGGATTCGCTCGAATGTCGTCTCGAGAATGTCGCGACGGCCTTCCAGGACCTGCGCGAAGCAGCCCGCATTGAACATCAGGGCCCCCGTGATCCCGGCGACCGCATTGTTCCGGCGGCTGGCGTCGAGAATGGTCCGGATCTGCGCACTCACGTCGGCGGGCGCGCCTTCGATTCGGTTGCGGCTGTAATAAACAAGGCGGTGCAGCAAGTGTTGCATGGCGGATCAATCCTTTCCGGTCTGCTTGCGGAGCAGGGCCGCCACATCTGCGACCGAGAGCGGCCGCCCCGTGTAGTAACCCTGCACTTCGGTGCAGCCCTCGCTGCGGACGCGTTCGAGCTGATCGGAGGTTTCGACGCCCTCCGCTGTGGTTCGCATGCCAAGGCTCGCCCCGAGCTTGGCGACGGCGCGCACGATGGCGTCGCAGTCCGCGTCGCCGCCCAGTCCCTTCACGAAGGACTGATCGATCTTGATCTTGTCGAAGGGGAACTTGCGCAGGTAGCTCAAAGACGAGTAGCCGGTGCCGAAATCGTCCATGGAGATCCGCACGCCGAGCTTGCGGACGGCGTGCAAGGTCTCGACGACCAGGCTGGTCTCGTCCAGCAGCGCGCCTTCCGTGATCTCAAGCTCCAGGCGCTCGGGCGCCAGACCCGTATGCGCCAGAGCGGAGGTCACCGTCTGCGCGAGCTTGTTGCCCTTGAACTGGATGGGCGAAATGTTGACCGCGACGGTGGTTTCCTCGGGCCATGACATGGCCTCGCGACAGGCCGAGCGGAGGACCCATTCGCCGATGGGGACGATCAGCCCGATCTCTTCGGCCAGCGGGATGAAGTCGGCGGGCGAGACCTGCCCCCGCGCAGGATGATCCCAACGGAGCAGCGCCTCGAAGCCGGTAACCGTGTTGTTCGCGAGATTGACCAGGGGCTGAAAGCAGAGCCGGAACTGCCGAAGGGCAAGCGCCCGCCGCAGGTCGACCTCGAGCGCACGCCGGGCCTGCATGCGCTGGTTCATCGAGGACTCGAAGAACCGGGCGAGGCCTCGTCCATCCGCCTTGGCCTTGTGAAGCGCCAGGTCGGCGTGGCGCAGCAGCGTGTCGGCGTCTCCGCCGTCCCCGGGGAACATCGCGATCCCCACGCTGCCGCCGACATTGACCATGTGGCCTTCAACGACATAGGTCCGGCTGACGAGATCGACGAGCCTCGATCCCAGAGCCTGGGCCGCCTCGGGCCCGTCGGCGCGGAACTGGACGACCACGAATTCGTCGCCGCCGAGACGGGCGAGCACGTCGCCTTCCCGCAGGGTGCTGCGCAGGCGCTGCGCCACCTTCACCAGCAGGGCGTCGCCGATCGGGTAGCCGAGCGAGTCGTTGACCTCCTTGAAGCGGTCGAGGTCAATGTGGTGAACGGCGGCCGCTCCGCCATCCCGGCCGCTTCGCGCGATGATTTCCGCCAGGCGGTCGTACAGGGCGCGACGCAGCGGCAGGCCTGTCAGCGCGTCTTGCGCGTCCCGCTCTGCTTCACGCAGATGAATACTGATATCGGAGAGCGTCAGGCAGACCGTTGCGTCCGGCAGAAGGACGGACTGGCAGGTGAACAGCCGCCCGTCCGCGTGACTGACCGTCGAGCAGGCCGGCTCCAACGGACCCGCTGCCTTTACAAGGCGAGGACAGGAGGGCCAGCTCGCAAAGACGGCCGGAAGGACCGCGCCGACCAGGTCCACGTCGCCAAACAGCGTTCGGGCACTGGCGTTGGCCATGCGACAGATTTGAAAGTCGTCGAAGACGAGAACCGGAACCGGCAAGGTCTCCGTCAAGTCAAAACCGCCGACGGACACGTCGGGTTCGACACGCTGCGAAAGCGAAGACATCAATCGTTCCAGCCAATCAGTCTCATCGACCGATTAGTATGGATTGGCACTGAATCGTCGATTAATCCCCGGCGGACCAGGGCGGTCGAAGCTCAGCGCTTCCTGAGACATTTGGAAGCTTTAGCTAACGAAGCGCTCCCATCCGTTCATCCCAAGCCGCTCCTGTGGCAGGAAACGGGACTTGTAGTGCATCTTGCGAGACCCTTCGACCCAGCAGCTGAGGTAAAGATGGGGAAGCCCTCTGGCGATCTCCTGGGCAATATGGTCAAGGATCATGAAGGTGCCCAGCGATCGACTGGCAAGCCGCGGATCATAGAACGAGTAGACCATGGATAGACCGTCGGCGAGCACATCGGTAAGGCAGACCGCAACGAGGTCTCCTTCGCCGCGCCCGGTCACGGCCGTGTCAGGACTGCGCTCCCGGTACTCCACCAGCCGCGTCTCGACGTGGCTGTCCTCGACCATGGTGGCGTAGTCGAGCACGCTCATGTCGGCCATGCCGCCCTCGGCGTGGCGGGCGTCGAGGTAATCGCGAAACAGGCTGTACTGCTCGGACGAAGGCCGGGGCGGCAGTCGGGCGCCGACCAGGCTCTCGTTCATGGCAAGAACCCGCTTGAAGCTGGCCTGAGGGCGGAAGTCGTCGACGCAGACCCGAACCGACACGCAGGCCCGGCATCCTTCGCAGGCCGGGCGATAGGCGATCGTCTGCGAGCGACGAAAACCGGACTGGCTCAGCGTGTCGTTCAGAAGCGCCGCCCGCCGGCCGATCAGGTGGGTAAACACCTTTCGTTCCTCGCGCCCGGGCAGATAGGGGCACGCGGAGGGGGCGGTGAGATAGAATTGCGGCGCGTCCCGGGGTTCACGCGTCACTGAAGTCGTTCCTCCGCTTCGGCCGTGCTGATTGAGCCGTCAGAAGCGGCGCACCACGATCACGCCGGACAGGATGTCATGCAAGCATCTTTTATCCGTCGTGAATAGCGACAGGAGGAAGACCGGCGGGAACATCCAGCTGACGTAGAACAGCACGGCGTGGATGGCGGCATAGATGAACGGAACCCGGTCGCCGTTCCCGGCCAGACGCATCTCGACGCCGGCCGCGCGCATGCCGGGAGTCGCCATGCGGCGGCCCGATACCGCCAGTCCGTTGTAGAAAAAGGCGACGAAAGGGAAGAGCGGCGGCAGGATCAACAGGGAGAGGCCGAAGGTCAGAACGAGCAGCGCCGCCCACAGCGCGACGGACAGAAGGGAGACGACGACGAGGTCGAGGCAGACTGCGACGATGCGACGGGATCGAACACCCGTCAGGGCTCCCGCCGGCAGGCCGCGCGGCCCGACTGGTACCGCGATGGGATTGAATGGCGTCCAGCCCGTCGAACTCACGGCGCAGTCTCCTACCGCAGGCAGTCCCCAACCGGCTGCGCACGACATGTGGAGGGCGCGGCACGGTCCGGCAAGGTGCGGAAGAAACCTCAAACCCGCCGCGGCAGAAGATCGCGATCACCAAGGAAGCCGCCCGGGCGCCACATGAGCGTGGCGATCAGGATGCAGAAAACGACGAGGTCCCGATCGGCGATCGGAAAGGCCGCCGACCAGCCACTCTCGACGAGGCCGATGAAAAGACCGCCGAGGACCGCGCCGGGGACCGATCCGATGCCGCCGATGATCGCCGCCGTCAGCGCCTTCAGCCCGATCGTCTGCGCGTAGGCGAAGGTGATGTCGCCATAGACAAGCACGGTGATGCCCCCGGCGACGCCCGCCAGGGCGCAGGCGAGCGCGAAGGTGCGCAGGAAGATGCCGTCGAGCCCGACGCCGAACAGGGCGGCCGCGCCCGGGTCGTCCCGGTAGGCCCGCCATTGGCGTCCGAAGCTCGACAGGCGCATCGCCAGGAGCAGCGCGACCGAGACGAAGGCGGCGACGCCGCTGACCAGCAGGGAGATCGGGGTGACGGTCACCACGAATCCGGGGTCGCGCGCCAGCGCGACGGGCTGGTTCATGAGCGGGCCGATCCAGCGGGGCTCGGCGCCCTGCGTCAGCCGCAGCATCTCGGCGAGAACCAGCGCGAGCCCGATGGTGGCGACCAGCACCTGCTGGCCCGTCGCGCCACGCAGCGGCCGGAACACGAGGCGGGACGAGGCAATGCCGAAGCTGGCGGCCGGGACCAGCGAGGCAAGGCCCGCCAGCGCGAGTGTAGCCCAGAGCGGGAGGTGGCCCGCAGCCAGCACCGCGCTCACCGTCGCCGTACCACCGATCGCGGCAAAGGCGCCGAAGGCGAGATTAATGCGCCCGACCAGCCCGTAGATCAGGGAGTAGGCAGCCGCCAGAAGGGCGTAGACGGCAGCGCCCGGGACGGCGTTAAGGGCCTGCTGCACCCCATAGCCCATGCCGGCGGGCAGGCGGAGAGCCGCGTCCAGTCCCTCGACGGGCATCGGATCCCGTCCCTCGGCATCGGCCGCCGCCAGCCAGAACCGGTTCAGCGCGAACAGGCGGGGTAGCGACAGCGCGCCGGCCGGGGTCCGGACGGCCGCCAGGAGAAGACGCTCGGGCCCGACCCCGTACAGGCATTCGACAAAGGTCGGACGGCCCTGGCCGTCCGGCGTCGTCGCGCGCGCATCGATGCGGACCGCCGTGGGCGCGACGCCGAAAGGCCCGTCAGCCCCGCCCGGGGCGGTCACCTCCCGCTGGCTCGTGATCGCGATGCTTGCGCCCGGCTCCGCCAGGGCGACAAGGGTGAGGCGGCAGACCCGCGCCTGGTCCCGGTCGACCGAGCCGCTGCAACCGGCAAGCGCCATCGCGACGAGAAGGATGAACGGGCAGCAGGAACGGCACGCACGGACCATTGTGCGACACTAGCGCAGCCCTGGGCGGTGGGACACCGGGTTGCCGGCCAGCAGCGTGCGGCCGGCCAGCGCCGTGCCGTTCAGGCCAGTCCGGCCAAAGCCGCCGTCTTCAGGGTCAACCGGGGGCTCGCGATCTCCGGCTCGTTGGCAGACGGAACCGTCTGCTCGGCGAGGCGGTCCAGCATGTCCAGGAGCCGACGCTTGTCGGCGAGCATGGCCGTGAAGGTGACGCCCGCGTCGGCCATGCCGAGACGGGTCGCCCAGACCCGCACCGAAGAGCAGCGGGCGACCGCGTAGTGGAGCATCGCCTGAGCCGTCCCGATCAGCCCTGCATCGAGGGCCTCGCTCTGCTCGAAGTCCCGCAGAAGCTCCTTGGCTTCCTCGACGAGCCCCTGCATCGCCTCGCAAGGCACTGCGTGGGCCTTCTTGTCGATCTGGTCGAGGATGGCCTCGATCTGGTCGACCTGCGCGTGCGCCTTCTCCGCGAGGCCCTCGAGCATCCCGCGGACATTCTCGGCGCTCGCCGCCTTGGCGAGCTTGCCGAACATTTTTGCTCCGTGACGCTCGGCGAAATGAAGATCACGCATTTGATGGAGCAGAAGGTCGCTCAGGGTCTTCGGCTTTGTGCCCATGATGGCGCGTTCCTTTCTCAAACCGCCGTCGGAGCGGACCGCCGATCATGCGGCACCCGCGCGACAGCCCCGCGACGCCCTTCGCTCGGTGTCAGCCCGCGCGCAGCATCTCGGCGGCCTCCAGGGCGAAATAGGTCAGGATCCCGTCCGCACCCGCGCGCTTGAAGGCGATCAGGCTCTCCAACATCGCCCGCGGGCCATCGATCCAGCCGTTGGCGGCCGCCGCCGTCAGCATCGCATACTCGCCGGAGACTTGGTAGGCGAAGGTGGGGACGCCGAACTCCGCCTTCACGCGCTGGACAACGTCGAGATAGGGCATCCCCGGCTTGACCATGATCATGTCGGCGCCTTCCTCGAGGTCGAGCGCGACCTCGCGGAGGGCCTCGGCCGCGTTGCCCGGATCCATCTGGTAGGTGCGCTTGTCGCCGACCAGCGTCTTGCTGGTTCCGATCGCATCCCGGAACGGCCCGTAGAAGGCGGACGCATACTTGGCCGCATAGCTCATGATCTGGACGGCATCGAAGCCGGCGGCATCGAGACCGGCCCGGATCGCGCCGATCCGGCCATCCATCATGTCGGACGGCGCGATGATGTCGGCGCCCGCTCTGGCCTGGCAGATCGCCTGCTCGACCAGGACGTCGACAGTGGCGTCGTTCAGGATTTCGTCGCCATGCATGACGCCGTCATGCCCATGGCTGGTATAGGGATCGAGCGCCGCATCGGTGATGAGGCCGAGATCCGGCACGGCGGCCTTGATCGCCCGGCACGCTCGGCACACGACATTGTCCGCGTTGAGGGCTTCCGAGCCATCCTCGTTGCGCAGCCCGGGTTCCACGTAAGGGAACAGCGCGATCGCGGGTATATCGAGCGCATGAGCGCGTCGGGCCGCCTCGACCGCCAGGTCGATCGAGTAGCGCTCGATGCGCGGCATGGAGGCGATCGCCTCGCGCTTGCCCGATCCCTCGGTCACGAAAATCGGCCAGATCAGGTCGTCGGTCGTCAGCAGGTGCTCGCGGACGAGGCGCCGCGACCATTCGGCCTTGCGGTTGCGGCGCGGCCGATGCCGCAGGTCCAGATGCGCGTCGGGTCGAGCATCGCGGCGGGCTTGGGATTCGGGCTGGGTGGCCGTGGTGGGACGATGCAGCAACGGGACGCTCCGCCGGGGGTCTTTGTCTGGAATGGGTCGGACTAGCACGTGTCGGCCGGCATCGAAACCACCTGGGGCCGGAGCGCGACGTCGCAAGCGGGGCACCCTTGGCAAAGGGCGGCAGGCTCTCTAATCACCGCAGCAAGGATCGAGCCTTGGCCGGGCGCCGCAGCATGGGGGAGGCCCGGAGTGAAGCAGCCCTTGTCCGGTCCCCGCTACAAGCCGCCGATCGCCGCGATCCGGATCGGCGGGTCGGACCGGCCGGATGTCGAGAGCCGCTACGGCGCGTGGCTGGTCGTCTATATGAGGGTGATCGCCCTGCTCTGGATGGGGCAGGGCGTGTTTCACTGGTCTGCCGTGCTGACCCCGGCCGACGGCGGGCCGGACCTGTTCGAGTCGGTGTCCTTTCTCGGCGGCACGGCCATCATCTTCTTCTGCGTGCTCGACCTGATCGCGGCGGTCGGCCTCTGGCTGGCCGCGACCTGGGGCGGGGTGGTCTGGCTCGTGGCAGTATCGGCGCAGTGGCTCGCCATGCTCACGCTTCCCGGCCTGTTCGCCTACGACCTTCCCGTGGCGCTCTTGGACGTTGGTTTCGTGGCGGGATATTTCTATCTGACCTATCGAGCCGCTCGGGAAAGCGAGCCCTTCGTTTAGGATAACAAGGTTAGGGCCTTGTTCACGTATAGATCCTGCGGAAATTAAATCCCGTTAGTAGTCATTTCCAAGTCATTCCATTTATTTTCGATTTACTTCAACAAGTAAACGCGTGGTTCATTCTCTTATTTAAGTCGACCTTCATGCGACGGAGGCATGCTTCGTTCATCAGCAAGGGCGGCCGCAGAGCTGCCGGGCGGAACAGGCACAGAGGCGTCAGATGGCTCAGGTGGCAAAGCTGGACAGCACGCAGGCGCGGAGCGAGCGGATCAAAGATGTCCGTCCGGTCTATATCGAGGCGCTGACCATGGTGGAGCGGCTGCATCGCCGCCTGCTGGACGTGATCAAGGACGAGTTCGACCGGCGCGGTCGCAACGACGTCAACGCCGTCCAGGCCCTGCTCCTCTATAATATCGGCGACAAGGAGCTGACGGCGGGCGAGCTGCGGACGCGGGGCTAC
>CAXTVD010000125.1:0-10617 GCA_964247575.1 uncultured Lichenihabitans sp.
ACCCGGCCAGCCTCACCCGGTCGAGGAAACCCTGCTCCAACACGACGTCGAGAACGGCGTTGCCGACGCTCATGGCGAGCGGGTTGCCGCCATAGGTTGTGCCGTGCGTGCCGAGCGTCATGCCCTTGGCGGCCTCGCGGGTCGCAAGGCAGGCGCCCATGGGAAAGCCGCCGCCGATCCCCTTGGCCACCGCCATGATGTCGGGGGTGATGCCGCTTGCCTCATGCGCGAAGAAATAGCCGGTCCGCCCGACGCCGGTCTGCACCTCGTCGAAGATCAGCAGCAGCCCGCGCTCATCGCAGAGCGCACGCAGCCCGCGGAGGCATTGCGGCGGAACCGGGCGGATGCCGCCCTCGCCCTGGATCGGCTCGATCAGGATCGCAGCGGTCTCGTCGGTGACCGCCGCCTTCAACGCCTCATGATCGCCGAAGGGCACCTGGTCGAAGCCATCGACCTTGGGGCCGAACCCGTCGAGGTACTTCTGCTGTCCACCCGCGGCGATCGTCGCCAGGGTCCGACCGTGAAAGGCGCCCTCGAAGGTGACGATCCGGAATCGCTCCGGCCGACCCGAGGCCGACTGGTACTTGCGGGCCATCTTGATGGCGGCCTCGTTCGCCTCCGCACCGGAATTGGTGAAGAACACCACGTCGGCGAAGGTGGCGTCCACCAGCCGTTGCGCGAGCCGCTCCCCCTCGGGAATGACGTAGAGATTGGACGGTTGCCAGAGCTTGCCGGCTTTCTCGGTCAGCGCCTTGACAAGGTGAGGATGCGAGTAGCCGAGCGACGCCACGGCGATGCCGCCGCCGAAGTCGAGATAGCGTTCGCCGTTCGTCGCCGTCAGCCACGCGCCGTCGCCGCGCTCGAAGCTCAGCTCCGCCCGCGCATAGGTTGGGAGTATCGCTGACTGCACGGGTGCGGCCCTCCGTTGTTGCTCCAACGCCGCCAAGCCCCGGAACATGCCGCCAAAAAAGATTTGCCGCCCCGAAGGACGGCAGATCGCTTCGCTAGATAACGGACATCGCGCGCAGACGTCAACGCTCGTGCTGGGAACGCCTCGTTTCCGCCGCGTGGCGTTTTCATGCCACATGGCCCTGTTGAAAACCGGGCACCGGAAACACCGACTCTTGCGCCCGATTCGGCGGTCGGTATAGATTCAGCTCGTCGGGGCCACACGCCGACCGACATCGTCGTTCCCGTAATTTGTTGCGTTGCGTACCACCGGCGCGAGCCGGTGCGAGATCGGATTCTGTCTACAGCCGAGCTAATCAACCTCAGGAGAGGCCATGTCCTGGAATGATGAGCGCGTCGAACGCTTAAGCAAATTGTGGCTTGAGGGGCGAAGCGCCAGCCAAATCGCCGCCGAACTCGGTCAGGGAGTCACGCGCAACGCCGTGATCGGGAAAGTCCATCGTCTCGGCCTGTCCGGCCGTGTCAAGTTGCCGACGCCGGGCGCGCAAGCGCGGACGCGGCCCCGCATTCCGAGCAAGAGCGAGGGGCTGGCCATCGTCGCCGAGGCGCCTCTGGAAGTGGTGGAGCATGCCCTTGCGCCTCCCCCCCGCAAGCTGGCCGATGTCGTGATCCCGTTCTCGTCGCGGGTCACCATCATGGAGCTGCGGGACACGATGTGCCGCTGGCCGCTCGGCGATCCCACGAGTGCGGATTTCCGCTTCTGCGGACACCGGAGCGGCCCTGTCGGACCGTATTGCGCCGAGCACGCGCAGCTGGCGTTCCAGCCCACGCAGGAACGCCGGCGCGTCGAGCGGATCGCACGCATCGCCTGACACCTCGCAGGGACGGTGATCAAGGGTCCGCCTGCGGCACATGCGGCTCCTCGACCGTTCGGCAAGGGTGTCTTGACGGGTTCGACGGCATAACGGAAAGACGCGGCCCGGACAGGGGGCGTCGGGCGGGGACGAAGGTCCGGCCTGGACGCGTCTGGCCGGATCGCTGTCCTGCAGACGAAGGCTCGTCTCAGCCGCCGAAAGGACGTTGCGATGTCCGACGCCACCCTGCCGACCTCCGATGCGGAGGCTGCAGCCGAACACGCTCGCCTTGCCGCCGAGCTGGCGGCCCACGATCGCGCCTACTACCAGGACGACGCCCCGCGCATCTCCGACGCCGCCTACGACGCCCTCCGCCGGCGTCTGGCTGCCGTCGAGACCGCCTTCCCCGCGCTTCAGCCGCCGCCCGATGCACGGGTGGGCGCGACCCCGTCCGAGAAGTTCGCCAAATTTCGGCACGCCGTTCCCATGCTGTCGCTGGGCAACGTCTTCGAGGACGCGGACGTGCCGGAATTCGACGCACGCGTGCGGCGTTTCCTTGGCCTGGCTGCCGACACGCCCCTGCCGATCGTCGCCGAACCCAAGATCGACGGGCTCTCCTGTTCGATCCGCTACGAGCAGGGCCATCTCGCGCTGGCCGCCACGCGGGGCGACGGCTACGAGGGCGAGGACGTCACAGCCAACATCCGGACCGTCCAGGCCATACCCAAGCGCCTGCGGGGCCGGGACGTTCCGGCGGTCTGCGAGGTGCGGGGCGAGGTCTACCTGACAAAGGCCGACTTCGCGGCGCTCAACGCACGACAGGCCGCGGCGGGCAAGCCGACCTTTGCCAATCCGCGCAATTCGGCCGCCGGCTCGCTCCGCCAGCTCGATCCCTCGATCACGGCCGAGCGGCCGTTGCAGTTCTTCGCCTATGCCTGGGGCGAGATGAGTTCGATGCCGGCGGACACGCAGGCCGGCATGCTGGACTGCTTCCGGCGCTGGGGTCTTGCGACCAACCCGCTCACGGCGCGCTGTTCGGGCCCGGAGGAGCTGCTGGCCCGCTATCGGGCGATCGAGGCGCAACGCGCGTCGCTGCCCTATGACATCGACGGCGTCGTCTACAAGGTGGACGACCTCGCCTTGCAGGCGCGGCTCGGCTTCGTGTCGCGCGCGCCGCGCTGGGCGGTGGCGCACAAGTTCCCGGCCGAGCGGGCGACGACCCTTCTCCTCGGCATCGACATCCAGGTGGGACGGACCGGCGCGCTCACGCCCGTCGCGCGGCTGCAGCCGGTCACCGTGGGCGGGGTCGTCGTCGTGCATGCAACCCTGCACAACGAGGACGAGATCGCCCGCAAGGACGTGCGGGTCGGCGACCGCGTGGCGCTGCAACGCGCCGGCGACGTGATCCCGCAGATCCTCGGCTCCCTGCCGGTGGAGGGTTCGCCCCGGGGCGCGCCTTTCGTCTTCCCCGACACCTGCCCGGCCTGCGGGTCGGCCGCGGTGCGCGAGGCCGACCCCAGGACGGGCACCGTCGATGTGGTGCGGCGCTGCACGGGCGGCCTGATCTGTCCCGCGCAGGCGGTCGAGCGCCTCAAGCACTTCTGCTCGCGCAACGCGCTCGACATCGAGGGACTCGGCGACAGGCAGATCGAGCTGTTCTATGGCGAGGGCCTGATCCGGACGCCGGCCGACATTTTCACCCTCGCGGCCCGTGACGAGGCCTCGCCTGTCAAGCTCGCGGAACGGGCGGGCTACGGCGCGACGTCGGTGAGGAACCTCTTTTCGGCGATCGCGATGCGACGCCGCGTGCCCCTCAACCGCTTCGTCTTCGCGCTGGGCATCCGCCACGTCGGAGAAACCAATGCGCGGCGCCTCGCCCGGCACTTTCCCACCTTCGAAGCGCTGCGCGAGGTGGCCCGGGCGGCCGTTGACCCGGCCTCTGAAGGCGCCGCCGAACTCCGCAACATTGACGGGCTGGGCGAGGTCGTCGCGCAGGCCGTGGCGGACTTCTTCGCCGAGCCGAGCAACGAGACGGTGCTCGACGCGCTCCTGCAGGAGGTCACGCCCGAGCCGATGGAAACGGTCGCTCAGGCGAGCCCGGTCGCCGGCAAGACGATCGTCTTCACCGGAAGCCTCGAGAAGATGACCCGCGAGGAGGCCAAGGCGCGGGCCGAGGCGCTGGGCGCCAAGGTGGCGGGGTCGGTCTCGAAGAAGACGACCCTGGTGGTGGCCGGTCCCGGCGCGGGCTCGAAGCTCGCCAAGGCCGCCGAGCTCGGCATCGAGGTGATCAGCGAGGACGAGTGGCTGGTCCTGTCGGGTGCCTGAGCGGCCTCAGATGCCCGACTTCTTGCCCTGGCACATGATGATCGGCGGCGAGAGTTCGCCCGAGAAGCCGCTGCCCTGGTAGACCGTAGCATCGGAGACGCCGCGCGGCAGCAGGAACGATCCCTGCGCGACCTGGAGGCCGCTGCTCGGCGTCATCAGGGTCCAGCTGAACGTGCAGATCTGCGGCGGCGCCATGGGATCGACATGGCTGCAGATCAGCTGAGCACCGCCGAGCATCGCAAAGCCCCCGCAGGAAAAGGCGGGAGCCGCCCCGGCCCCGCCGGCCGCGGCGAGGAGGACCGCGGTGAGCGCGGGTGCCTTCATCATTCCTGAAACCCCGATCATCAAAGCGGGCCTCGACGCCGCGCCAGTCCGCGAACCCTTTACACGCCTAT
This sequence comes from uncultured Lichenihabitans sp., assembly GCA_964247575.1. Lineage (GTDB taxonomy): Bacteria > Pseudomonadota > Alphaproteobacteria > Rhizobiales > Beijerinckiaceae > Lichenihabitans. The sequence goes on from CAXTVD010000125.1 coordinate 4,484, forward strand.
CATAAGCTTGTATATGATCACTACGTCTACGGTGTTGCGGGCTTCGGCCGGTACAGCGCGCCTGACGAGCCCGGATCAGCGATGCCATCCTCGAACGCCAATGTCGGCTACCTCCTGCATGACGCCGCCCGGCTCATGCGAAAGCGCTTCGAACAGCGCGCCGGTCGGCTCGGTTTCACGCGGTCGCAATGGCAGGTGCTCGTCCACCTCGCCAAGAATGAGGGCATCCATCAGGCGGGGCTGGCCGACATTCTCGAAGTCGAGCCGATCAGCCTGACCCGCATTCTCGACCGTCTTGCCGCGCGCGGCCTGGTGGAGCGGCGGCAGCATCCCAAGGACCGGCGGGCCTGGCTGCTTTACCTGACGCCCGAGGCGCATCCCAGCATCGAGCTGCTCCGCAAGCTGGGGGATGAGACACGGGCCGAGTTGCTGGCCGGGCTGTCCGAAAGCGACCAGGACCACTTGATGGTTGTCCTTAACAGAATGAAGTCAAACTTGGTGTCGGCCTGCGCCTCGGCGCAATCCGACGAAGAGGTCAGTCATGGTTGAAGGAAGCTCGCATCGGTTCGACGCCGAGCAGGACGACGATCACGCTGACGCCCATCAGGAGCGTAGCGCCACGTCGAAGCTCGAGAGCAGGACCCGGGAGCCGCGGCCGGTTCCGGTCATCCCCGCATCCGACCCGGCTTCGCCGGCCCCCGTTCCCCTGGAGATGAGCAAGCCGGTCCCACCGGCCGCCGAGGCTCCGGCGGCATCACCGGTCGCGCCGAAGCGCAAGCGCGGCCTGCTCCGCCCGATCCTGTTCGCCCTGCTTCCGGTGGCGCTGGTGGTGGGCGGCTATGAATATGTGACCGGCGGGCAGGTCGTCTCGACGGACAACGCCTATGTCGGTGCACAGACGCTCGGCGTCTCCACGGACGTGGCCGGCACGGTGGCCTCGGTCGAGGTTCACAACAACGAGCTGGTCACGAAGGGACAGGTGCTGTTCCGCCTCAAAGGCGAATCGTTCCGGATCGCGCTCCAAGGCGCCCAGGCGCAGCTCGGCACCGTCCGCAACCAGGTCCTGACGCTCCAGGCCACCTACAAGCAGTCGGTTTCGCAGATCGAGCAGGCGAAGGCCGACCTCCCCTACTACCAGGCGACGTTCAAGCGGCAGCAGGATCTCGTCACCAACAATTACGCGTCCAAGGCGACCTTCGACACGGCGCAGCACGATCTGACCGCGACCCAGCAGCGGGTCGCGGTGGCGCAGACGCAGGCCGACGCCATGCTTGCCCAGCTCGGCGGCGACGCCAGCCAGCCCGTCGAGCAGAACCCCTTCTACCTGCAGGCCAAGTCGGCGGTCGACAACGCTCAGCGCGACCTCAGCGACACGACGGTGCGCGCGCCCTTCGACGGCGTCGTCACCAACGTCGACGCCCTTCAGGTCGGCGGCTACCTGCAGGCGGCCCAGCCTGCCTTCACCCTCGTTTCGACGACCAATGTCTGGGTCGATGCGAGCCCGAAGGAAACCGAGCTGACCTATGTCAAGGCGGGGCAGGAGGCGACTATCACGGTCGATACCTATCCCGGCCTCGAATGGCAGGGCGAGGTCGACAGCATCAGCCCGGCCTCCGGCTCCAGCTTCTCCCTGCTGCCCGCCCAGAACACGACGGGCAACTGGGTGAAGGTCGTGCAGCGCATCCCCATGCGGGTGCGTGTGAAGCTCGATCCGACCAAGCCCCCGCTCCGCGTCGGCATGAGCGCGGTGGTGGACATCGACACCGGCCATGCCCGCGGCTGGCCGGAGATGATCAAGCCGCTCCTCGACCGCCTCGGCATCCGCCATGGCTGAGGCCGCCGCAGCGCCCGGCGCCTTTCCGAAGGTCGCCAACCGCGGCGCAATCACGGCCTGCGTGATCCTCGCCACGATCATGCAGGCGCTCGACACGACGATCGCCAACGTGGCGCTGCCCTACATCCAGGGCAGCGTGTCGGCGAGCTCGGACCAGATCAACTGGGTGCTGACGTCCTACATCACGGCGGCGGCCATCATGACGCCGCCGTCGGGCTATTTCGCAAACCGGTTCGGCCGCAAGAAGATCCTGCTGACCTCGATCGCCGGCTTCGTCGTCGCGTCGGTGCTGTGCGGCATCGCGCAGTCCCTGGTCGAGATCGTGGGCTTCCGCCTGCTGCAGGGCCTCTTCGGCGCGGCGCTGGTGCCGCTCTCCCAGTCGATCCTTCTCGACATCTACCCCCCGGAGGAGCGCGGCTCCGCCATGGCGGTGTTCGGCGTGTCCATCATGGTCGGCCCGGTGCTCGGGCCCGTCATCGGCGGCTGGCTCACCGACCACATCAGCTGGCGCTGGGTGTTCTACATCAACGTTCCCATCGGGGCGATCGCTTTTGCGGGCGTCAGCGCCTACGTCACGGAAAGCAAGCGGGATCTGGCCAGCAAGCTCGACTGGCTCGGTTTCGGCACCCTCAGCCTGTCCATCGCCTCCCTGCAACTATTCCTCGACCGGGGCGAGCAGCTCGACTGGTTCTCCTCGGGCGAGGTGATGATCGAGGCCCTCGTCTGCGCGTCGGCCTTCTACATCTTTCTCACCCACACCTTCACGGCCAAGGGCAATTCCTTCGTCAAGCCGCGCCTGTTCCTCGACCGCAATTTCTCGATCGGCATGATCTTCATCTTCATCGTGGGCGTGACCTATCTCGCCTCGATGGCGCTGATGACGCCCTATCTCCAGACGCTGATGGGCTATCCGGTGGTCACGGCGGGCCTCGTCATGGGGCCGCGCGGCATGGGCACGATGGCCTGCATGTTCGTGGTCGGCAAGCTGATCGGCAAGGTCGAGGTCAAGTACCTGCTGCTGGCCGGGTTGGGGCTGACGGCCTGGGCCATGTCGGACATGACGACCTGGACGCCGGCCGTGTCGCAGGGCCGCATCGTCGTGACGGGCTTCCTGCAGGGCGCCGGGCTGGGCTTCCTGTTCGTCCCGCTGACGGTGGTCACCTTCTCCACACTGCCGCCGGAGTCGCGCGGCGACGGCACGGGCCTCTACAACCTGTCCCGCAACATCGGCTCCAGCGTCGGCATCTCCGTCGTGTCGGCGCTGCTGACCGAGAACATCCAGGTGAACCATGCCGACCTGGCGACTTACGTCACCCCGTACAACCGCATGTTCCACGTGCCCGCCATCGCGCACATGCTGAACCCGTTTACGGCCGCAGGGCGGGCGGCGCTCGACGGGATGATCAATGTCCAGGCCGTCACGATCGGCTACATGGACGACTTCAAGCTGATGATGCTGATGTCGATCGCTGCGATGCCGCTCGTCTTCCTGCTGCGGAAGGCGGCCACCCCGGTCGAAGTCGACCACAGCGCCGTGATGGAGTAGCGGCAGGTTCGGCTCCGCAGCGCTGAGAACCCCGCCCGTCCGTCCGTCTCGCGACCGGAGCGTGACCAGGCCTACGGAAGCGGCTGGGTGGCCCGTTCCAGCCAGCGGCGGACGTCCTCCGGCACCAGCGGCGCCACGATCGTCCGCACCTCGGCGTGATAGGCGTCGAGCCAGGCCCGCTCCTCGTCCGTGAGCAGGGCCGGCTCGATCAGGGCCTGGTCGATCGGCGCGAAGCTCAGCGTTTCGAAGCCCAGCATCGGCCGCTCGGCCCCCTCGATCGTGCGCGGCTCCACGAGGATCAGATTCTCGATCCGGATGCCCCAGGCGCCCGGCTTGTAGAAGCCCGGCTCGTTGGACAGGATCATGCCCTCCTGCAGGGACACCGTGCCGGTTTTGGCGATGCGTTGGGGGCCCTCGTGGACGGACAGGTACGAGCCCACGCCGTGTCCCGTGCCGTGGTCGAAGTCGAGGCCCGCCTGCCACAGGGCCATGCGGGCCAGCGTGTCGAGCTGGGCGCCGGACGTGCCCTTCGGAAAGACCGCGCGGGCGATGGCGATATGACCCTTGAGCACGCGGGTGAACCGGTCCCGCATCTCGGAGGTGGCCGGTCCGACGACGATCGTGCGCGTGATGTCGGTCGTGCCGTCCTCGTATTGCCCGCCGCTGTCGATCAGGAAGATGCCCGGCCCGATGGGCAGGTTCGAGGCGCTGGACACGCGATAATGCGGGATCGCGGCGTGAGGTCCAAAGCCGGCGATGGAGGGAAAGGACACGTCCTTCAGGGCGCCGGTCGCGCGGCGGAAATGCTCCAGCGCCTCGGCCGCCCCGATCTCGGTCACGCCTCCCTTGGGCGCCGCCTCGTCGAACCAGGCCAGGAAGCGAACGACGGCGGCGGCATCGCGGCGATGCGCGTCGCGCGCGCCCTGCCGTTCGGCGGGCGTCTTGGCGGCCTTCAGCAAAGCGATCGGATCGGTGCCGATCTCCGCCTTCCCCCCCGCCTCGATGAGGGCGGCGCTGAGCTTGCGCGGGGCCGTCGCGCCATCGAACAGCACGGTCGTGCCGGCCGCGCCCAGCCGGGAGAGGTCGGTCAGCAGCGATGCGGGATCCGTCACGCCGGCCTGCGCTTCCAAGGCGGCGCGGACGCTGTTCGACAGCTTGCGCCCGTCAAGATAGAGGGTCGGACGCCCCTGCTTGGGGACCAGCGCGTAACCGATGGGAAGGGGCGTATGGTCGACGTCCGCACCCCGGATGTTGAAGGCCCAGGCGAGCGCGTGGGGATCGGTCACCAGCAGCGCGTCGGCCTGCTTCAGCCCGTCCCGGATGTCGGCCAGCTTGGCCTCGACCGCCCGCCCTGCCAGGGCCTCGCCGTGCAAGGCGACCGCGCCGATGCGCGGCGCCGGCCGGTCCGTCCAGGCGACATCGATCGGGTTTTGCTCGACGGCGACGAGCGTGGCGCCTGCGCCCGCCACCGCTCTTTCCAGCTTGTCGACGCCCGCCGCCGTATGCAGCCAGGGATCGTAGCCGATCCGCTGCCCTGCCTTGACGTGTCCGCCGAGCCAGGTCTCCGGCGGATGATCGATCAGCGACACGGGCTCGAAGACAGCCGTGTCGACCTGCTCGCGGACCTGGATGGTATAGCGGCCGTCGACGAAGATGGCCGCCTCTTCCTGCAGCACGATCGCCACGCCCGCCGATCCGGAGAAGCCGGTCAGCCATGCCAGGCGCTCGGCCGATTTCGGGACGTACTCGTTCTGATGCTCGTCCGATCGCGGGACGACGAAGCCGTCGAGCCTCTGGGCGTCGAGCACCCGCCGGAGGGCGGCGACGTGCGCGGCGCCGCCCGAGGGGTCGGAGGTCTCGTCGAAGGTCTGATAGATCGCTTTGAACATGCTGGCAGCGTAATGCAAGGTGCGGCGGGCTCCAAGACACCGACCGGCAGAACGTCATGCTCGACGCCATCCACCACGTTGCCGTGATCGCCTCCGACTACGAGCGGTCGCGGCGGTTCTACACGGAGGTGCTCGGGCTGACGGTCGTGCGCGAGGTGTTCCGGGAGGCCCGCAAGTCCTGGAAATGCGACCTCGCCATCGGCTCGGCGCAGATCGAACTGTTCTCGTTTCCCGAACCCCCGCCCCGGCCGTCGACGCCGGAAGCCTGCGGCCTGCGCCATCTCGCCTTCGCCGTCGAGCGGCTCGATCCCGTCATCGAACGGCTGGTGGGTTGCGGTGTCGTCGTCGAGCCCGTGCGGGTCGACGACTATACTGGGCGGCGCTTCACCTTCTTCGCCGATCCCGACGGGCTGCCGCTTGAGCTCTATGAGCGCTGACGCGTCAGAACGCGCTGACCAGCGCCAGCCCGCAGATCATCAGCACGCACCCGGCAATGCGCCACACCCCGGCCGTATGCTGCTCGAAGCCGACCCAGCCGAAATGGTCCATCACGACGGAGGTGGTGATGCCGGCCGTCACGGTGAGGCCGGTGAAGATGGCCGCTCCGAGCTTCTGGGCGAGGAAGATGACCGACAGCACGTAGCAGGCACCCAAGAGACCGCCGAGCCACGCCCACCAGGGGACCTCGGCGACCCGGTTGCCGGTCGGCCAGGCCATTCCCACGAAGAGGCTGGCGATCAGGTAGACGACGACGTTGCCGGCCGTCACAACGAAGGCGGTCAGGATCGGCGCCTGCAGGCTCTTGCCTAGCGTCGCATTGGCGCCGGACTGCACTGTGTTGAGGACGCCGCCGAGCGCCGCAACC
>CAXTVD010000126.1:0-10579 GCA_964247575.1 uncultured Lichenihabitans sp.
CATTTGGGGCGACGACCCGCGGCCGAACTCCGAGTTCATCGTGTCGACCTCGAGCTCGACTGCGATCCTGATGGCGTTCTTCCAATACCGCATGGCGGCGAGGCGCTCGACCGGATGCGGGCTCGCCCAGCGATACATCGGCAGCAGCGAGGCGATCTTCACGTCGGCGTCCTTCAGCGCCTGCTTGAAGTCGCGCAGACGCTCCGGATAGACGCGCGGATTGACCCACCAGTCGAGGAAGTCCGCCCGAGGGCTGAGCTCGATCCAGTCGTAGCCGAGGCTCTTCACGAACCGCGGCAGCTCGAGCAGGGGCACGTGCCGATGCATGTAGGGATCGAGCGCGATTCTCACTCACGTTTCTCCTTGCGGATCGTCGCCGGCGCCCAGGGGCAGTCGGCGCCTAGGCGTAGAGACCTGGCTTCTCCCGCATCGTCACCCGGGCCCAGCCGCCGGATTGCAGCGCCTGCTGGCCGGCATCGGTCGCGACGGTCGCGGCATAGCCGTCCCAGCTGCTCGGCCCTGTCGCGGTGCCCTTTGCGCAGGCGCCCAGCCATTCCTGCAGCTCGACATCGTAGGCGCGCACGAAGCGCTCGCGCCAATCCTCGGGCACACGGCCGGCGAACCTGCCCTTGCTCTTGACCACGATGGCGTTGCTTTCGGCCAGCGTCGCGACGCCGGTCTCGCCGATGATCTCGCCGCGGATGTCGTAGCCGTAATCGATGTTGACCGACGTCTCGATGTTCACGATGGCGCCGCCGCGCATTCTCAGGATCGTGAGCAGGGGGTCGTTCAGCGCGCCGCCCCGGCTGCTCTGGCGCGGCTTGAGCACCGAAACCTCGGCGATCTCGTCGTCCAGCAGCCAGCGCGCCACGTCGATGTCGTGCACCGCGGTGTCCACGATGGCCATGTCGCTGGTGTAATGCGACGGGACGGAGGGGTTGCGGTGGCCGCTCTGCATGATCAGGGGGGCACCGATCTCCCCTGACTCGATCACCGCCTTCAGCGCCCGGTAGGCGTGGTCGTAACGGCGCATGAACCCCACCTGGACCAGGCGGCGGCCGGCCTTGACCTCCGCCTCGATGATGTTGAGGCAGGCCTGTTCGGTGGTGGCCAGCGGCTTCTCGCAGAAGACGGGCTTGCCGGCCCGGATGGCAGCCGTGACGTAGGCCTCATGCGTCGGCCCCCACGAGCAGACCAGGAGAGCATCGACCCTTGGATCGTCGATCACCGCCTGCCCGCTTTCATGGGCTGTGGCGGCAGTCAATCCTCCGGCGACCTGCCTGGCTCGGGCCTGATCCGTGTCCGTCACGGCGGTTACCTCGCCGCCTGCAATGACCGTCGACAGGCGTCGAATGTGATCCTGCCCGATCATCCCCACGCCGATAACGCCAACTCGGACCGACATCGAACGTCCCCACATCAAAGACCGAGGTGCCGACCTCGAGCGAGGCCGGCACGCCGTCAGGATCGGCTCACTGAGAATATTTCTTGTAGTTGTCCTTGGTGACCTTCTCGAACGGCACGTCCACGAAGGACGGCACCTTGTCGCCTTTGATCAGCTGCAGCGCCGTATCGACGGAGCCCTGGCCCTGGCCCTTGGAGTTCTGGAAAACGGTGACAAAGAGGTTGCCGTTGGCGACCTCCGCCAGGCCGTCCGCCGTCGCGTCGATGCCGCCGATGCACATCGACTTGGGATCAAGGCCGGCCTGCTTGAGAGCCAGGATCGCGCCGACGGCCATCTCGTCGTTGTTGGACGCCACGCCGTTGATCTTCTCGCCGGTGGTGACCCAGTTGTTCATCAGGTCGATGGCCTTGTTGCGATCCCACTCGGCCGTCTGCTTCTCGATGATCTTGATCCCGGGGTTCTTCGCGACGACCTGCTCGATGTCGGCCGTACGATCCAGGGCGGCATTGTTGGAGAGCTGTCCCTCCATGATGACGATGTTGCCCTTGCCCCCGAGGCACTTGACGAGTTCCTCGCCTTCGAGCGTCCCCGAGACCTTCTCGTTCGACCCCACGAAGGCGACGCCTGCGGGCAGCTCCTTGTCCTCCGGCTTGCGGTTGACGTAGACGAGGGGGATCTTGGCCGCGGCGGCCAGCTGGGTCATCTTCGGCGTGGCCGACGTGTCGACCGGGTTGACGATGATGGCGTCGACCTTCTGGGCGATGAAGTTCTGAATCTGGCTGATCTGCTTGCCGGTATCGTCGTTGGCGTCCTCGACCTGCACCGACAAGCCCTTGGCCTTGGCCTCATCCGTGATCGCGTTGCGGACGCTGGTCAGGAAGTTGTCGTCGAATTTGTCCATCGTGACGCCGATGGTTAGGGCGGAGGCGCTCTGCGCCAGGCCGCCGAGCGTAAGCGTCGCTGCGGCCGTGGCCGCCACTATCAGGACTCGTTTCATCATGGCTATCCTCCCGTGATCCGGCCCGCCTTCCGTGCGGACCTCTGAAGCGGGCGCCCGTTCGACGAGCGCTCCCTTGTTTTCTTGCCCGGCGTCAGGGCGCCGAAGACGTTGGGGCCTGCCGGATCAGCATGATGCTGTCCACCAGCAAAGCGCGGATGTCCGCCGCGGCGGAGATGCTGTCCGCGAAGGGCTCGAAGGACAGCGGGCCAACATACCCGCCCGCCACGAGCGCGCGGATCTGCCCGAGATTGTCGAGCCGGTCGTCCGCATCGACGAGCACGCGATGGGCATCCTTCATCTGATCGGTCGCGACCGCCCGGTCGGTCACCCCTGAAATGTGCACCAGGCCCGTGCGCCGGGGGTACGACTCGCCCTCCCCGGCGACGTGATGGTGGAAGGTGTCGTGGACGAGCCGGAACACGTCCGCGCCGCCCACCGCGTCGATCGCCTCGACGGCGTCCCGCTTCAGGCGAAGCGAGCATTCGGGAAAGCCCAGCGGCTCGAGAAGACCGATGACGCCGGCCTCCCGCAGCATCGGCGCGAGCGCCGCCAGCGCCTCCCGCACGGCGCCCAGGCGCTCGGCTTCCCCGACGCGATACGCCGCGTCGTTGAGCGGACACATGACAAGGGCCTCGGCCCCGCAGGCCGCGGCGTAGCCGATCAGCCGCCGCGCCTGCTCGGCACGCTCGCTCGTCCAGATGTTGAAGGGGTAGAGGGCGTTGATCGAGCGGATCGTCAGCGAGCGCGCATCGGCCTCGCGCCGCACGACGGCCGGGGGCGTTCCGTCGGCGATGGCCACCCCGGGCAGCTCGTTACGGATCTCGACATCGGTCACGCCGAGCGAGACGGCGAGGTCGAAAAAACCCGTCAGGCTGCTGGCTGGCGCAACACGGTGATTGAGGGCAATCGGGTTCACAGCCAATTCGCTCCCGGAACATGTGATCTTTTTTTTCTTAGAACGGATCATGCATTCTAAATTTCAGCGCGTCAAGCCGTATGATCTCTGTTGCATCATGCGAGGAAAGCGGCTCCGAATGCGTCCGAGCGACCCCGCCACGCGACCCCGTGGTCCCGTCGGTCTGCCATCGGCTACGATGGAACGGCATTCCGAAACGGAATAGGCCTGCGGAGTAGGCGACAGGACAAGCGTCATATGGACCAGCATTCAGCCGCCCCCGAAGCCGGCAGCGCCCCCCGGGATTTCGATGCGCTGCGGCAGATGCTCGTGGCCCGGCGCGGCGAACTGCCCAAGCGCCTCGCCCAGATCGCCACCTTCACGATGGCCCATCCCGACGAGGTGGCCTTCGGGACGGCCGCCAGCATCGCCCAGCGGGCTCAGGTGCAGCCTTCCGCCCTGGTGCGCTTCGCCCAGGCCCTGGGCTACGAGGGCTTCTCGGATCTGCAATCGATCTTCCGCGGCCGCTTGCGCAACCGCGTCCCCACCTACGAGGAGCGGCTGCAGGCCCTGCGCGGCACCTCCGATGCGGCCCAGAAAGTCGGCCTGCTCTTCGAAGGCTTTGCGAGCGCGGCGGAACGCTCGGTCCGCCTCCTGCGCGACCGCTTGCAGCCCGAACTGGTGGAGCAGGCCGTGTCGCTGCTCGCCCCCGCCGACACGATCTTCCTGATCGGCCAGCGGCGTTCATTTCCGGTGACGGCCTATCTCAATTACGCCTTGGGCAAGCTGGGCGTGAAGAACATCCTGATCGGCTCGGCCCCGGGCAACGATCCCGAGACGCTGTCCTTCGCCACGGCGTCGGATGCCGTGATCGCCGTGAGCTTCACGCCCTACGCCTCGTCGACAGTGGCCCATTGCCGACAGGTCGCGGAGCGCGGCCCTCCGCAGATCATCATCACCGACAGCCCGTTCAGCCCCCTGCTGCCCTATGCCAGCACATGGTTCGAGGTCGTGGAGGACGACTTCGAGGGATTTCGGCCGATGTCGGCAACGCTCGCCCTCAGCATGACGCTCGCCGTAGCCGTGGCGGAGCGCCGGCGTCCACCACCGTAGCGCTTCAGCCAGGAAAGAATAAACATTCCATATTGACGAGCCGGAAGAACTAGGGTTTCATTTCTGTGCTGAACGACGACGATGCCTGAGCGCCCCGCAAAGCGGGTGCGGACACCAGGGCACGTGCCCTGCGGCCGACACCCGGGGTGAAACGCAGAGCGTCGTACCGCGGGGGATGAACGCCATGCCGTCTGACAAGCCCGTCCTCGACGTGATCACCATCGGCCGCTCGTCCGTCGACCTCTACGGCGCGCAGATCGGTGGTCGCCTCGAGGACATGGCGAGCTTCTCGAAAGCGGTGGGCGGGTGTCCGACCAACATCGCGATCGGCACCGCCCGGCTCGGCCTGAAGAGCGGCCTCGTCACCCGGGTCGGCGACGAGCATCTCGGCCGCTTCATCCGCGAGCAGCTTGCGCGCGAGGGCGTCGATACGACCGGCGTCCACACCGATCCTGACCGCCTGACAGCCCTGGTGATCCTCGGCGTTCGCGACCGGTCCACCTTCCCGCTCATCTTCTATCGCGACAACTGCGCCGACGGCGCGCTCGACGTCACCGACATCGACGAGGCCTATATCGCCAGCGCCGCCGCCATCGTGGTGACCGGCACCCACTTCGCGCGGCACGACGCGAGCGAGGCGCAGCTGAAGGCGATCGGCTTCGCCCGCGCGCACGGCCGCAAGGTGGTGTTCGACGTCGACTACCGGCCCAATCTCTGGGGCTTGGCCGGCCATGGCGCCGGCGAGGCGCGCTACATCAAGTCGGGCGGCGTGACCGCCCTGCTGACCCCCATCCTGCCGCTCTGCGACGTGGTCGTCGGCACCGAAGAGGAGCTGATGATCGCCGGCGGCCACGACGACGCCCTGGCGGCCATCCGCGCCATCCGCGAGCACAGCCAGGCTTTGATCGTCTGCAAGCGCGGCCCGATGGGCTGCGTGGTGTTCGATGGCCCGATCCCCGCCAGCATCGAGGAGGGGATCAGGGGCCCCGGCTTTCCGGTCGAGGTGCTCAACGTGCTCGGCGCGGGCGACGCTTTCATGTCCGGCTTCCTGCGCGGCTATCTGAGGGGCGAGCCGCTCGAGCGCTGCTGCGCCTTCGCCAATGCGGCCGGGGCCTTCGCCGTGTCGCGCCTCCTCTGCTCGGTGGAATATCCCACCTTCACCGAGCTGCAGCACTTCCTCGCCACGGGCGTGCGCAACCCGGTCCTGCGCCACGAGGCCGACCTCAACCACCTCCACTGGGTCACCACACGCGACGCGATGACCCCGCCCCACGCGCATCCCGACCGGATCATGGCGCTGGCCATCGATCACCGGATGCAGCTCGAGGCCATGGCCGACGAAGCCGGTGTGCCCCGCAAGCGGATCGAGGCGCTGAAGGTGCTCGCCGTGCAAGCCGCTGTGGCGGTGGCGGACGGGCGGCCCGGCTTCGGCATGCTGATCGACGGCACCTATGGCCAGGAGGCCCTGTTCCGCGCCGCCGACCACCCGCTCTGGATCGGCCGCCCGGTCGAGAAGCCCGGCTCGCGTCCGCTGGATTTCGAGGGTGACGGCTCGCTCGGGGCCTTTCTTGCGGACTGGCCGCTGATCCACACGATCAAGTGCCTGTGCTTCACCCGGCCCGACGACCCGGCCGAACTGACGGCCCGGCAGGACCGTGAACTGCTGCGGCTGCATGACGCCGCCCGCAAAGCCAATCGAGAACTTCTGGTCGAGATCATCGCCGGCAAGCACGGGCCGCTCGGCGACGACACGGTGGCCCAGGTGATCCGTCGGCTCTACGGGCTCGGCATCAAGCCGGACTGGTGGAAGCTGGAGGGCCAGCCGAGCCGGACGGCATGGGACAACATCTCGGGCGCGATCCGCGACAACGATCCCTACGCCCGCGGCATCATGCTGCTCGGCCTGGATGCGCCGGCCGAGGAGCTTCTGGCCTCCTTCCGCCTTGCCGGGGATTGCCCGCTGGTCAAGGGGTTCGCGGTGGGTCGCACCATCTTCGGCGAGCCCGCCCGGGCCTGGCTCGCCGGTCGCCTCAGCGACGAGGAGGTCCGCTCCGCGATGGCGCAACGCTTCAGGCAGCTGGTCGACGCCTGGCTGACCATCCGCCCCAATTGACACCAGCAATCGAGCAACGGGAACGGCCATGGCCAGCACGATACGGTTGACGGCAGCACAGGCGATGGTGCGCTATCTCGGCGCGCAGATGACCGAAGTGGAGGGGGAGAGAGTGCCCCTGTTTGCCGGCATGTGGGCCATCTTCGGCCACGGCAATGTCTCGGGCATGGGCGAGGCGCTGCAGGCGGCGCGCGACAGCTTCCCCACCTTCCGCGCCCATAACGAGCAGGCCATGGCGCATGCCGCCATCGCCTTTGCCAAGGCTTCGCGGCGGCGCCGCATGATGGCCTGCACCACCTCCATCGGGCCCGGCGCCACCAACCTCGTGACCGCCTGCGCCCTCGCCCATGTCAACCGCCTGCCGGTGCTGCTCGTGCCGGGCGACGTGTTCGCCAACCGTCGGCCCGATCCCGTTCTGCAGCAGGTGGAGGACTTCAACGACGGCACGGTGTCGGCGAGCGACTGCTTCCGCCCGGTGTCACGCTATTTCGACCGCATCACCCGCCCCGAGCAGATCATGCCGGCGCTCGAGCGGGCCTTGGTGGTGCTCACGGACCCCGCCGAGTGCGGACCCGTGACGCTCAGCTTCTGCCAGGACGTGCAGGCCGAGGCCTATGACTATCCCGAGCGCTTTTTCGCCGAGCGGATGCGCCGGACCCGCCGTCCCTCCCCCGATCCCGTCGAGCTCGACGAGGCGGCCGCGGCGCTCAAGGGGGCGCGCAAGCCCGTGCTCATCGCGGGCGGCGGGGTACTCTATGCTGCGGCCGAGGGAACCCTCGCCGCCTTCGCCGAGCGGCATGGCATGCCGGTCGTCGAGACCCAGGCGGGCAAGTCCTCCCTCCCGGACTGCCACCCCCATGCCATGGGGGCGGTGGGCGTGACAGGGACGGGCGCCGCCAATGCGCTGGTGGCCGACGCCGACCTTCTGCTCGCGGTCGGCACCCGGCTCGCCGATTTCACCACGGGATCGGCGGCCCTGGTCGGCCCGTCGCCGGCCCGGATCGTCATGCTGAACGTCCAGACCTTCGACACCGGCAAATACGGTGCGCTTCCCCTGGTGGCGGACGCGGGCTTGGGGCTCGAGGGGCTGACGCGGTCGCTCGGCAGCTACAAGGCGTCCGCCGCCTGGACGGGCCGCATGGCCGAGGAAAAGGCCCGGTGGTCCGAGACCGCCGCCCCCTATACCGGCCCCACCAACCTGGAGCGCCCCTCCGACGCCCAGGTGATCGGCGCGGTGCAGCGGGTGGGACGGCCGTCGGACGTCGTGGTCTGCGCGGCGGGCGGCCTCCCGGGCGAGCTCCACAAGCTCTGGAAGAGCGGAGACCCCCTCGGCTATCATCTCGAATACGGCTATTCCTGCATGGGCTACGAGATCGCCGGCGGCCTCGGGGTCAAGATGGCCCTGCCCCACCGCGAGGTGATCGTGATGGTGGGCGACGGCTCCTACCTCATGATGAATTCGGAGATCGCGACGTCCGTGATGCTCGGCCTCAAGCTGACGATCGTGCTGCTCGACAACGGCGGATACGGCTGCATCAACCGGCTGCAGCAGGAATGCGGGGGGGCGCCGTTCAACAACCTTCTGGCCGATACGCGCCACGTGACCCTGCCGGCCATCGACTTCGTGGCCCATGCGCGGAGCCTCGGGGCCGAGGCCCAGAAGGTCACGAGCGTGGCCGCCCTCGAAGCGGCGCTCGAGGCGAGCCGCGCCTCGGCCGTGACGCAGCTCATCCAGATCGACACCGATGCCGGCCCCTCCACCGGCGCCGGCGGCTTCTGGTGGGATGTGGCGGTGCCGGCCGTCTCGGACCGTCCTCAGGTGCGGGAGGCCTTCGACGGCTATGAGACGAAGCGCAGCCGCCAGCGCGCCGTCAACTGAGGGAGAGGAAAGCGAACCATGGCAATCCGCATTGGCGCCAACCCCATCGGCTGGTCCAACGACGATCTGATCGAGATCGGCGGCGAGACCCCGCTCGAGACCTGCCTGGCCGAGGCCAGGGAGGCCGGGATCGAGGGAATGGAACTGGGCAACAAGTTCCCCCGCGAGCCGGCGGCCCTCAAGGCGGCGCTGGCGCCCTACGGCATGGCCTGCATCGGGGGCTGGTATTCGACCGAGCTGCTGCGCCGCTCGCCGGCTGAGGAATTCGCGGCGGCCAAGCCCCACCGGGACCTGCTGAAGGCGATGGGGACCAGCGTCTTCATCGTCTGCGAGTGCTCCAACACCATCCACGGCAACCGTGCCGCGCCGCTGTCGACCCGGCCGGTGATGCCGGGGGACGGATGGGCCGCCTTCGGCCAGTCGATGAGCGACTTCGCGAGCCGCCTCGCCGACGAGGGGCTCAAGCTCTGCTACCACCACCACATGGGCACGGTAGTGCAGACCGAGAGCGACATCGACAGCTTCATGGCGGCCGCCAAGCCGCCGGTCCATCTGCTGCTCGACACCGGCCACGCCACCTGGGGCGGCTCGGACCCCGCCGCCCTCGCGCGGCGCTACGGGGACCGGATCAGCCACGTCCATTGCAAGGACGTCCGCCTCGACAAGGCGCATCAGGCCGAGAGGGAGGACTGGAGCTTCCTCGACGCCATCCTCGGCAAGGGCGGCGATCTCGGCGTCTACACCGTGCCGGGGGATGGCGCGGTGGACTACATCGATGTGTTCCAGTCGCTGCCGGGCTATGCGGGATGGGTCGTGCTGGAAGCCGAGCAGGACCCGCACAAGGCCAATCCGTTGGCCTATGCGAAGAAGGGCGTCGCGCATCTCCGGGCGGCGCTGAAGGAAGCCGGCCTGCAATAGCCGGCCATCCATGACACTTTCCCCCCCTCGCGGGGCAGCTCCAACCACGGACACACGCCCATGGCCTCTCCCCTGCTCGTCAAGCCCGGCACGCCCGACGGGGACGGTCGAATCCATGCGATCACGCCGGAGAGCGCGGGGTGGAGCTATGTGGGCTTCGAGGTCTATGACCTTCCCGCGGGAAGGACGGTGATGCGGGAGACGGATGGCAACGAGGTCTGCATCGTCGTGATGGCCGGGCGGGTGAAGGTCGCGTCCGGCGGCCGGGACTTCGGTACGATCGGCGAGCGCGCCTCGGTCTTCGAGGGGCTGCCCTGGTCACTCTATGTGCCGTCCGGCTCGTCCTGGAGCGCGACGGCCGAGGGACCGGCCGAGATCGCGGTCTGCGCGGCACCCGGCAAGGGCGCCCTGCCGGCCCGCATCATCCCGCCCGACGAGGTAGGACAGGAGACGCGTGGCAAGGGCAGCAACACGCGCCACGTCCGCAACATCCTGCCCGATACGGGCATCGCCGACAGCCTGCTCGTCGTCGAGGTGATCACACCCGCCGGCAACTGGTCGAGCTATCCGCCCCACAAGCATGACCGGGATAAGCTGCCGGCCGAAAGCCTGCTGGAGGAGACCTACTACCACCGGCTGAACCCGCGGCAGGGGTATGGGGTACAGCGCGTCTACACGGACGACCGCTCGCTCGACGACACGGTAAGCTTCGGCGACCGTGACGTGGTGCTGGTGCCCAGGGGCTACCATCCGGTGGGAGCGCCGCACGGCTACGATCTGTTCTACCTCAACGTGATGGCGGGGCCGACGCGGATCTGGCGCTTTCACAACGATCCGGATCATGCGTGGATGCTCGGCTAGAACGCAGGGCCACCGAACCGGCGTGAGAGCGGGAGCGGCCCGCGTCCGACATGGTCGTACAAAGGAGGCTTTCGTGGAAGATTACGGACATTTCATCGGCGGCAGACGGGTCGCGGGCACCTCGGATCGCTTCGCCGACGTCTACGAGCCGATGACGGGCGAGGTCCGGGGGCGCGTCGCGCTCGCCAATGGGGCCGACGTGCGGGCCGCCGTCGAGAACGCCAGGGCGGCGCAGCCGGCCTGGGCGGCGGTCAATCCGCAGCGCCGCGCCCGCGTCTTCATGAAGTTCCTCGATCTCATCCACGCCAACATGGACGAGCTCGCCGACCTGCTGGCGCGCGAGCACGGCAAGACGGTGCCCGACGCCAAGGGCGACATCCAGCGCGGCTACGAGG
>CAXTVD010000127.1:0-10576 GCA_964247575.1 uncultured Lichenihabitans sp.
CCTGCGCCGGTTCAACTTGGCCGAGGCACCGGGCCCCGCCGTAGCGCAGGACCTCGTCGACACTCTGTTCGCGCGGCTTGATGCCGACCTTCGCGAGGCGGGGGTCGGCGACATCACCGTTCCGAAGCGCATGAAGAAGCTCTGCGAAGCTTTCCTGGGGCGCTCCGCCGCCTACGACGCCGCGCTCCCGCTGGGTCAGGAGACGATTACGGCCGCGGTGGCGCGCAACGTCTATGCGGGACGGGATTCCGCTACGGTGGCGCTTCGCATGGCCGGCTATGTGGTGGCGGCTGCCGCAGCGCTGGATGCAGCTTCGCTGGACTCCTGCCTTGCGGGACCGTTGCCCTTCCCCGATCCATCCACCATCCCGCCGCGGGGCTCCCTATGACGCGCATCTCCATCCAGCTCAATGGACCCTTGTCTCGTCGCTTCGATGTCGCTTCCGTGCGCGACGGCAGCGGTACGGCGTTCCGCGTCGAGTCGACCGAAGCCGAGCGCCAGGCGCTCGCCGCGGAATACGACATCGTCGGCATCGATGTGCTCGACGCTGATCTCCGGATCAGGCGGGACGGCGCGACCGGCCTCCGCGTGACCGGCACCGTCAAGGCCAGGATCCGGCAGGTCTGCGTCGTGACCTTGGAGGAGTTCGCGTCCGATCTGTCCGAGCCCGTCGATGTCCGTTTCGCCCCTGCGGCAGAGGTCGAAGTCCTGGAAGCCGCTCAGGCCGCTCGTCCGCCGGCTCAGGACGACGAGGTCGAGCCGGAACTGCCCGATCCGATCGTCGCTGGACGGATCGATCTCGGCGCGCTGACGGCCGAAATCCTCGCCCTCGGTCTCGATCCCTACCCGAAGAAGCCGGGCGTCGCCTTTGCCGAACCCGAGGCCGAGGCGCCCGACGAGGCGGCGTCGCCCTTTGCGGCTCTGCGGGGGTTGACGGGGCGGGACGGCCACTGACGGCTTCGTCTCCGAAACGTCGCGTTCGGGCGTCATGGTGCCGATCTCGTGCGAGTTGACGCGAGGGCGGCCGGCACGGCATTGGACGCTGTCGGACGGGGCTGCACCGACTGCGGTGCGGCGAGTTCGGCCGCGGCTCGTCCTGATTGAGCTGCAGCGCGCAAGCGATACTGACGGAGACAGAATGACGGATCAGGTTCGGATCGCAATCGATGCCATGGGCGGCGATCACGGACCTTCCGTCGTGGTTCCCGGAGCGGCGCTGGCTCTGCGAGAGCGCCCCGGCACCCGTTTTCTGCTGGTCGGCGACGAAGCGCAGATCCAGCCGCTCCTGAAGCGCGAACCTGACCTCGCCGCCGCGTCCGAGATCATCCATACCACCGTAGCGGTGAGGATGGACGACAAGCCAAGTCAGGCCCTGCGCGCCGGCCGACGGACCTCCTCGATGTGGCTCGCTATCGAGGCCGTGAAGGCCGGCCGCGCCGATGTGGCGGTCTCGGCCGGCAATACCGGGGCCTTGATGGCCATGTCGAAGATCTGCCTGCGCACCATGGCGCATGTCGACCGGCCGGCCATCGCCGCCATGTGGCCGACCGTCAAAGGCGTTTCCATCGTGCTCGATGTCGGGGCCAGCATCGGCGCCGATGCCCAGCATCTCGTCGACATGTCGATCATGGGCGCCGCCATGGCGCGGATCGTGCTCGGCATCGAACGGCCGACGGTGGGGCTGCTCAATGTTGGCGTGGAGGAGATCAAGGGGCTCGAGGAGATCAAGGCCGCCGGGCGCCTACTACGGGAGCTAGGCTTACCGTCGCTCGACTACCGTGGTTTCGTCGAGGGCGACGATCTCGGCAAGGGCACCGTGGACGTGGTGGTGACGGAGGGTTTTACCGGCAATATCGCGCTCAAGACCGCCGAAGGCACCGCCCTGCAGATCGGCCGCTACCTGCGCGAAGTGATGAGCGCCAATTGGCTCTCGAAGCTCGGTTACTGGTTTGCCAAGGGCGCTTTTGCAGCTCTGCGCGAGAAGATGGACCCGCGCCGCGTCAACGGCGGCGTGTTCCTCGGCCTCGACGGCATCGTGATCAAGAGCCACGGCGGGACGGATGCCTTGGGCTACGCGCGCGCTATCGGGGTCGGGCACGAGATGGTGAGCCATGAT
This sequence comes from uncultured Lichenihabitans sp., assembly GCA_964247575.1. Taxonomy (GTDB): domain Bacteria; phylum Pseudomonadota; class Alphaproteobacteria; order Rhizobiales; family Beijerinckiaceae; genus Lichenihabitans. The sequence continues at coordinate 2,117 of CAXTVD010000127.1, forward strand.
CTACTGGCGCGCATCCGTGACCAGCTCGCCCAGGCCCAGGAGGCCCAGACCGCGTCCGCTTCGCTGGCCCTTTCGGCTCGAGGCATCGCGGAAGTTCCGGCTCGCTGACCTGGCGACTAGCCAACGTGATTGCCGCTGGAGCCGTTTGGGCGCATAGGGGTGCCCCGCGGGGCGATCAGCCCACTCTGGATCCGGCGTGACGGTGGCGCAAGCTTCAGGATGGTAACCGGAGCGCGTGGCCAACCCCGATCCTGGACCCCTGGTGTCGGCGACCGCGTGACACGGGCAAGGCGCGGGCAGGGCTCGGCCGTGGTGGCCTGGCGCAGTGATGAAGAGGCCTCGTGGTGAAATCGAGCGGCTGGCGTTCCGTCGTGCGTGGTGTGGGCGCCTACCTCCCGGAGCGATGCGTGACCAATGCCGAACTGGCATTGACCGTCGATACGACGGACGAGTGGATCGTGCAGCGCACCGGCATCACCCGCCGTTACTTCGCCGCCGAAGGCGAAACGACATCGCAACTTGCCAACGCGGCAGCCCGCAATGCCCTGGACCGGGCGGGTTGGGCCGCCAGCGATGTCGATCTTATCATCGTGGCGACCGCCACCCCCGACTATACCTTTCCCGCCACTGCGACTCAGGTGCAGGCCGCTCTCGGTATCACCACGGGCGTGGCCTTCGACCTTCAGGCCGTCTGTTCCGGATTCGTCTTCGCGCTCGCCACGGCCGACAAGTTCCTCCGCTCGGGCTCGCATCGCCGTGCGTTGGTGATCGGTGCCGAGACGTTCTCGCGGCTGCTCGACTGGTCCGATCGCACCACCTGCGTGCTCTTCGGCGACGGCGCAGGCGCGATCCTGCTCGAGGCTTGTGCCGGCGGCGACCCGCTGCGCGACGGCGGCATCATCACGACCCACCTGCGTTCGGATGGTCGTGGCCGGGAGAAACTCTACGTCGACGGCGGCCCGTCAACCACGGGAACGACGGGCCACCTTCGCATGGAGGGACGCGAGGTGTTCCGTCATGCCGTGGGCCATGTTACCGATGTCGTGACGGATGCGTTCGCGGCGGCCGGGATCGGTCCCGAGGAGCTCGACTGGTTTGTGCCGCATCAGGCGAACCGACGAATCATCGACGCCTCCGCGGCCAAGCTCGGCATTCCGCCGGCCAAGGTCGTCAGTACGGTGCAACTCCACGCCAACACCTCGGCCGCCTCGGTGCCGTTGGCCTTGAACGAAGCCTGCGGCGACGGCCGCATCCGCCCCGGCCAACTCGTCATGCTCGAAGCCGTCGGCGGCGGCTTCACCTGGGGTAGCGCTCTGCTGCGCTGGTAAGCAGCGGAGAGCCGCTGGAGCCATCTCGGCGCTTCCGCAACGGCGCGAGTGTCGTTAATGTCGAGAGCCCGACGCCCTAGCAGCGCGTAGCTGGGGACGTCCCGCGAGAGCGCCCATGACGAAACTCCCCGGCACACCGGACGCCAAGACCATCACGCGAGCGGACCTGTGCGAGGCCGTCTACCAGCAACTCGGACTGTCGCGGAGCGAATCGGCAGACCTCGTCGAGATGGTGCTGAAGGAGATCTCGGCCTCCATCGTCAGGGGCGAAACCGTGAAGCTGTCGTCCTTCGGATCCTTCGTGGTCCGCGACAAGGGCGAGCGCATCGGTCGTAACCCCAAGACCGGCATCGAAGTGCCGATCACGCCCCGCCGGGTCATGGTGTTCAAACCATCGAACATCCTCAAGAGCCGGATCAACGGCGGGCCGTCGCTCTCGGATGAGTGACTGGGCCAAATCGGAGAAGAGCCCCGAGGCCTATCGCACCATCAGCGAGGTCGCCGAGGACCTGAAGCTGCCCCAGCACGTGCTGCGCTTCTGGGAAACGCGGTTCCCGCACGTCAAGCCACTGAAGCGCGCCGGCGGTCGGCGGTTTTATCGTCCCGAGGACGTGGCGCTTCTGCGCACCATCAAGACGCTGCTCTATGGGCAGGGTTACACCATCAAGGGTGTGCAGCGCATGCTGCGGGAGCAGGGGCCCCGCGGGATCGTCGAGACCTCTGCGCCGGTCCCCGGGGTGCCCGGTCCGCGACCGCCCCCGCTGATACAAGATCAAGGTGACAGCATGCCGAGTGGCGATCTCCCATCGGCCGGGCGGCCGGCTCAGGCGGGCGACGCCGCTCCGGCGTCGAGACCAGCCCGAGCTCCGGCCCCGGCGAGCGCTGCACCGTCCTCTGCCGGATCGGATGCGAACGACTTTCGCGATCTCGTCCAGGTGGTAGCCGCGGACCTCTCGGAATGCCGGCGGTTGATCGCCGCCGTACGAGCGCTCCAGAACTGAGGCAGAGGAGCGAGCGGCAGGACGTGGCTTTTCCTCCAGGGTTACCTCGGATAGAGGCCTTTGGCCTTCCGTGGTTCACCACGAGCGGTGCAGTTCAGAAACGATCCAAAACAAGCCATTGCCGTCGCGTCGAAAACGCGCAAAGTTGACCTGTGTTAAACTTGGCCGTTCATCGATGAGCGGCTTTGTGGCATGACGGCGGCGACCACGTGAGGGCAGCCGACGTTTGGTGTCGAACCAGTGGCGTGGGCGGGCTTGGGGGTACGGCGTGAACGACGACCACCACAACGACGAGGACGTGAAAGTCCTTCATCGCATGATCATCTACATGCGCGATGAGGCTATCCGGCTCCGTGTCGCCGACGTTGCGTTTCTTCTGGAGCAGGCCGAGGACGCCGTCGTGGCTTTCGCGCCTCTGGTGTTGGCAGACCAACTCGAGATCACCTTCGGGCGCGAAGCCTATTCACGCGACCACTAGGCTTGGGAGATCTGCCCTCGCGCACCTCCATCATCGCCGCCTGGGCAATTCGCGCTTGCGGCGGCGCAGTGAAAATCCTATACGACCTCACCGCATCGCGGTGTCGGAGTGTAGCGCAGCCCGGTTAGCGCACTAGTCTGGGGGACTAGGGGTCGTAGGTTCGAATCCTATCACTCCGACCAAATCCTGTTCATCGATCCAGGATTGCGAGGACGCTATCAACTCGACCTTCGTGAACAGTTGGATCGCGGTGGCCGATGATTTGGCCGCGTGCCGCGATCCTAGACTTGCGGTCGTGCGGATCGGATGAGCAGCATTCTCGTAACGGGCGCGGCGGGGTTCATAGGCCATGCCGTCTGCCAGCGGCTCGTTTCGCAAGGCGCAGAGCTCCTCGCCGTCGATAGTTTCGACTCCTACTACGAGCCGGCTTTGAAGCGTGACCGGGCCACACGACTCGCGGCCGCGGGTGTTATGGTCCATGCCGTCGACATAGCCGATCACGAAGCTCTGGCCCATTTGGCCTCGCGAGCCCGCGTGACGCGGGCGGTCCATCTCGCCGCGCAGGCGGGGGTTCGCCACTCCATCGCGGCACCCTTCGCCTACCAGCACTCCAATCTGGCGGGTCATCTCTCCATTCTCGAATGCTGCCGGCGCCTCCCCGGTTTCGATCACCTGGTCTATGCGTCGTCGAGCTCGGTCTATGGCGACCGTCCGGCGAACGGCCCTCGGTTCCGCGAGGACGACCGGGTCGATCACCCGGCCTCGCTCTATGCCGCCACCAAGCGGTCCGGCGAATTGATGAGCGAGTGCTACGCGGGCCTTTACGGTATTCCGCAATCCGGCCTGCGCTTCTTCACCGTCTACGGGCCCTGGGGCCGCCCCGACATGGCCTATTTCTCCTTCACCCGGCGCATTCTTGCCGGGGAGGAGATCGAGATCTACGGCGAGGGCCGCATGCGGCGCGATTTCACCTATATCGACGATATCGTCGACGGCGTCCTGGGTGTCCTCGATCGGCCGCCGGCGCCCGGCACCCACCGCCTGCTCAACCTCGGCAACGACAGGCCGGAGCCGCTCCTCGGCTTCGTCTCTCTTCTCGAGCGGGCGATCGGCCGCGAGGCCCGCAAGGTGATGCGGCCGATGCAGTCCGGCGACGTGACCGAGACCTGGGCCGATATCGGGCGGATCGCCGCCCTGACGGGCTACGCCCCCCGCACCACCCTCGCCGAAGGGCTGCCGCGCTTCGTCGCGTGGTATCGCGACCGCTACGGCGTTTGACTCCTAGCCGACCTCGTCATCGCCCGGCTGACGAGGCGCCAGCGGGGTGAAGCTGCAACGATCGGGCTTGAGGTCGATCAGCGGCGTCCCGTCGAGACAGTCGAGACCGCGGATTATGACGTTCGCGCCCTCGATCCCGACGAGGGTCACGAGCGAGGTGCCGATCGGGTTCGGTCGAACCGGCGAGCGGAGCGCGAAGGTGCCCCGGGTTGTGCCGTCGCTCTTCGGGCTCTGGCGCAGCAGGTCGCGCCGCGACCTGTCGAGCCAGTAGAGCACCTCGATCGACTCGTAGGTCTCCAGCCCCTCGAGAGCCTGGTCCCAGGGTGCGAAGAGTTCGATCCGGCAAACGGGACCATCCTGCCGGCCCTGGCGCGGACAGGCGAGGCGATCGCTCCAGGGCGTATGGATCTGCCCGATGAACACCAGGCCCGCATCGGTGGCGTCGGGTGGCGCGACAGCCACCTCGCCCGGCCTGATCTCGTCCCGCCGCACCATGACCCCATCCTCCATGCCGTCGTGGCGCCGAGCCTACATCGCTTTCGCCGAGGAAGAGGAGCCCGCCGCGGCATGGACTCGGCTTCTGGCCCGCTATATCGCTTCGGACATGGCGATATCGGTTCAGAGGAGGGACGGCATGGTGTCCACGCGGCGATTCTGGCTTGGGGCAACCCTCGCGGCGCTCCTCTCGACAATGTGCGGCGCGGCTTCGGCTCAACAGGGCTCAGGCCCGACCGTCTTCGCGGCGGCCAGCCTCAAGAATGCGCTCGACGATGCCGCGACGCGCTGGACGGCCGCGGGCCATGCCGCCCCAAAACTCTCCTACGCGGCCTCGAACGTTCTCGAACAGCAGATCGCGCAAGGCGCGCCGGCCGACCTCTTCTTCTCGGCCGATCTCGATTGGATGGAGGCGGCCCGCAAGGCGGACCTGATCCAGCCCGACCAGCGCGTCGACCTCCTGGCCAATGCCATCGTGCTGGTGGCGCCGCGGGAGGATGCCACCCCGATCGTCATCCGCCCCGGCTTCGACCTCGCCTCGGCCCTCAAGGGTGGGCGTCTCGCCATGGGCAATGTCGATGCCGTGCCGGCCGGCAAATACGGCAAGGCCGCGCTGCAGAAGCTCGGCGCCTGGGACGGCGTGAAGGACCATCTGGCCCAGGCCGAGAGCGTCCGGGCCGCGCTGGCCTTCGTGGCGCGGGGTGAGACGCCGCTCGGGATCGTCTATGCCACAGATGCGGCGGCCGAACCGAAAGTCGCCGTGGTCGGTACCTTCCCCCCGGACAGCCATCCACCGATCGTCTATCCGGTGGCGCTGACCAAGGGGGCGAAGAACCTCGACGCTGCCGCCTTCCTGGCCTTCCTGCGCGGCCCGGAAGCTCGCGCGGCCTTCGAAAAACAGGGCTTCACGGTGCTGGACAAAACGGCCGGCGTGCCCTGACGACGAAGCATCCGATTCGTGGAATCCTGGCTCAGTCCTGAGGCCGGAGAAGCGCTGCGGCTAAGCCTTCTCGTTTCCATGACGGCAACGGGCGCGAGCCTCTTGCCGGGGCTCGGTGTCGCCTACCTGCTGGCGCGCGGGCGCTTCCCGGGGCGGACCGTGCTCGACACTCTGGTGCATCTGCCGCTGGTGCTGCCGCCGGTCGTCACCGGCTATCTACTGCTGATCGCCTTCGGTCGCCGCGGCCTCGTCGGGGCTTGGCTCGCCGACCGTCTCGGCATCGTCCTGGCCTTCCGCTGGACCGGGGCGGCGCTCGCCTGCGCCGTGATGGGTTTTCCGCTCTTGGTAAGGGCCATGCGCCTGTCGATCGAGGCGGTCGATCGCAAGCTCGAGGAGGCCGCCGGTACACTCGGCGCTGGTCCGGCTTCCGTCTTTGTTCTGGTCACCCTGCCCCTGATCCTGCCCGGCATCATCGCCGGCCTGATCCTGAGTTTCGCGCGATCCATGGGCGAGTTCGGCGCCACCATCACCTTCGTGGCCAATATCCCAGGCGAAACCCAGACGCTGCCCTCCGCCATCTATACGTTCACCCAGGTACCGGGCGGGGAGGGGGATGCCTTGAAACTCACCCTCGTATCGGTCGCGGTCTCCACGACGGCCCTGATCCTGTCGGAGATGCTGGCGCGCGGCGTGGCGCGGAGGCTCGCCGCATGAGCACCCTGTCGGTGGCGGTCGCGCATCGCCTGGGCGGCTTCGATCTCGACGTGGCGTTCGAGGCACCGGCCGGCGTTACGGCGCTGTTCGGGCGGTCGGGTTCAGGCAAGACATCGGTCGTCAACGTCATCGGCGGTCTGCTTCGCCCTCGGTGGGGCCGCGTGGTCCTGGGCGACCAGTTGTTGCTCGATACGGAACGCGGGATCTCGGTTCCGCGGCATCGCCGCCGAATCGGCACGGTGTTTCAAGAGGGGCGGCTGTTCCCGCATTTCAGCGTGCGGCAGAATCTGCTGTTCGGCCGCTGGTTCGCCCCACGAGGCGAGACGGGGGCGGGTCTCGACGATGTCGTTGACATGCTGGGGCTCGCGCCGCTGCTCGGCCGGAGCCCGGCGGGACTGTCGGGCGGCGAGAAGCAACGCGTCGCGATCGGCCGGGCGCTCCTGTCGAAACCCGGGCTTCTGCTCATGGACGAACCCTTGTCGGCCCTCGACGAGACCCGAAAGGCGGAGATCCTCCCCTATATCGAGCGGCTGCGCGACGAGGCCGGCGTGCCCATCGTCTACGTGTCGCATTCCGTCGCGGAAGTGGCGCGGCTCGCCGACACGCTGGTGGTGCTCGAGGCCGGGCGGGTCGTCGCGGCCGGACCGGCGCCCGACGTGCTGGCGCGCCTCAACGTGGCGCCGCTCGCCGGCTCGCGTGAGGCAGGTGCCGTGCTCGATGCCCGCGTCGAGGCGCATGACGACAGCTTCGGGCTGACGACATTGGCGACCGGTGCCGGCGCCTTGCGGATCCCTCGCCTCGATCTTCCGGTCGGCGCGTCGCTGCGCATCCAGATCCCGGCGCGCGACGTGATGCTGACTCTCGCCGCTCCGGTCGGCACGAGCGCCCTCAACGTCCTTCCGGCCGTGGTGGCGGAGATCCACGTCGGAACGGGCGCTTCCGTCGTGCTCAGGCTCGATTGCAACGGCGCCGCGCTGCTGGCCCGCGTCACGCGCCTGTCCGTCTCGGAGATGGAACTCACGCCTGGCGTCGCGGTGTTCGCCGTCGTGAAGAGCGTAGCGCTCGAGACATCCTCCGCTGCGGAGGGGCGGCACAGGCGCTATGATGGGTCAGTGTAGCGCGGGAGAACGGCCATGGCGCGAATGAGCATCCGGATCGACCTCGCGCGCGAGGGTCGGCTCGGCCCGGGCAAGGTGGCACTACTCGAACGCATCGCCGAATGCGGCTCCATCTCAGCGGCGGGCCGCGCCATGGCGATGTCATACAGGCGCGCCTGGCAACTCGTGGCCGACCTCAATGCCAGCTTCGTCGAACCGCTGGTCGCCGCCCAGATGGGTGGCCGTCAGGGAGGCGGCGCCAAGCTCACGCCGTTCGGAACGAAGCTCGTGTCCGAGTATCGGGCCATCGAGCGCGAGGCCGAGGCGGCAGTGGCACCGCGTCTACGGGCCTTGGAAGAGGCGGCCGCTGTGAAAATAGAGGGGTAGCGAAGTGGGCAGGCCGCCGGGAGCGAGCAAGCAGGTTCAGGCCCGGTGCGACCAGTTCAGCGGGCCGGCCTTGGCGAAGAGCCAGGGATACTGGCGGCACATCTGTTCGCTGCGCTTCGAGCGGTAGCCGTAAATACCACCCAGCACCACGAAGACGAGCGACACGACGTAATATTGCAGCGACGAGAGCTCCTCCCCGGCCAGGGCGTAGTGCAGGAACCGCACCGCGGCCGCCAGGAGCAGGAGGGCTAGCGGCATGGCCACCAGGGATTTCCAGCTGTTGGCGAAGGCGCGCCCTGTCGCGATGCCGCCCAGTGTCCCGAGAGCGATCGTGAAGAAGATGAAGGCGCCGAGCGCCCCCGGGGCGTCCGAATAGAGCAGGTCGCCCATCAGTGGCCTCCCTCGAGATAGGCGGCCCGGACCTCGGGACGGCTCAGCAGATCCTTGCCGGTGCCCGACATGGTGATGAGCCCGTTGACCATCACATAACCGCGGTCGGCGAGCTTCAGCGCGTGGAAGGCGTTCTGCTCGACCAGGAACACCGTCAAGCCCTCGGTCTTGTTGAGGTCGCGGATGACGTCGAAGATCTGCTTGACCACCAGGGGCGCCAAGCCCAGCGACGGCTCGTCGAGCAGCAGCAACCGCGGGCGGCTCATCAGGGCACGGGCGATGGCGAGCATCTGTTGTTCGCCGCCCGACAGCGTGCCGCCGCGCTGCTGCGCGCGCTCCTTCAGGCGGGGGA
>CAXTVD010000128.1:0-10443 GCA_964247575.1 uncultured Lichenihabitans sp.
GCAACGAAGTCGTGCTGCGCGAGGATGCGGGCAGCGGCGAGGTGCGCCACTGGACCGTGTCCAGCACGCCGGTCCGGGACGACCACGGACAGGTGCTCGCGGCGGTGTCGATCGTCGTCGACGTCGAGGATCAGCGCCGGGCCTTGCAAGCCCTCCAGGACAGCGAGGAGCGGCTTGCTCTCGCGGTCCAGGCCTCGGGATCGATGGGCTGGTGGGACTGGGACGTGAAGCGCGGTCTCATCTACGCCAACGCGGCCTTCGCACGGGCCTACGGGGTCGATCCGGTCGCGGCGGCCGAGGGGCTTCCCCTCGCGGCGTTCACGCAGAGCATCCATCCCGACGATCGAGCCCACGTCGAAGGGCGCATCGCAGCGGTTCTTTCGGAGGGGGGCGATTTTGGCGAGGAATATCGCCTCGGCCATGGGCACGACGTCACGTGGGTCTATGCCCGGGGGCGCTGCTACCACGACGGGGCCGGCCGGCTGGCCCGCTTCCCCGGCGTGACGATCGATGTCACCGCGCGCAAGGCCGTCAAGGCGGCCGCCGATGCGCGGCAGGCGCAGCTCAACACCGTGATCGAGGCGGTCCCGGTGGGGATCCTGCTGGCTGAGGCGCCGTCCGGCCGCATCACCGTCGCCAACAAGCGAGCCGCCGACATGCTCGGCCTCCTGGCAGGCGAATCGCTTGCCGATCGTCCCGTCGGCTTTCACGAGGACGGGCGCCCCGTCGAGGCCGAGGAGTGGCCGCTGGCCCGCATTGCGCGGGGCGACCACGACAGGGCTTGTCTCGAAGTCCGCTACCGGCAATCGGAGGACCGGCACCGTTGGCTCTCCATGTCCGGCGAGGCCGTCCGGGACGCGGCGGGGATCACGGTGGGCGTCGTGGTCGCGATCGACGACATCGAGGATCGCAAGCAGGCCGAGGCCAATCAGGCGATCCTCAATTCCGAACTGAGCCATCGCATGAAGAACACGCTCGCCATGGTGCAGGCCGTGGCGGGGCAGACGCTGCGCAACGCGCCCGACCTCCCGGCCGCCCGCGAAGCCCTGGACAGCCGCCTGATCGCGCTCGGCAAAGCCCACGACCTCCTCATGGCGGGCAATGCCGCCAGCGCCGATGTCGCGGCGGTGATCCAGGGCGCTCTCGATCTGCACGACGATCGTCAAGGCCGGATCCAGGCGAGCGGACCGACGCTTCCGATCGGGCCTTCGGCAGCGTTGTCGCTCGCTCTGATCATCCACGAACTCGGCACCAATGCCGTGAAGTATGGGGCGCTCTCGGTCGGGCAGGGACGGGTCGCCGTGACCTGGACCGTGCAGCCCGGATCCGAGGGCGAGTTGTTCGCCCTGACCTGGCGCGAACAGGGCGGCCCTGCCGTCGTGGCGCCGACGCGCAAGGGCTTTGGTTCGCGCCTGATCGAGCGCGGGTTCGGTGCCGCTTTCGGCAGTGCTGCGGACCTGTCCTACGCATCGGACGGAGTGGTCTGCAAGCTCGCCGTGCCGGTCAGCCGCTTCATGGGCTAGAGCCACGGCGACGGCTCGGCCGCGACTTCAGCGGCGTCGGGAGCCCAGGCGGGGCGGGGATGGACGCCCCGTGCGAGAGCCTGACCACCGCGGTTCGTCTGAACGAGGAGCCTGAGACTGATCGAGACTGTGCTTTCGGCGCTGGCCGCCGCCATCACGGCCGTGATTGCGGCCACAGGTTATCTGGGCGTGCTGCTGCTGATGGCGGTCGAGTCGGCCTGCGTCCCGCTGCCGTCCGAGGTGATCATGCCTTTCGCCGGTTCGCTCGTGCCGGCGGGCCGGTTCTCGCTCCCGCTGCTCGCCACTGCGGGGGCTCTGGGCTGTAATCTGGGCTCCACGCTCGCCTATCTCGTAGGCGCGCATGGCGGCCGGTCCGCCGTGACGCGATGGGGTCGCTACGTGCTGCTGGCCCCGGCCGACCTCGACTGGAGCGAGCGCTTCTTCACCCGCTACGGTGGACTGACCGTCTTGGTCAGCCGTCTTCTCCCCGTCGTGCGCACGTTCATTGCCTTGCCGGCCGGGATCGCCCGGATGCCGGTCCTGCGCTTTCAGCTCTACACCTTCGTGGGATCGTGGCTGTGGTGCTACGGGCTCGCCGCCATCGGAGCCCGGCTCGGCGCGGCCTGGAACGAGAACCCGGCCCTGAAAGCCACCTTTCATCGCTTCGACCTCGCCATCGTCGTCCTCGGTGTCGCGGCGGCGGCCTTCTTCGTCTGGCACCGTCTGCGTGCGCTCAGGCGCGGCGGCGTTCCGTCCCGCTGACGCCCGCGACGCACGTCGTCCGCTCACCCCGGAGCCTTGCTCGGGAAGGCTCAGCAGCAAGGGACGCTGCGGTCGCGGCTCACCCCGGCAGGATGCGTTCCGCCCCGTGGAACACCGTGACGGCATCGCGCCGCGCGATGCCGACGAGAGCGACGTCGAGCGCCCGGGCGCGTTCGAGCGCGAGGCTGGTCGGCGCCGAGATCGCGACGAGGCTGCGGGCGCCGAATGTCGCGACCTTCTCCACCATCTCGAAAGAGGCGCGGCTCGTAATCAGGATGAAGCCTGACGCCGGCGGCGTGCCCGCGCGCACCAGTGCGCCGACGAGCTTGTCCAGCGCGTTGTGGCGGCCGACATCCTCCCGTACGTGGAGGATGGAGCCGTCGAGTGCGCACCAGGCGGCTCCGTGTACGGCGCGGGTCTCCGCATTCAGAGGCTGGCGCGCGTCGAGGGCGTGCAGCGCAGCCGCGATCGCCGGGAGCGCGAGGGAGGGGGCCGTCGTCGATGCCGCTTCGGCCCGGGCCAACTGGTCCATGTCGGTGATGCCGCAAAGTCCGCAGGAGGTGCGGCCGGACAAGGCCCGCTGCCGGGACAGATGGGCGTGCAGACGTGCGCCGACGAGGTCGATCCTGAGTCGCAGCCCGTCCTCGACGGGCTCGACCGCGACGGCCCGCACGTCGCCCGGGCCGGTGATGATGCCCTCCGTCAGGCTGAACCCGTAGGCAAAATCCTCGAGATCGGCGGGCGTCATCATCATGATGCCGAACGGCAGGTCGGCATAGGCGACCTGCACGGCGGTCTCGACTGCGACCGGCCGCGAGCCGTCTGACACGCCGCCGGCAAAGGAGAGGATCCGGACCGGCGTCGGCCGGGCGGTGTCGCTCATCGCGCCGAGACGGAGGCGGCCGCGCCATCGAGGGGCGATACGGAGACCGGGCTCGTCATGTCGGTGACGGCAAGCTCTCGCACCTCGACGCTCACTTCCATCGCCTTGAAGGCGGACGACGCCCCGAAATAGGTGCCCGACAGCGGCAGGGCCTGACGGGGGTCGCGCGCGACGGCCACCCGGATGAGGTCGCGGTTGCCCACGATGCCGTTGGTGGGGTCGAACTCCACCCAGCCGGCGCCGGGCAGGAACACCTGGCACCAGGCATGCGTGTTGCCGCCGCCGCGATGCTCTTCGTTGTCCCGGCGCTGGACATGCAGATAGCCCGACACGAAGCGCGCCGCGAGTCCGAGCGAGCGGACCGCCTCCATCATGAGCACCGCGAAGTCGCGGCAGGTTCCCTTGCCCGTATTGATGGTCGTGATGGGATCCTGCGTGCCCCGCTCATGCCGGCGGGTGTAGGTGAAGCTTTCCCGGATCGCGTAGGTCAGCGTCATCAGCATCTTGGCCGTATCCATCGTGCGGCCCTGCGGGACGAAGCGGCGCACCCACCGGTCGAGGACATGGTCCGGATCGAGATATTGCCGCTCGATGAGGCGCACGAGATCCGGCATCTCGTCGGGCCCATAGGTGAACGGAAAGGTGCGGGCCTCGTCGTTGATGGAGAAGTCCGGGGTGTTCTGCGGCGTGTGGTCGAGGACGATGCGCGACTCGAAGGTGAGCGTGTCGGCGGGCGCCCCGAAACTCGCGATGGCGACGCAGTTGCCGAACACGTCGTGGATCCAGTGCAGACGCCGGGGCTCCGGCGCGATGACGAGTTCGGAGGAGAGCAGCCGCTGGTCGTAGCTGTCGCGCGGCCTGAACATCATCCTGTGGTCGCCGAAGCGGACCGGGGTTCGGTATGCGTAATGCGTGATGTGCCTTACCGAGAGAACGGTCATTCCTGTCTCAACCGCGCGCAGGCGGCCTCCGCGTGCGGCCTGTCGAGCGACCACCGCATCGCCTGTTCCAACTTAAGCCTCGTCTCGCCATACGTGTCCGGGCCGTGACAACGCATTCGGGCCTGCAAGCTGCCCGACCTTCGCCTCGCGCGTCAACGGACGAGCGCGGTCTTCCCAGGCGCAAATCGCCCGGGTGTTGCCCGCGGACACCGTCTCGGCGGGCTAGCGCCCGACCTGTGGCGTCAGGACGCTGGAGCCCCCGGCGGCGGGGGCCTGGCCGTAGCTCGTCATCGCGGCCGGTGGGGCGCTCCCGTCGATCACCTCGTCCGTGATCACGACGAACTTGTTGAGGAAGGCGGTGCCGAACGAGGTCGAAATCGCTACGTCGGTGGCGTCCCGCCCGCGCGCCATCACGATCCGCCCGATCCGGGGGAAATTGTGCCGCGCGTCGAAGGTGTACCAGCGCCCGTCGAGATAGGCCTCGAACCAGGCGCTGAAGTCCATCGGGGAATCCACGACGGGGATGCCGATGTCCCCGAGATAGCCCGTGCAGTAGCGGGCCGGGATGTTCATGCATCGGCAGAGCGTGACGGCCAGGTGCGCGAAGTCGCGGCAGACCCCGACCTGTTCCGCATGGCCCTCGCTGGCGGAGCGCGTGTTGCGCGCATGCTCGTAGCCGAAGGTGATCCGGTTGTGCGCGTAGGCGACGATCGCCTGCACCCGCGCCCAGCCGCGTGGCGTGTTGCCGAACTGCGCCCAGGCCAAATTGCTCAACGCCTCGGTGTCGCAGTAGCGGCTTGCGAGGAGGTAGACCAGCGTGTCGTCGGGAAGCTCCTCGATGGGCACTTCCCTGGCGGAGGGCGCGTATTCGTCCGGCTCGCCGCTGTCCGAGATCATGAAGTCGGCGCTGACGTTGGTCGGCCCGGCGGGCGCCAGGATGCGGGTGACCCGGTTGCCGAACGTGTCGATATAGGTGCGGGTCGGAATGTCCGGGTCGAACCGGATGGTCTGAGGCGTCAGGAGATCCTTTTCGCGCTCAGGCCGCACGTTCAGGAGAAAGAGCATCGCGGTCGGCACGTTGCAGAAATAGGTGATGTCGAATCCGCAACGAATTTTCATGATGCACCATCGTCGTTGGGGTTGGCGGGCCAACTTGCCGGAGGCGCTGCCGGTCTGCAGCGACAATTCGACCGAGCACGGACCGCGCCAACTTCGACTTCGACAACGACAGACGCCGCGCTTCGATCCCGCGGACGACCCCGGCCAGCTTGCCGGTGCCGTTTACGAGCGATCGAACGCGCGGACTGGCCAAGAATTGCCCAAAAAATCGCCATTGGACGCCTTCCCCACCTGGGGCGACCGCGTGAGGCGACGCAGACCGGCGGCGTTCGTCTCACGGCATCGGCTCCGTTTCGCCGAGAGCCTTTTCGAGGACGACGAAATGGATGTCCCCCCGCAGGGGCTGACCGAAGCGCTCGTCCTCGTAGGGAAAGGGCCGGGTTTCCCCTGTCAGACAATAGCCCCGCCGCTCGTACCAGGCGATCAGGGGCGCGCGGGAGGCGATGACGGTCATCTCGATCCGCGCGGCGCCGCGCCTGCGCGCGTGGTCCTCGGCGGCCTCGATGAGGCGCCGGCCCAGGCCGCCGGCCTGCTGCTCCGGATCGATGGTCAGCATTCCAAGCGACCAGTGCGTCGGCGGCGTGACCGGCGCGAGGGCGACGCAGCCGATCGGGGGTTCGCCGGCCGCCTCGCAAAGCAGCAGGACGGTCCCGCCGGGCTCCTCGATGAGGCCCCGCACCATCGATGCGTTGGTGCGCTGGCCGGTCAGCAGCCCGGCTTCATGCGTCCAGCCGCGCTCGGCCCGCGCGCCCCGGTACGATGCGTTGACCAGAGCCGCGATGCGTTCCGCATCCGCCGCCACGGCCGTATCGATGATCATGCCTTTTGCTCCTCTCTGCTGGTTGCGCCTGGGCCGCTGTGCCGATGAGCTGACGCAATTTCGACATCCGTCCGTCGTTCCTGCGCTAGACGCGACCCCCGTGTCGAATCCACAACACCGCACCACGCTCGAAGGCGATCCAACCCCGTGCGATTTTCCCTTCTCAACCTGGTCCGCCAGAGCTTCGATGCCAATCGCGGCTGGCCGGAGCAGTGGCACTCACCCGAGCCGAAGCCGTCCTACGACGCCGTGATCATCGGCGGCGGCGGCCATGGTCTGGCGACCGCCTACTACATGGCCGCCGAGCACGGCCTGCGGAACATCGCGGTGGTCGAGAAGGGCTGGCTCGGCGGCGGCAACACGGGGCGCAACACCACCATCATCCGCTCGAACTACCTGTGGGAGGAGAGCGAGGCGCTCTACGACCACGCGCTCGGCCTGTGGCAGGACCTGTCGCAGGTGCTGAACTACAACGTCATGTACAGCCCCCGCGGCTGCATGATGCTGGCCCACAACATCCACGACGTGCAGGTGTTCAAGCGACACGTCCATGCCAACCGGCTGGCGGGCATCGACAATGAGTGGCTCAGCCCCGAGCAGGCGCAGGCCTTCTGCCCCATCCTGGATGTGTCCAGCAGCCTGCGCTACCCGATCCTCGGAGCGGCTCTGCAGCGGCGCGGCGGCGTCGCCCGGCATGATGCGGTCGCCTGGGGTTATGCCCGGGCGGCGAGCGCGCTCGGCGTCGATATCCTGCAGAAATGCGAGGTCACCGCCATCCGGCGCGACTCGACCGGCGCCGTCTCGGGCATCGAGACCAACCGGGGACCGATCGCCACCAGGCGCCTGGGCGTCGTGGCGGCCGGCAACACCTCGACCGTGATGGCGATGGCGGACGTGCGACTGCCGCTCGAAAGCTATCCGTTGCAGGCGCTGGTGTCGGAGCCGATCAAGCCGATCATGCCGTGCGTGGTCATGTCCAACACCATCCACGCCTACATGTCCCAGTCGGACAAGGGCGAGCTCGTGATCGGTGCGGGCACGGACGCCTATATCTCCTACAGCCAGACCGGCGGGCTGCACATCTCGACCCACACGCTCGACGCCATCTGCGAACTGTTCCCCACCGTCCGCCGGCTGCGCATGCTGCGCAACTGGGGCGGCATCGTCGATGTCACGCCCGACCGCTCGCCCATCCTGGGCAAGACGCCCGTGCCCGGCCTTTTCGTGAACTGCGGCTGGGGCACCGGCGGCTTCAAGGCGACGCCCGGCTCCGGCCACGTCTTCGCCCATCAGGTCGCCACCGGCGAGCCGCATCCCATCAACGCGCCGTTCTCGCTCGATCGCTTCGCCACCGGACGCCTGATCGACGAGGCCGCCGCCGCCGCCGTGGCGCATTGAGGGCGTCCCCATGCTGCTGATTCCCTGCCCCTGGTGCGGCGCACGGCCCGAACTCGAATTCAAGCACGGCGGCGAGGCGCATGTGACGCGCGATCCCACCGTGACGGACGACAGGGCGTGGGGCGACACGCTCTACACGCGCTCGAACACCCGCGGCGTGATCGCCGAGCGGTGGCGGCATGCCTCGGGCTGCGGCCGCTTCTTCAACTGCCTGCGCGACACGGTGAGCGACACCATCCTGGTCACCTACAAAGCGGGCGAAGCGCGCCCGGACCTCGGCGCCGGCGTGGACCGCTCCACCCTGGGCGACGTGGCGCCCGATCCAACCGTCGCCGCGACGGAGGCCTCGCGATGAGCGCCGCGTTCCGCACGGGACGGGGCGGCCGGATCGACCGATCGAAGCCGCTTCGCTTCACCTTCGACGGACGCCCCTATTCGGGCTTCGCCGGCGACACGCTGGCCTCGGCGCTGCTGGCGCACGGCGTGCACCTCGTCGGCCGCTCGTTCAAGTACCACCGACCCCGTGGTTTCCTGGCGGCGGGATCGGAGGAGCCCAACGCGCTCTGCGCCGTCGACCGGGGCGGCGGGCGCGTCACGCCCAACCTGCGCATGACCCAGGTCGAGCTCTATGACGGCCTTGTCGCGCACAGTCAGAACCGCTGGCCGACCCTCGCTTTCGACGTGGGTTGGGTGAACAGCCTCCTGGCCCCGATCTTCGCGGCCGGCTTCTATTACAAGACCTTCATGGGACCCCGCGCGATCAAGGGTCCGAAGCTCTGGACGCGGCTCTTCGAGCCGGCCATCCGGCGCTCGGCCGGCCTCGGCAAGGCCGCTACGGCCCCCGATCCCGACATCTATGGCAACCGCTTCGCCCATTGCGAGGTGCTGGTCGTCGGCGCCGGGCCGGCGGGCCTTGCCGCGGCGATGGCCGCTGCCGCCAGCGGCGGGCGTGTGATCCTCTGCGACGAGGGCGCCGAACTCGGCGGCTCGCTCCTGGCCGAGCCCCGGCTCGACATCGACGGCCAGACCGCCGCCGACTGGCTCGCCGCGACGCTCGCCGCGCTCCGGGCCATGCCCAACGTCACGCTGCTGCCGCGCACCCAGGCCTTCGGCTACTACGCCCACAACTTCGTGGCGCTGGCCGAGCGCCTGACCGACCATCTGCCCCGGCTCACGGCCGGCGCCCCGCGCGAGCGGATGTGGCAGGTGCGGGCCAAGCAGGTCGTGCTCGCGACGGGGGCCATCGAGCGCCCGCTCGTCTTTCCCGGCAACGACCGGCCCGGCGTCATGCTGGCCGATGCCGCCCGGGTCTCGCTGCACCGCTACGGCGTTAAGGTCGGCGAGCGCGTGCTCGTCGCAACCGCCCACGACGGCGCCTATCGGACAGCGCTCGACCTCGATGCCGAGGGCGTCACGGTCGTCGCGATCCTGGATCTGCGCGACCGCGTCAGCGGGCCGCTCGTCGAGGCGGCGCGCGCACGTCACATCCGCGTCCTGCCCGGGGCGACGATCACCGGCACCAAGGGACATTGGCGGGTGGCCGGCGCGACGGTCGGACACGTCTCGGAGGGGCGCGTCAGCGATCTCGAGACCCTCTCCTGCGACGCCGTGCTGATGAGCGGCGGCGGGGCGCCGGCGATCCACCTGTTCTCGCAGTCGCGGGGCAAGATCGCGTTCGACGAGGCGACCCAGCTCTTCGTGCCCGGCGCCGCCGTCCAGAGCCAGGTGTCGGCGGGCGCTTGCCGCGGCCTGTTCGGCACGGCCGAGGCGCTGCGCGACGGCTTCAAGGCGGGCCGGGCCGCCGTCGGCCGCGGCGGCGCCCTGCGCGTCTTCCGCGTGGAAGGCGAGGACTCCCCGGTTTCCGGCGGCTTCAGCGGCGCCCTGGCGCAGCCCAACGACGGCGCGCGCGCCAAGGCCTTCGTGGACTTCCAGAACGACGTCACGGCCAAGGACATCAAGCTCGCGACGCGGGAAGGCTTCCGCTCCATCGAGCACATCAAGCGCTATACCACGACCGGCATGGCGACCGACCAGGGCAAGACGTCCAATCTCAACGCCCTGGCCATTGCCGCCAAGGCGCTGGACGAGACCATGCCCGCGGTGGGACTGACGACCTTCCGCCAGCCCTACACACCGGTGACCTTCGGCACCTTCGCCGGCATGTCGCGCGGGCAGCTGTTCGATCCCGTGCGCCGCACGCCGATCCACGACTGGGCGGCGGAGCAGGGCGCGGCCTTCGAGGACGTGTCGCTGTGGAAGCGCGCCTGGTACTTTCCGCGGACGGGCGAGGACATGCACGCGGCAGTCGCGCGCGAGTGCCGGCAGGTCCGCGCGACGGCCGGGCTGTTCGACGCCTCCACGCTCGGCAAGATCGAGGTGGCCGGCCCGGACGCGGCCGCCTTCCTCGACCGCATCTACCCCAACAGCTGGGCCAAGCTCGGCGTGGGCCGCTGCCGCTACGGACTGACTCTGAACGAGGCCGGCTTCATCATGGATGACGGGGTCGTCGGACGGCTTGCGCCCGACCGCTTCCACGTCACCACCACCACCGGAGGCGCGCCGCGCGTGCTCGCCCACATGGAGGACTACCTCCAGACGGAGTTCCCGCACCTCAAGGTGTGGCTGACCTCGACCACCGACGAATGGGCCGTAATCGCGGTACAGGGGCCGCACGCCCGCGCCATCCTCGAGCCGCTGGTCGACGACATCGACCTCGCGCCGACAGCCCTGCCGCACATGGCGATGCGCGAGGGCCATATCCGGGGCGTGCCGACCCGGCTGTTCCGCGTCAGCTTCACCGGCGAACTCGGCTTCGAGGTCAACGTGCCCGCCGACCATGGCCGCGCGGTCTGGGACGCGATCTGGGCCGAAGCCCAGCGGCACGACGCCGTCGCCTATGGCACCGAGGCCATGCACGTCCTGCGCGCCGAGAAGGGTTACATCATCGTCGGCCAGGACACGGACGGCACCTGCACGCCGGACGACGTCGGCCTTGGC
>CAXTVD010000129.1:0-10440 GCA_964247575.1 uncultured Lichenihabitans sp.
CGTTGGCGAGCCGGGCGAGGCGGCGGGAGATCTCGGTCTTGCCGCAGCCGGTCGGACCGATCATCAGGATGTTCTTGGGCAGCACCTCCTCGCGCATCGTGCCGGTGAGCTGCAGGCGCCGCCAGCGGTTGCGCAGGGCGATGGCGACGGCGCGCTTGGCATCGTTCTGGCCGATGATGTGCCGGTCGAGTTCGGACACGATCTCGCGCGGGGAGAAATCCGTCATGGGTTCAGCCTCTCGGGTGTCGTCTTGAGACCGCCGGCCGGTGGGCGCCACCCTTCCCGTGCCGGGAACGGGTCAGCCCGGGTCAACGCGCCGACTCGATCGTCTCGATCACGAGATTGCCATTCGTGTACACGCAGATATCGGCGGCGATCGCCATCGCCTTGCGGGCGATGGCCTCGGCGTCCCGGTCGGTGTCGAGCAGGGCGATCCCGGCAGCCAGCGCGTAGTTGCCGCCCGAGCCGATCGCAGCGACACAGCCGTCCGCCCGAGCCTCGGGCTCCAGCACGTCGCCGTTGCCGGTCAGCACGAGGGCGGCCTCCGTATCCGCAACGAGCATCATGGCTTCGAGGCGACGCAGATAACGGTCCGTCCGCCAGTCCTTGGCGAGTTCGACGCTGGCGCGCAGCAACTGGCCGGGGAACTGGTCGAGCTTGGCTTCGAGGCGCTCGAACAGGGTGAAGGCGTCGGCGGTCGCGCCCGCAAAGCCCGCGATGACCGATCCCTTGGCGAGCCGGCGCACCTTGCGGGCGTTGCTCTTCATCACCGTCTGGCCGAAGCTCACCTGCCCGTCGCCGCCGATCACGGTCTTGCCGCCCTTCTTGACGAGGACGATGGTGGTGGCGTGGAAGGACGGCATGCCGCCTGCCTGGTCCTGCATCGAACATCCCTTGCGTGACCGCCTGCGGTCGAAGGCCGATCTATGGATAGGGCGGGCCGCTTGCAAGGCCGCGGGGGCTGGGCCGGCCGTTGGGTGGCGACAGGCTCGGGACAGCTACGGGCACCACAGCTGACGTCGATGCCGTCGATCCCGCCGCACTTGACCCTCCACGCTTCTGCCGGAATGGTGGCGTTCTCTGCCGCGCTGCACCAAACCGGCCCCATCGCCTCGAGTCGCCCATGATGCTCCGCCTGCCATCGCTCCTCCGCCGTTCGGCCCTTCTGTTGCTGGCCGGCTTCGGGGCGTCGACCCTGGCCGGGTTCGCCGCCGCCGAGTCCCTGAAGGTTCATTACGGCGTCAGCCTCATCGGCCTGCCGATCGGATCGGCGGTGGTGACGGGCCAGGTCGAGCCCGCCTCCTACAAGGTCGAGGCCAGCGCCAAGCTCACGGGGCTGGCCAGCATCCTGTCCTCGTCCAAGGGCGCGGCGACCGCGACGGGTGCGCTGGCGGGCACGCATGTCGCCCCCGCGACCTATGCGACGACGTCGTCCAACTCGACCATGACGCGGACGGTGCGGATGGCCATGGACGCCGGCAAGGTCGAAGGCGTCGACATCTCGCCCCCCTTCGACCCCGCCGTCCAGCGGGTGCCGGTGTCGGACGCCGACAAGCGCAACATCCTGGATCCGCTCAGCGCCTTCGTGATGACCGTCCCGGCCGGCACGGAGATGGTGGGGGCGCCGGCCTGCAACCGCACGCTGCCCATCTTCGACGGCGCGACGCGGTTCGACATCGCGCTCAGCTATGTCGGCCAGCGGCAGGTCAAGGCGAAGGGCTACGAGGGACCCGTCTCGGTCTGCTCCGCGCGCTACCGGCCGATCTCCGGCCACCGGGTCGACGCCAAGGCGGCGACCTACATGGCCAACAACAAGAGCCTGGAGGTCTGGCTCGCGCCGGTCGCGGGCACGCGGGTCGTGTTTCCCTTCCGCATCTCCGTGCTGACCATGTTGGGGACCACCGTCATCGAGGCCGACGACTTCTCGGTCGACGGGGTGACCCACGCCAGCGTCCAATAGGCCGCCGTCGCTCGGGGTGACATCGCCGCGCTTCAACGCCATATGCCGTGAGCGGCTGGGTTGAGGGGATGATCGGTTTGGACGCACGTCCCCTGGGCTCGGGCCCCGGTTCGCGGGTTGCGCTGGATAGCCGGATGCGCGGACAGGGCGTGACGGCGGTCCTGGGTCCGACCAACACCGGCAAGACGCATTTCGCCATCGAACGCATGCTGGCGCACCCGTCCGGCATCATCGGCCTGCCGCTGCGGCTGCTGGCGCGCGAGGTCTACAACCGCGTCGTCGAGAAGGTTGGGCCGGAGGCCGTGGCCCTGATCACGGGCGAGGAGAAGATCAAGCCCAAGGCCCCGCGCTACTGGGTGGCGACCGTCGAGGCGATGCCGCGCGACCTCGATGTCTCCTTCGTGGCGGTCGACGAGATCCAGCTCGCGGCCAATCTCGATCGCGGCCACGTCTTCACCGACCGGCTGCTGAACCGGCGGGGGCGCGACGAAACGCTGCTGATCGGCGCGCTGACGATGCGCAAGCTGATCGAACAGCTGCTGCCGGGCGTCCGGGTCGTCTCGCGGCCGCGCCTCTCCAAGCTCAGCTTCGCGGGCGAGAAGAAGCTCTCCCGGCTGCCCCATCGCACCGCCATCGTCGCCTTCTCGGCCGAGGAGGTCTACGCCATCGCCGAGCTGATCCGGCGCCAGCGCGGCGGCGCGGCGGTCGTGCTCGGCGCGCTGTCGCCGCGCACCCGCAACGCCCAGGTCGAGATGTACCAGAACGGCGACGTCGACTATCTCGTCGCGACCGACGCCATCGGCATGGGCCTCAACCTCGACCTCGACCATGTCGCCTTTGCCGGCGACCGCAAGTTCGACGGCTGGCAATACCGCCGCCTGACGCCCGCCGAATTCGGCCAGATCGCCGGGCGCGCCGGCCGGCACGTGCGCGACGGCACCTTCGGCACGACCGGGCGCTGCCCGCCCTTCGACGAGGAGGAGATCGAGGCGCTGGAGGACCACCGCTTCGATTCGCTGCCGATCCTGCAATGGCGCAGCAGCGACCTCGACTTCAGCACCATTGCGGCGTTGCAGGCGTCCCTTGAGCGCACCCCGACGGACGAGGGGCTGACCCGCGCCCCCGTGGCCGAAGACGTGATGGTGCTCGACATCGCCGCGCGTGACCCCGACGTGGTCCGCCAGTCCAAGACCCGGGCCGACATCGCGCGGCTCTGGGAGGTCTGCCAGGTCCCCGATTACCGCAAGGCCTCCCCCTCGGCCCATGCGGACCTCGCGCTCACCCTGTTCAATTTCGTGGTGCGCGCCGGGCGTATCCCCGATGCCTGGTTCTCGACCCAGCTCGCCCAGTTCGAGCGCACCGACGGCGACATCGACGCGCTCGCCGCCCGCATCGCGCAGGTCCGGACCCTCACCTTCATCGCCAACCGCCCCGACTGGATGGGGGACCCCGAGCATTGGCAGAGCGTGGCGCGTCAGGTAGAGGACAGGCTCTCGGACGCCTTGCACGAGAGGCTGACACAGCGGTTCGTCGATCGGCGGACCAGCGTGTTGATGCGCCGGTTGAGAGAGAACGCCATGTTGGAAGCGGAAGTCACGCCCGCGGGTGACGTCCTGGTCGAAGAGCAGCACGTCGGGCAGTTGCACGGCTTCCGCTTCACGCCCGACCCTTCGGCTGCGGGCGAGGCGGCCCGTGCCCTGAACGCGGCAGCCCTGAAGGCGCTGAACGGCGAGATCGAGGCGCGTGCGGAGCGGTTCACCAACGCGGTGGACGAGTCGCTCGCGCTCGCCAATGACGGCACGATCCGCTGGCTGGGCGACCCCATCGCCAAGCTCGCGCCGGGCGACAAGGTGCTGACGCCGCGCGCCCGGCTGCTCGCCGACGAGCACCTGACGGGTCCGGCGCTCGAAGCCGTCCAGCGGCGGCTCGACCTGTGGCTCGCCCAGCACGTCAAGAAGCTGCTCGGACCGATCCTCGATCTCGAGGTCGGCGAAGGTCTCGAGGGGATCGCCCGCGGCATCGCCTTCCAGACCGCCGAGGCGCTCGGGGTGCTGGAGCGCGCGCGCGTCGCCGACGAGGTCAAGACGCTGGATCAGGCGGCACGCGGCTCGCTGCGCAAGCTCGGCCTGCGCTTCGGCGCCTACCACATTTATCTGCCCCAGACGCTGAAGCCCGGCCCCCGCGCGCTCGCCGCGCAATTGTGGGCGTTGCGCCAGGGCGGCGCGCCGCTCAAGGGGCTGGAAGAGGTGCCCTATCTCGCCGCCTCCGGTCGCACCTCCTTCAAGGCCGATCCCGAGGTGAACAAGGGCCTCTATCGCGCGGCCGGGTTCAAGGTCTGCGGCGAGCGGGCCGTGCGGGTCGATATCCTGGAGCGGCTCGCCGACCTGATCCGTCCCGCCATCGCCTACCGGCCCGGCACGACGCCCGGTGCGCCGCCGCCCGGCACGGCCGACAATAACGGCTTCGTGGTGACGGTCGGCATGACCTCGCTGGCGGGATGCTCGGGCGAGGACTTCAGCTCGATCCTGCGATCCCTGGGCTACGTGCTCGACCGCCGGGCGGGACCGGCCATCACGGTGCCGCTGCTGCCGGCAGCGCCCGTGGAGCCGCTGAAGCCGCGCGGGCCTGACGCGGCCGGGACACCGGACGCGCCCGAGGCGTCGGCGGATGACGGCGCAGCAGGAACCGACGCTTCGGCGGACCAGCCGGTCGATGCCGCTGCCGACGGGCAGGAGCCGGCGCCCTCGTCGGCCTCCGACACGGCCGGCGAGCCGGCGGCGGCGGACGAGCCCGCGGCCGTGCTGCCCGACGAGGAGCCGGCCTTGGAGCCACGGACGGAAACCGGCGACGACGCCGTGACCGTCGAGGACGAGACCGGCCCGCTCGGGACCGTCGAGGCGACGCCGGTCGCGGACAACGCCATCGAGACACCGGCCCTCCCCTACGACACCGGCCTCCCCGACCCGGCCGTGCAGGCGGTCGACGCGCGCGAGACCGGTCGGCCCGAGACGGCGCCCGACCTGGCGTCGCAGCCCGGAGCCGGGGAACGGATCGAGACGCCAGCCCAGCCCGACGATGCCGAGACGCGCACCGAGGCGCTGGGGGCCGGCCCGTCCGACGAGGTCGACGGATCGGGAGCCGCGGCCCCGGCGCGGGCCTTCGATGACGGTCTGTCGGGCACGCCGGACGCCGGATCGCCGGCCGACGCCGGGCTGCCCGATCAGGCGGCGCAGACGATCGCGTCCGGGGCGCAGGACGAGGGCACGATTTCGACGGCCATGCCGGAGGAGGCCTCAGGGGAGGCCGCCGCCGCGGATGCCGGGGCAGATGCTGCCGCGGCACCGGTCGAACCGGTTCTGATCGAGGTCTGGCGACCGCACCGCCAGCATCATCACGCCGAGCGCCGGCCCGAGCGGGCGGGAGGACGCCCGCACGGCCGCGGAGGCCAGGGCAACCGCCGTCCCGGCCCGCAGGCCGAGATCGCCGCCACCGGCGCACCCGCCGCGGAGGTCTTGCCGGCCGGGGCGCCAGGAGAGGCGCGGCCCGACGCCCAGCACCGGCCGGACCGGCCCCCCCGCCCGGAAGGCCGCCCCGGCAGGCCCGACCCGTCACGCGTTCAGGGCCGGCCCGGCGGCCGGAACGACCGCCCGCCGCCGCGCCATGGCGAGAGCCGGGGACCCGGGCCGGGCGAGGGCGGACGGCGCGACAATGATGTCCGCCGCGACCGCAATGGGGGCGGCGGCGACCGTCGCAACGAGCGGCCGGACACCCGTCGGCCCGGCGGTGGCCCTTTCGCCTCCACGGAACGCCCGAGCCGGGAGCGGCAGCCCGACCCTGATTCACCGTTTGCCAAACTCCTCGCCCTCAAGGCCGAGCTCGAAGGGCGGTCCAAGAAGGATTGATGGGGCCTCCTCTGCCAGAGGAACCGCGTGACGCGACGGGACGCCAGCGCCTCGACAAGTGGCTCTGGTTTGCCCGGGTGCTGAAGTCGCGCTCGCTCGCCGCGAAGCTGGTGAGCGAGGGGCATGTGCGGGTGAATGCGGTCCGCGTGGACTCGCCGGCCAAGATGATCAAGCCGGGCGATGTCCTGACGATCGCGCTCGACCGCCAGGTGCGGGTCCTGCAGGTGATCGGGCCGGGCGAACGACGCGGCCCCTATCCCGAGGCCCGCACGCTCTACGTCGACCTCGCCGGCCCGGAGGGCGAGACGGCTGCCGAGGAGTAAGTCCGCGGCCCCGGCGCCACGCCAGTCATCGGGGACGAAGCGATGGCACCCATGGCTCGAAACGAGGGCCGACCCTTGCGGGCAAGAGCACGTGCCCCCGCTACCATACGGCCCGGGCGGTCTGCTTGCGCCGTCCGGTCAAAGACGCTAGCACCAACGCCTGTCAAAACCAGCGTTAAGCACCGGCCCGGCGGCCGTGCAGGAAAAGCATCATGACGTATGTGGTCGTCGAGAACTGCATCAAGTGCAAATACATGGATTGCGTGGAAGTCTGCCCGGTGGACTGCTTCTATGAGGGCGAGAACATGCTCGTCATCCACCCCGACGAATGTATCGACTGCGGCGTGTGCGAGCCGGAATGCCCGGCCGAGGCCATCAAGCCGGACACCGAGCCGGGCCTGGAGAAATGGCTCACGCTGAATGCCGACCTCGTCAAGACGTGGCCCAACATCTCCGTCAAGAAGGACGGCCCGGCCGACGGCAAGGAATTCGACGGCAAGACCGGCAAGTTCGAGGCCTATTTCTCGGCGAACCCCGGCGAAGGCGACTGATCGGAGGCCGGCGGGAGCCGATCCCTAGTCCTCGATCGGCCGGGCTTCGTCCGCCAGCATGATCGGAATGCCGTCGCGGATGGGATAGGCCAGCTTGGCGGAGCGGGAGATCAACTCCTGCCGCTGGGCGTCATATTCCAGGCTGCCCTTCGTGACCGGACAAACCAGGATCTCCAGCAGGCGCGGATTGACGCGGGCCGGTGTGCTCGTGCCGGTGAAGGAGGACGGCCTGACGGGCGGCTCGGAAAGCGGGTCGTGATCGGTCAAGCCTGACGAGTCCTCTGTGTCACGTGAGCGAAGGCGAACGCGTCCCTACTGCAGGGAGGACGTATTGCCGGAGCCGCGAGCGAGTTCGAACTCCGCCATCGCGATCAGCACGTCGGCCCGCATCTTGAGGTCAGCCGCCTCGAGCAGCGCCTGCTTCTCGCGCGGCCCGAAGGGACTCATCATCGACAGGGCGTTGACGAGCGTGTCGTTCGACGCCTCGTTTACCCCGTCCCAGTCCACCGTGAAGCTGTGGGCCTCGGCAAAGTTGCGCAGCGTGCGCAACAGGCCCTCGCGGTCCACCTCGGCCTCGCCGGCCGCGGGGCTGAGATCGTTGGAATAGGCGGAGAAATCGACGCGGCATTGCCGGTAGGCCGTCATCACGGTCAGTTCCTGCTCGATGTCGTAGCGCGCGATGCCCGTGAGGGTCACATGGTAGCGGCCATCACCCGTCTCGGACAGCGAGGTGATTCGGCCCGCGCAGCCGAGCGTGTACAAGGATGGTTTTCCCGCGCCCGATTCCTCGTTCGGCTGAACCATGCCGATGATGCGGTGGGCCCGCATGGCATCATCGATCATCGCGATATAGCGCGGCTCGAAGATGTTGAGCGGCATCTGCCCACGCGGAAGCAGGAGGGCGCCGGGCAGAGGAAAGACGGGAATGCTGCGGGGCAAGCCGTCGATCGAGTCATAGGAGGTGTTCATGCCCTTCGATTCTTCCCGTCGGACGCACTCTCAACGAAACAGCAGGCCCGACAGCTTCCGCCTGGCATAGAGCGTGGCCTTGTCGGTCATGCCCCAGGCGTCGAAGAACTGCAGCAGCTGCTTGCGCGCGCCATCCTCGTTCCAACTGCGGTCGCGGCTGATGATTTCAAGGAGCGCGTCAGCGGCGTCCTGACGCTTGTTCCCGGCGTTCAGCGCCAGTGCCAGGTCGAACCGCGCCTGATGGTCCTCGGGGTCGACGTCGACCTTCCGCTGCAGTTCGGCGTCGTCGCCGAGATCGGCGCTCTGCTCGGCGAGATCGACAGCCGCCCTGACGGCGACGAGGCTCGGGTGCTGCGCCGTGCTGCCCGTCGCCATGCTGAGCACCGCCTTGGCCTCCTCGATCGAGCCCGCGTCGAGATGCAGCTTGGCCAGACCCGCCAGTGCGGGGGCATTGGTCTCATCGGCCGCCAGGATCTCGGAGTAGATCGCGGCTGCCGTCTCGGTGTCCCCCTGCCCGATCGCCGCCTCGGCCTCGTCCAGCGCCTCCTGAACGGGGTCGCCCACCGGGCCGACGAGCCGCTCGATGAACTGCCTGATCTGGCTTTCGGGCAGCGCGCCGACGAAGCCGTCGACCGGCTGGCCCTTCTGGAAGGCGATCACGGCCGGGATCGACTGGATTCCGAGCTGGCCCGCGATCTGCGGGTGATCGTCGATGTTCATCTTGACGAGCTTGACCTTGCCGCCGGCGCTGGCGACGGCCCGCTCGATGATCGGGCCGAGTTGCTTGCAGGGTCCGCACCAGGGCGCCCAGAAGTCGACCAGAACCGGCTGGCGGGCGGATTCGGCGATCACGTCCTGCCGGAAGCTGGCCGTTGTCACGTCCTTGGCGGCGACGGCAGACGCCCCCGGCGGCGGGACTGAGCCCTGACCATTCTGCAGCGACATGCGACACCCCGTTCGGCAATTGCTCTTTGTGGAAGCCGGAACATGGGGCCGGGCGGGCCAAAACTCAACGCTGCCGCCGCTCCCGCGTCGAGGCGCTCAGCCCTGGCGGTTGTGCAGACGCCGCTCCCAGGCCAGCGCCTGCCGGACGATGCCCTCGAGATCGTCATGCTGCGGCACCCAGCCGAGTTCCTGCCGCACGACGTCGTTCTGCGCGACGATCGCCGCCGGGTCGCCGGCCCTGCGGCCGGACAGCTTCACCGGGAAATCGACGCCCGACACGCCCTTGACCACGTCGATCACCTCGCGAACCGAGTAGCCCCGGTTGTAGCCCACATTGCAGGTGAGGCTTCGCCCCCCGCCCCTGAGGTGCCGCAGCGCATCGGTGTGGGCGCGCACGAGGTCGGTGACCTGGATGTAGTCGCGCAGGCAGGTGCCATCCGGCGTCGGATAGTCGGTGCCGAAGATCTCCATGGAGGGCCGGCGCCCCAGCGCCGTCTGCACGGCGACCTTGATCAGGTGGGTCGCGTCGCGCGTGGATTGCCCGGCCCGACCGGCCGGATCGGCCCCGGCAACATTGAAGTAACGCAGCACCACCGAGCGAAGGTCATGGGCGACGGCCGTGTCCGCCAGCATCCATTCGACCATCAGCTTGGAGCGGCCATAGGGGGAGACGGGCGCGAGAAGGGTCTGCTCGGAGACCGGCTCGTTGCCGACATTGCCGTAGACCGCGGCGGTGGACGAGAAGATGAAGTGCCTGATCCCCGTCGCGACGGCCACCGCGATCAGGCTGCGCGCCTTGGCCGTGTTGTTGAGGTAGTAGCCGAGCGGGTCGGCCACGCTCTCCGGCACGACAATCCTGGCCGCGAAATGGGCCACGGCGTCGATGCCGTGCTCGCCGACAAGCCGCGTGACGAGGGCCTCGTCGCCGAAATCGCCCTCGACCAGCGTGACGCCGGCCGGGATCGCGTCGCGAAATCCCGTCGAGAAGTTGTCGAGCACGACGACCGGCTCGCCCGCATCGAGCAGCGCCAGAACCATGTGGCTGCCTATATAACCGGCCCCTCCCGTCACCAGCACAGCCATCCCGACGATCTCCCCGAGGCGGAGCCGGCGGGTTCCGCGCCGGTCTATCTTAGCATGCGTCCGCGACGGCTCACGCCGTCCGATCCGACAACCGCGCGCGCCGGTTAACACAGCTTGACCGAAACCATTGCGGGCCCGTGCGTCTTGCGCGAGCATGCACCCTTGCTGCGAGGGGGAACACGATGAAATTCCGGATCGGCGATGTCGTCAGGCTGAAATGCGGCGGCGCCTACATGGTCGTCAGCGACCTCGGCTCGGACGACGGCAGGGTGATGTGCGAATGGCAGAATAAGACGGCGGCGGGATACGAGCCGCAGCAGCGCCTCTACCACGGCGACACCCTGATGCACGCCAGCAACGAGCAGATCGACTGGGTTCTCTCGCACTCGTGACGTCGGGGCGGCGGGTCGGCATGCCCGCGCGGCCCTTTGCCGGCCGAAGCCTGAGCGTTGTCACGGCGCAGCGGAGCAAGTAACGGGACGTGGTGCCCGGCCCGATCTTCAGTCGGCGCGGCACCTGCTCAGTCGTTTGGTGACCCTTCATGAAGCGGATACGCAAGGCTGTCTTCCCTGTCGCGGGGCTCGGGACGCGATTTCTGCCGGCCACCAAATCGGTGCCGAAGGAGATGATGACGGTCGTCGACCGACCGGTGCTCCAGCACGTCGTGGACGAGGCGCGCGAGGCCGGCATCGAGCACTTCATCTTCG
>CAXTVD010000130.1:0-10434 GCA_964247575.1 uncultured Lichenihabitans sp.
TGGCGAGGCCGAAGGCCGAGATGCCGTAGATGATGCCGAAGTTGATGGCCTTGGCCCGGCGGCGCACCTCGGCCGGCATGCCCTCCACCGGCACGCCGAACATCTCGGAGGCCGTCATCGCATGGATGTCGTGCCCGGCCGCGAAGGCCTGCTTGAGCTGCGGCAGGTCGGCGATGTGGGCGAGCAGCCGCAATTCGATCTGGCTGTAGTCGGCCGAGAGCAGCTTGTGGCCGGGCGCGGCGATGAAGGCCGTGCGGATCTTGCGGCCGGCCTCCGTGCGGATGGGGATGTTCTGCACGTTGGGCTCGGAGGAGCTGAGCCGTCCGGTGGTGGTTGAGGCCAGCATGTAGGAGGTGTGCACCCGGTCCGTGCCGGGGTCGGCATAGCCGGGCAGCGCGTCGGTATAGGTTTGCTTGAGCTTGCTGACCTGCCGCCAGTCGAGGATCAGCCGGGCGAAGGGGTTGCCGGCCTCGGCGAGGTCGTCGAGCACGCGGGCCGAGGTCGACCAGGCGCCGGTCGCCGTCTTCTGCGCGCCGGGCAGGCCCATCTTGCCGAACAGGATGTCGCCCACCTGCTTGGGCGAGCCGAGGTTGAAGGCCTGGCCCGCCTGCTCGTAGATCTCGGCCTCCAGCCGCGCCATGCTCTGGGCGAAATCGCCCGACAGGCGCGAGAGGATCTGCTTGTCGATGCGGATGCCGCGCCGCTCCATGCGGGCGAGCACGCCGACCAGCGGCCGCTCCAGCGTCTCGTAGACGGTGGCGACCCGGTCGGCGGGCAGGCGAGGCTTCAGCACGCGCCACAGCCGCAGCGTGACGTCAGCGTCCTCGGCGGCGTAGTCGGTCGCCTTGTCGATCGCCACCCGCGCGAAGCCGATGAAGCTCTTGCCGGAGCCGGCGAGGTCCTTGAAGGCGATCGGCTGGTGGCCGAGGTGGCGCTTGGCGAGGGCGTCGAGGCCGTGGCCTTCGAGGGAGTTCTTGCCCGAGTCGAGCGCGTAGGAGAGCAGCATCGTGTCGTCGAAGGTCGACACCTCGATGCCGTGCCGGGCGAAGACCGCGAGGTCGTATTTCATGTTGTGGGCGAGCTTCAGCACCGCGGGCGAGGCGAACACCGCCCGCAGCCGGTCGAGCGCCACCCGCAAGTCGAGCTGGCCGGGCAGGAGCTGCCCATCGCCGAACAGCCCGCCCTCGCCCTGGCCGACATGGCCGAGCGGGATGTAGCAGGCCTCCCCCGGCGCGGTGGCGAGCGCGATGCCAATGAGCTCGGCCTTCATGGGATCGACCGAGGTGGTCTCGGTGTCGAGGGCGAGCAGCCCCGTCTCGAAGGCGGCCGCGATCACGCCGTCGAGCGCCTCGAGGGTGGTGACCGTGGTGTAGTGGCCGTGGGTGATGGTGGTCGCCAGCCCCTCGGCGATGCGGGCGGCGGCCAGCGCCGCCGGGCCGGACGGCGCCGCGCCGGCCGCAGCCTCGCCGGCCGCGGGGGCCGGCTTGGGCGCGGCGGGCACGACGGGGAAATCCCCTTCCTCGTGGTCGCCGCTGCGCTTGCGCCAGCCGAGCGTGCCCAGGAAGTTCGGGTCGGGGTCGACGTCGGCCACCTCCAGCCCATAGGACTCGGCCGCGCGCTTGCTGAGCGTCGTGAATTCGAGCGCCTTCAGGAAGCCGACGAGCTGCTTCGGATCGGGCTGGTGCAGGCCGAGCTGGTCCAGTGGGATCGTCAGGGGCACGTTGCGCACCAGCGTGACGAGCTGCTTGGAGATGCGGATCAGCTCCACCTTGTCAGGGTCGGTCAGCGTCTCCCGCCGCTTGTTCTGCTTGATTCCGCCGGCCTGGGCGAGCAGCGTGTCGAGGTCGCCATATTCGGTGAGCAGCTGCGCGGCGGTCTTGAGGCCGATGCCGGGCGCACCGGGCACGTTGTCGGTGGAGTCGCCCGCCAGCGCCTGGATGTCGATCACCTTCTCGGGCGGCACCCCGAAATAGTCGATCACCTCCTGCGCGCCGATCATGCGCTCGCCGCGCGAGCCGGGCTTGGTGGGGTCGCCCGAGGCGGGGTCGTACATGAATACGCCCGGCTCGATCAGCTGCATCAGGTCCTTGTCGGCCGAGATGATCAGCACGTCGGCGCCCTTGGCCCGGGCCTCGCGGGCATAGGTCGCGATCAGGTCGTCGGCCTCGTAGGTGTCCTGCTCCACCGGCTCCAGCCCGAAGGCGCGCACGGCGCAGCGCATCAGCGGGAACTGCGGCACGAGGTCCTCGGGCGGCTCGTTCCGGTGGCTCTTGTAGGCGGGGTAAAGCTCCTTGCGGAACGAGTTCTCGCTCTTGTCGAAGATGATGGCGAGGTGGGTCGGCGCGATGCCCGCCGCGCCCTCGCGGATGAACTGGAACAGCTTGGTGCAGAACAGCCGCACCGCGCCCGTCGGCAGCTTGTCGGACCGGTAGTTGTATTTCGCGTCCTGCCGGATCGATTGGAAATAGGCGCGGAACACGAAGGAGGAGCCGTCGACCAGGAAGACGTGGTCGCCGGCTTTGATGGGACGCGCAACGAGAGGCATGACGGACCGGAGGTGGGCGGCGGGCGGCCTGTTCAATCACGCCGGGCGGGCGGTGTCATCCGCGGGCGCAAGCGTGGGGCCGGCGTGGCGAGGGGGCCGATCCAGCCGCGGCTTCGCCGGCAGCGATTGTGACGATGTTGCCCAGGCGGGTGCGGTGAACGATCGACCCGGGACGAGAATTGTGGAGGTCTGGTCGGAGTATCCGACCCTGACGAGGTCGACCATGGACACGAAGGACAAGACACCGCCGGCAGGGGCGATCGAGGAAGACCTGTCGGCCGAAGAGAAGGGGATGCACGAGGAGGCGAAGCGGCTCGAGAAGCTCCAATCGGTCGGACCCGACGCGGACCTGCCCAAGGTGCAGTCCGAACAATCGACCATCTAGGCGCGAGGCCCGGCGGCCCGAGCGCGACCGGGATTTCAGCGTCCTGCCGGCCGACGCCGGGCAGGACGCTCCAGGCCTGGGTCCGACCAGGCGAGGGCCACGTCCCGAGCGGTCGCTCGAACGGGACGCCTGTCGTTGCCGTGCTATAGGATCCGACGCCCGTGCGGCTGCTGCGGGCGCTGCGATTGCTCCTACCCACCCGGAGCGCGGCCCGCGCCCATGCCCCAGGCCACCCCTCGAGCCCGACGATGACCGACCGTCCGCGCCTTGGCACCGCCGTCCTGGACCAGCTGCCCGCCGCGGTCGCGCGGCCGCGCTATCCGCGCGCCGGCGTTGCGACCGGCATCGTCCATCTCGGCATCGGCGCGTTCCACCGCGCCCATCAGGCTGCCTACACCGACGCCGTGCTGGCGGCGGGTGACGGCCGCTGGGGCATCCTGGGCGCCTCGCTGCGCAGCCGGGAGACCCTCGATGCGCTCGCCCCGCAGGACGGGCTCTACGCCTTGGCGGTCCGGGACGCGACCGGCGAGCGCCTCCAGGTGATCGGGAGCGTCACGGGGCTGCTGGTCGCGCCCGCCGACCCCGGGGCGTTGCTCGCCGCCATGGCGGCCCCCGGCACCCGCATCGTCTCGCTGACCGTCACGGAGAAGGGCTACTGCCGCCGGCCGGCCGCCGGCGAGCTCGATGAGGATCACCCCGATATCCGACACGACCTGGCCCATCCCGGGGCGCCGCGCTCGGCCCTTGGCTTCATCGTCGAGGCGCTGCGCCGCCGCCGGGCCGCGGGGATCCCCGCCTTCACGGCGCTCTGCTGCGACAACCTTCCCCACAACGGCTCCACGCTGCATCGCCTCCTGTCCCGCTTCGCGGTGCTGCGGGATCCCGATCTCGGCCGCTACGTCGAAGGCGAACTGCGCTGCCCGTCCACCATGGTGGACCGCATCGTCCCGGCCACCACGGAGGCCGATCGCACCGGGATCGCCGCGGCGCTCGGCTGCACCGATGCCTGGCCGGTCGTCACCGAACCGTTCTCCCAATGGGTCATCGAGGACCGTTTCGCGCTCGGCCGTCCGGCCTGGGATGGCGCCGGCGCGATGTTCGTCACGGATGTCGCCCCGTACGAGCTGGCGAAACTGCGCCTCCTCAACGGCAGCCATTCGACCCTCGCCTATCTCGGCTCTCTTGCCGGCCACGAGACCGTGGCCGACGCCATGGCGGCCCCCGGCTTCGCGGCGCTCGTGCACCGCCTGATGCTGGAGGAAGCCGCCCCGACCCTGCCGCCTGTCCCGGGCCTCGATGTCGAACGCTACGCCGCCTCCCTGATCGAGCGCTTCCGCAATCCAGCTCTTCGGCACCGGACGGCGCAGATCGCCATGGACGGCTCGCAAAAGCTGCCGCAGCGCCTGCTCGACACGGTGCGCGATCGCCTCGCCGCCGGACAAAGCTGCGCGAGCCTGGCGCTGGGCGTCGCCGCCTGGATGCGCTATGTCACGGGCACGGACGAGAAAGGCCAGCCGATCGACCTCCGCGACCCTCTGGCCGGCGATCTCCGCCGTCTCACCGCCGGTCTCGCAACCGCCGGCCCGCTGGCGGCGGCCCTGCTGGCCTTCGAGCCGGTGTTCGGCACCGATCTGCGCCACAGTCGGGTGTTTCACGGCGCCGTCGAGACCGCGCTGGCCTCGCTGATCCAGCATGGCGCCTCCGCGACCGTCGCGGCGGCGTACTCCAAGCATGAGACCTGACGCAGGGCCTCGCAGGGCGACGGGCTCGTGCAACCCGGCGTCGAGGGCCGTCAGCGATGAACGAACTCGACCCCATGCTCAACCCGTGACGCACGGGACCTTTGCGCGGACGGGGCGCTCGAACAGGGCCGCCGTGATCGCGCAGTTGCTCGCAAGGAAGCAGCCCGACTGCATCTCGATCCGTGCCCCGAAGTCTGAGACATCGACGATCGTGCAGGGTAGCCGCGAGTGACCGCTCTGGATGTGCGCACTGCAGGCGGCGGTCCGTCGGGTGCTTCTTCGCCGCTTGAGCATCGTGTCGCGTCCTGGGCCAGCCTGGCTGCGACGTGTAGCGGCAGGAGTTGAAAAACCCGGCCCTCGGGACCGTTAAACGTCGACGGATGTCCTGTTCCGGGCGCCCATCGGGAGCTCTGCAGGACAGACCGGCTTCTGGTCCTCCGAAGCCGTCGCCTCATCAGGGGACGCCCGAGCGCAAAGATGGAGGATGGCCGCTGCGCAGGCGAGGTGGAGATTGAGTATCCAGAGCATCGGTCCGCCGTTTCGTGAGTCGCACACGAACCGTCCGTCAAACCGCGACGGCGGACCATCCCCCTGCACGGGGGGGTCGGCTGTGACGCTTCCGGCGGTGGAAAGTTGCGGGGCGGGGCGTCTTGCGGCTTGACACCTCTTCGCCCTCTCGCGGCATGGTCGACCGCGGTCGTGGTGGGGCGTGCTCTCGTCATGCACCACGTCGAAGGAGGCCGGGGGCGCGGCCGGGAAAACAGGAAGGGAACGATGACCGATCACCTCTTACGCAGGATTGGCTTGGCCGGGCTGCTGATCGCCCTCTCGCTTCCTCCTGCTCTGGCGCAGGCGCCCGCCCCGCAGGGCGCCGAGCCCAGCATGACATGCCGCCTGTTCCCCCTGGCCTGCCCGGGCCCGACGCCGCCGCCGCCGCCACCCCTGATCGGGACGCCGGAGGAGCAGACGGACGCGGCGCCCCCGCCCGCCCCGCCGTCCGTCAAGCACCGCCACGGGGCTCGCAAGCACGTGCCGAAACACAAGGCCACTTAAGCAGTTCGGGCGCTCGGACAGGGGGGTCGCAGAAGCCGTCGACCGTGCTGCAGGACGACGGCCGGCCCCGATGAACCGGTCCGGGGGGGTCGCCCTGCGCCTCAGCGTGCAGGGTCGCCCGAGCCGACCAGCCACTTCTTGGCGACGCGGCACACCATCGTGTAGGCGGGATCGAACACGTTGCCGACGTCGTAGCGCACGACCTGGCCCAGCAGGTGGCTCGCCGACAGGGTGGACAGACCGTAGTCTGCCGTCAGCCAGTTCAGCATCTCGGTCGTGGCATGCTGGAGCGCCTGATCGAGCGGACGCGCATTGCCCACCGTGAAGATGTCGCTCGCCGTCTCGCCGCGCGGCCAGACGATGGTCTTCCTCTTCTCAACCGTGAGTCGGACCTCGACCTCGAAGGTCGTCTCGATGCCGGTGCCGACGATCTCGCCGTCGCCCTGCACAGCATGGCAATCGCCGAGCGCGAACAGGGCCCCTGGCACGGCCACGGGAAACCAGACCTTCGTGCCGACCCCGAAGCGCCTGTAGTCCATGTTGCCGCCATTCTCGGCGCTAGTGGCGTTGGAGAAGGCCTGCTCCAGGGCGGGAGCCACGCCGAAGCAGCCGATCATCGGCGCCAGGTCGAGGACGAAGGTTTCAAGGTCCTGCGGCGGGTCCTGCAGCCGCGCCGTGAGCTTCTCCCGGTCGATCAGCCAGGTGAAGCGCTGCGGCGCGGGCAGGGAGCGCACGGCGGCCGGGTCGACGACGTTGGCCGCCAGCGGGGCAAAGGTCCAGCCCGTATCGCGCGTCGGCGTCATCCGGAGGATCTCGACAAGGAGGGCGTCACCCGGCTCGGCGCCATCGACGAAGATCGGTCCGTTGACCGGATTGGGGCGCCCCGCCCGTTCGACGCCGTCCCGGTCGAAGCCGGCGGCGTCGAGCGTTTCGGTCACGACGATATCGCCGCTCGCGCAGCGCAGCACGGGCGCGAAGGAGCCCAGGGCATTCCGCCAGACGGCGGCCTCCAGTCGATGAGTGGTCACGCCTTCTCCTCTGCGAACCGACCCGGCGCAGCCATGCCCGGGTCTCCTGCCGCCCTGTCCTGGCGACGGCGCAGGGTGAGCACGCGTGGCCCGCGGGTCAACGGTGCTGCGACCCCGACGCGCTCACGCATCCGCGACGCGCCGGACCACGGCGTAGCGGCCCTCCGGCGTGCCCGGCGGCAAGGGATGGGGGGCGAGCCGGCCGTCGGGCAGGGCGGAACCGCTCGCCGCGTAGCCCCCCGGCGCAAGCAGGCGGGCGATCACGCCGGGCAACCAGCTCGCCAGACCGGCATCGAAGGCGGCGATGCCGGTCTCGATGTCGGCATGGATCAGCGCGGCGCAGCCCGCGGGGAACTGCAGGCTGGTCTCCCGGATGTCGCCCAGGACGAGGTCGGCCGGCGGGGGACGCGAGATCGCGCCGAGGTCCGGCACGGATTCGAAGACGACGATGCGGCGGTCCGGGAAGTGCTCGCGCAAGTGGTCGTAGGTGCGCCCGCTGCCGAGGCCGATCTCGAGAACCAGTCCCGGAACCGTGTCGAGCCGCGTCGCGAGGTCGTTCAGGATGTCGCGTTGGGCCGTCATGCGGCGGATGAAGGAGTCGAGGCGGCTCATGACCCTCACATGGTCGGACGAGGGCCGCAGCCGCGACCCGGACCTTCGGCTGCATTCGGATCCTGCCGCGAAGCGCGGGGCCGGGGCGTGGCAGACGGCCCCGTACGGCCGAAACCCCATGTCGCAGAAAAGCAGCCTGGCCGCTGCCGGCTCAGGCCTCGCGCGTCGCTATCCCGTCGACCCGGTCTGGATAGAAGGCGACATAGTCCTTGATCGCGGCGACAGCGGCATACGGAGCCTCGTAGCTCCAGATGGCGTTCGCGGCCCGCTCCCCGCCGGCCGGGATGCTGAAATAGGAGGCCTCGCCCTTGTAGGGGCAGTAGCTCGTATGATCGGTCCGCGCCACCGCCGACATGTCGAGGTCCTTGCGGGGGATATAGTGAACCGGCGGGTAGCTGGCCTCGCGCAGGACGAGCGCGTCCGTCGTCTCGGCGATCACGGCGCCGGCCACCGTCACGACGATGCGCGCGGCCGAAGGCTCGATCGTGATGGGGTGGTCGGGCCCGGGGATCTTGATGGTCTTTTCGGTCATGGCGAAATCCTTTCGGTGTGACGGGGCGCGGCCTGGCACGAAAAGCGGAGGGCGGCCGCGGCCGGGCTTTGCGCCTCCCCGGGCCCGCCCCGTGAGCAACGACGCCGCTTACGCCCGTCGGCTTGTTGTCTCGCCAAGACGGGCTGGCGCAATGCCACAGTCCGATCTTCTCTCAGGGCCTGCAGCGAAGGATGTCGTGATCGGTCACGATGATGTCGACCGGCTCGTCATGCGATTCGCTCGGGATGTCGGGTTCCTCCTGAACCCCGAAGGCGACCCCGATCACCAGCACGGGCTTTCGGCTGCGAAGGCCCCGGAGGGTGATGTCGACATTGCCGGCGCCGTAGCCGAGGCGGCCGCCGCGCCGGTCGAAGGCGACGAGTGGGATGAACAGAACGTCAGGCGCGGTCTCCGGGGCCTCGGGCAGCGGCTCGCCAATGCCGAGGGGCCCTGCCGCGAGCGGATCACCCGGCAGCCAGCGCCGGTAGACGAGGGAGGTTCCGTGCGACCAGTCGACGGGCAGCATCACGGGCACGTCGACCGCGTGAAGCGCCTGCATCAGAGGGAGTGGGTCAGGTTCGCTTCCGATCGCCGAGAAGGCCGATGTGACCGGGGGATTGCCGGTGCCGGCGAAATCGAGAGCCAGCCGAGGGCCCACGGCAGCAAGACGCAGGGCAAAGGCGGCGCGGGTCTCGTCATCGATGCCGTCGCGGCGCTGCAGGGCCGCGCGCCGGATCTCGGCCTTGGTCCCGGTCATGGTGGGCGACCTCTCGAACACGTGGAAGGCCGTGCTGGCTCGCTCCAGGGGTCTTACACCGCAAACGCGATCGGAGGGCAAGTCGGGGACCTTGGGCGCGTGACGCTGGGGTGCCGTCCCGCTTCCCGAGGTCAGCGGACCCGTCCGGCCGTCCTCCGCGTCGCCCGGCCCGCAACTTCCAGAACCGGCGCTCAGGACGCCCGGCCCTGCCGCAACCGGCTCGTGCCCTCCGAAAACGGACGCCGGACCACCTTTTCGGGATCACCGGCCCGGACCTCGATCTTCACGTCCGCGCCCTGCCCGCGCACCTCGATGTGGAAAATCTGCGACCCGACGCGCAGGTCCTTCAGCGTCAGATCGGGCAGCCAGGGCGGCAGCCATGGATCGAGATACAACGTGTCGTTCTCGGCGTCGGGAAGAAAGCCCAGCATCGCCTGCACCAGCACGAAGACGGTGCCGGCGGCCCAGGCCTGGGGCACGTTGGCGCCCGCGTACTGGACCGGGAAGTTCGTGCTGCCCCGCTGGTGGCCGGCGTAGAGCTCGGGCACCTGGTGGAGGGCAAAGAAGCTCGCGGCCTCGCTCAGGTCGCGTGCGATCTGCGCGGCCTCGGCGTGGAAGCCGTACCGCTTGAAGCCCAGCGCGATGATGCCGTTGTCGTGCGGCCAGATCGATCCGTTCTGGTAGGAGTAGGGGTTGAAAGACGGATGATCGGATGACAGGGTCCGGATGCCCCAGCCGGACCGCATGTCCGGCTGCATCAGGCGCCGAACCACCCGCTCGGCCTTGTCGGGCGGGACGATGCCGCTCCACAGGAGATGCCCCGGATTGGAGGCGACGGTCAGGACCTTGTTCTTGTCGGCGTCGAGGCAGTAGGCGTAGAAGCCGCTCGCCTCGTCCCAGAAGGCCTCGTCGAAGCGGCGGCGCAGCGTCGCCGCCTTGTCCCGCAGCCGCGCTCCGTCCTCCGACCGGCCGAGCACATCGTAGATTTCCGCCATTCGCAGCCAGGCATCGTAGACATAGCCCTGCAGCTCGCACAGCGCCTTCGGCGCTTCGACGTTGCGGCCATCCGGGTGCATGACGGCATCGCCGGAATCCTTCCAGCCCTGGTTTTCGGCTCCGGCGGTCGAGCGCGTCCCATATTCCTGAAACCCGTCGCCGTCCCGGTCGCCGTAGCGGTCGATCCAGTCGAGGCATCGCTCGGCCACGGGCAGATGCTGGTCGAGGAGGGCCCGGTCGCCGATGCAGCGCCACGCGACATGCAGGGTGATCAGGTACAGGGGCGTCGCATCGGCGGTGCCATAATACGGCGAGTAGGGAACCCGCTTGAGCCGGGCCAGCTCGCCCTGGCGCAGCTCGTGCAGGATCTTGCCCGGTTCCGCGTCGCGGAAATCGTCGACTTCGGTGGCCTGCCACTCGCCGAGCACCTCGAGCGCACCCCGCGCGAAATCGGGATAGACGAGGGCGGTCTGCAGCGCGCCGATCAGGCTGTCGCGTCCGAACAGGGCCACGAACCAGGGCACGCCGGCGGCCGGCACGAAGCGCAGGTGATCCATGCCGGGGACGGGAAGCCGCAATGAGGCCATGTCCTCGACGGACTGACGGAAGAGCCGGTAGAACTCCTCGTTGCTCGTCTCGATCTTCAGGACCGTGCGTTGCCATTCGTCCAGCGCCGTTCCGAGCCGGGCCGAAGTGTCGTGCGCGAAACATTCGGGCGGTCCGGGATAGAGCTGGTCACGGTCCATGAGATCTTGGCGCGGGCGGGGGGGCGAGGACTGCCGCG
>CAXTVD010000131.1:0-10292 GCA_964247575.1 uncultured Lichenihabitans sp.
TAGCAGGTGTCGCCGGCCTTGGGCAGCGGCGGGGCGAAGGCGCCCATCTTGAATTGCGCCTGGCTCTCGAACTGCGAGATCTCCCAGGAGCCCGCCGGATAGATGGCCGCGCGCCCAAGCGTGAAGAGGTTCTGGCTGTCGGGATAGGACTGCGCCTTGAAGCCATCGCCCATATAGGGGGCCCATTTGGCGAGCTGCTTGAAGGGCTCCACCCAAGCCGGATCGGTCAGCTTCTCCTTGCCCGCGATCAGCGCCTGCCGGCCCTCCTCGCCGTGCCAGTAGTTGGGCCCGATGTTCTGGTAGCCCATGGTAGCCGCCTCCCACTGGTCAGGGGTGCCCATGGCGAGCGGGGTGTAGGTGCCGTCCGTCTTGAGCTTGTCGAGGTCGGCAAAGAACTCCTCGGAGGTCTTCGGCACGTCGGCGATGCCGGCCTTGGCGAAAGCGTCCTTGTTGTAGATGAAGCCGTGCAGGACCGCCGCGACGGGCACGCAATAGGTCGTCTTGCCGTCGTCGGTCGACCAGCCGGCCTTGGCGACGTCGGTGTAGTTGTCCATGCCCTTGATGTCGTTGACGGCGGCGAGCTGGCCTTTCTTGAACAGCTCCAGCGACGCATCGAAGGGCCGGCAGGCGATGATGTCGCCCGCCGTGCCGGCATCGAGCTTGGAGTTG
Source organism: uncultured Lichenihabitans sp. (assembly GCA_964247575.1). Classification (GTDB taxonomy): domain Bacteria; phylum Pseudomonadota; class Alphaproteobacteria; order Rhizobiales; family Beijerinckiaceae; genus Lichenihabitans. Next base: position 670 of record CAXTVD010000131.1, read on the forward strand.
AGCGCCGCATTGTATTCCTTCGGCGCGGTCGGCGCGAAGGTCACCTTGATGTCGGGATAGGCCTTCTCGAAGGCCGGGATGATCTTGTCGTTCCAGATGGGAAGGTCGTCGTTGCGCCAGCTCTCGATGGTCAGCGTGCTGGCGGCGAATGCGGGGACGCCTGCCAGCAGGGCCGCGCCGCTGATCGTCGCGAGGGCCAGTCCGCGCAATGTGGGGGTCATGGGTGAGCTCCTGTCCAGTTCCGTATCGTGAGCGTCAGGCGAGCGCCCGACGGAGGTCGCCGTGGTGGCGGTCGAGCCGCAGCCGGGCCTCGGCAAGATCGCCGGTGCCCGAGCAGAGCAGGATCGCCGTCTTGATGTCGCCGGCCTGGGCCAGGGCCTGCGCCGCCTCGTCTTCGCCGACCGACGCCGCCCGGGCGACCAGCCCGACGGCCCGCCGCTTCAGCTTGGCATTGTCCGGCTGCATGTTCACCATGAGACCGGCATAGGCGTGGCCGAGCCGGATGCCGACCAGGGTCGACAGCGCGTTGAGCGCGCATTTCTGGGCGGTACCGGCGCCCATGCGGGTCGAGCCCGCGAGCACTTCGGGCGGCGTCGCCAGGAGCACGGGATGGTCGGCCTCGACCAGCAGCGGCGTGCCTTCGTTGCAGGCGATGCCGATCGTGAGCGCCCCGCGGTCGCGGGCCAGGCGCAGGGCGGCGAGTGCGAACGGGGTCCGCCCGCTCGCCGACAGGGCGACGAGACTGTCGCCGGGCCGCAGGTCGAGCGCCTCGGCCGCCTTCCGCCCGGCCTCGGCGTCGTCCTCGGCTCCGGACGGGATGTCGCTCAGCGCAGCCGTTCCGCCGGCCAGGAGCACGGGAACGCGGTCGAGCGGGAGGCCGAAGGTGCCCGGCATTTCGAGCGCGTCCATCTGAGCCAGCAGTCCCGATGACCCTGCCCCGGCATAGGCGAGGCGACCGCCCGCCTGCATGCGCGCGGCAAGCGCGTCGGCGGCGCGCGACAAGGCCGGTCCGGCCGCGGCCACCGCGTCGAGGGCCTGCCGCTGCACCGCCACGATCGCGGCCACGACATCGGCCGTCGGCCAGAGGTCGAGATCGCGATAGCTCGCATGGGCCTGTTCGGTGGTCGCAGTGCTCGGTCGAAAGGTCGGCTGCATGGGGTGGGAATGGAGACCAATCCCATACCTTTCGTCAAGCCCCTGTTTCAATATCGGACAGACTGCGATAACCTGCGACTGCAGAGAAGCTGGGCAGAGCGCTTGCAGAAGTCTGCCCGTGACCAACTGGTGTGCATTGGTATTAAGCATCCATGGAGCCTGGTGCGGGGCGACTGGGACGGCTCACCGGCGCCTGACCGGTGCGCGGGACCGGCAGGCCGTCCGCGCGCGGAAGGCCGCCGGGGCGTTCCCGGCGTGACCGACGACCATGCGGCCGTGCTCGGCGGCGGCGCCCTGCGGGCGAAGGGCTCCAGCCCGCTTTATCTGCGCCTGCAGGACCGGATCCGGGGCGCGATCGAGACGGGGCGCCTGAAGCCGAACGAGGCCCTGCCCGGCGAGCGGGACATTGCGGGGGCGCTCAGCGTATCGCGCGTGACGGTCCGCAAGGCCCTGGCGGGACTGGTCGAGTCGGGTCTGCTGCACCAGCGCCAGGGCTCGGGCACCTTCGTCGCCGCCAAGCCCCGGCGCGTCGAGCAGGCGCTCTCGCGGCTGACCTCGTTCAGCGAGGACATGCGGGTGCGCGGGCAGGCGCCGACCGTCCGCCTGATCCGGTGCGAGATCTCGACGCCCTCGCCGCACGAGGCCATGCACCTGCAGCTCTCGCCGCGGGACAGCGTGTCCCGGCTGCGGCGGCTCCGGCTCGCCGACGGCGTTCCCATGGCGATCGAGCAAGCCGCCCTGCCGCTGTCGGCGCTGCCCGATCCCGACGCGATCGGCGACTCGCTCTACGCGGCGCTGGAGGCGAGGGGCCTGCGCCCGGTCCGGGCGCTGCAGCGGCTGAGCGCGGCCAAGCTCGAGGCGGCCGATGCACTCCTGCTCGACGTGGAGGCGGGCGCCGCCGCGCTCAGCATCGAGCGGGTCGCCTATCTGCCCGATGGACGGCCGATCGAGTTCACGCGCAGCCTGTATCGCGGCGATGCCTACGATTTCGTCGCCGAGCTGACCCTGAAGGACGAGCCATGACCATCACCCACATGGCGCGCGAGATCGCCGAGACCCCAGAAGCGGTGGCGCGCCTGCTGGCCGCCGAGGGCCCGGCGCTCGCGGCCATCGGGCAGCGCCTGCGCGCCGTGCCGCCGAGCGCCGTCGTGACCTGCGCCCGCGGCTCTTCCGACAATGCCGCGGCCGCCTTCAAATACCTTGCCGAGATCCATCTCGGCGTGCCCGTGGCCTCGATGGGTCCCTCCATCGCCTCGGTCTACAAGCGGCCGCTCCGGATGACGGGTGCGGTGCTCGTCTCCGTGTCGCAGTCGGGCCGCAGCCCGGACATCGTGGCCCTGCAGGCCGCAGCCCGCGCGGGCGGGGCCTACACCCTCGCGATCGTCAACCAGGCGGACTCGCCGCTCGCCCGCGAGGCCGAAGCCGTGGTGGCCCTGCACGCCGGCGAGGAACGCAGCGTCGCGGCCACCAAGACCTGCATCGCCTCGACTGTCGCCCTGGCGGCGATCGTCGCGGACTGGGCGGACGACGAAGCGCTCCGCGCCGGCGTGCGGGGCCTGCCCGGCGCCTTCGCCCACGCCGTCCGCTGCGACTGGCGGGCCGCCCTGGACTGTCTGGCCGCGGCGTCGTCCGCCTATACGATCGGGCGCGGGCCGGCGCTGCCGGTGGCGGCGGAAGCCGCCCTCAAATTCAAGGAGACGGCCATGCTCCATGCCGAGGCGTTCAGCGGCGCGGAGGTGATGCACGGGCCGTTGCAGCTGCTGCACGAGGGTTTTCCCGTCCTGGCGTTCCGGCAGGAGGATGCCTCGGCCCCCGGCATGGCGGACTCCGTGGCCCGGCTGCGGGCCTCCGGGGGCCGGGTGTTCGTGGCCGGCACCGGACCGGCCGGGCCCGACACGCTGCCCGTTGCCCCGACGGGGCACGGCTCGCTCGATCCCCTGTCCGCGCTGCTGTCCTTCTACGGTCTCGCGGAGGAGGTGGCCCGCGCCCGCGGCCACGATCCGGACGCGCCGAGCCTCCTGCGCAAGGTGACGGAAACCGTTTGATGGCCCTGACCGCCCTGCTGCCGCGCCGCCTGTTCACGGGGGACCGCTTCCGTGAGAAGGCTGCCGTGCTGATCGACGACGGCCGGGTCGCCGACGTGATCGCCGCCGCCGACGTGCCCGCCGACGTTCCCCGCCAGGCCCTGCCGGGCCTGTTGGCCCCGGGCTGGGTTGACGCGCAGGTGAACGGCGGGGGCGGCGTGCTCTTCAACGAAGAGCGAAGCCCCGCCGCGCTCGAACGGCTCGCCCAGGCCCACGCCCGCTACGGCACCACCGCGCTGCTGCCCACCTTCATCACCGACCGCCCGCAGGCGATGACGGAGGCCGTGGCGGCCGTCCGCACGGCCATGCGGGAGGGCGTGCCCGGCGTGGCCGGGATCCACCTCGAGGGTCCCTTCCTGTCGGTCGCCCGCAAGGGCGCGCACGACCCCGCTTTGATCCGCCCCCTGACGGACGCAGACGTCGATGGACTGCTCATGGACCCGGTCCGGCCGACCCTCCTCACGGTGGCGGCCGAGAACGCCTCGCCCCGGCTGATCCGCCGCCTCGTGGACGGAGGCCTCATCGTGAGCATCGGGCACAGCGATGCCGCCTATGACGTGGCCATGGCGGCGGCCGATGCGGGCGCGCGGGGCATCACGCACCTCTTCAACGCCATGTCGCAACTGGGTCACCGAACACCGGGCGTCGTCGGTGCGGCCCTGGATCATGGCGCGCTGTGGGGCGGACTCATCGCCGACGGGCATCACGTCCATCCGGCGAGTCTGCGAAGGGCGCTGGCGGCCAAACGTGCACCGGGGCGGCTGTTCCTCGTGACGGACGCCATGCCGCCCGCGGGCTCGCCGGGGGACCGGTTCGAGCTGAACGGACGCATGGTCGAGCGGCGGGACGGCCGGCTGACGCTCGCCGACGGCACGCTGGCCGGCTCCGATCTCACGATGGACCGGGCGATCCGCTACTGCGTCGAGGAACTCGAGGTCGATCTCGGCGAGGCCTTGCGCATGGCCAGCTTGTATCCCGCCATGTTCCTCGGGCTGGACAAGAACCGCGGGCGGATCGCGCCGGGCACCCGCGCCGACATGGTCCTGCTGAGCGACCGCCTTGCGGTGCAGGGCACCTGGATCGGTGGGGTCGCCATCGATCCAGGCCAGCCCATCGCACGTTGACGATCACCCGGCTTGCTGGATGCCGGACAGGATCCACGGACGGCGACCGTCGCGGCGAAAGGTCCACAGCTCGGCGACCTCGGCCGGGCGCACCGGATCGCCCGAGGCGATCCGTCCGGTGTTGCGGTCGAGCATGACGTCGACGCCGCTGAACCGCATCGCGACCGTGGCAAAAGCGGTGTTTCCCTCGCTCCAGCTTTCCGACAGGTCGCCCTGCAGCAGCTTCACCCGGGAGACGTCGTTGCGCAGCCCGCGGCGGCGATTCCCCTCGAGGTCACCGGCAAAGCGGCGCACCATCTCGGGCGTGGCCAGTCGGGACAGCGCCGCGACGTCCTCCCGGCTGTAAGCGTCCTGGATGGCCCCCAGCATCTGCTCGAACGCCTGATAGTCGGCCGGCTCGATCGTGACCGGCCCGCCCGAGGGGGCCCCCCCGCCATAGGCCATTCCCACGCCGTCCCTTGTAGACGGGCCGTTGAAACCCTGCGGACCCCCGGCCATCACGGGCCGGGCCCGACCGCGAAAGAGGCGGAAGACCAACCAGATCACGCCGCCGATCAGTGCGATCTTGAACAGCAGGCCGATTAGGGCGGCGATGCCGCCGAAGAAGCCCGCGCCTGTGAACATGCCGAACAGCCCGGCGCCCAAGAGGCCGGCGAGCAGACCCGAGCCGAAGCCGAAACGGCGCGGCTGAGACGTCATGCCCGGCCGGAAGCGCGAGGCCTCCGAGTCCTGGAACGGCTGCGAATACCGGGGGGCCGTCGGGGTCGTCGCCGGCATGCTGAAGCTGCGGCTGCCGCGCGAGCCGAAGCTGAAGCCGCCACCAGCCCGGGCCTCGGCCGAAGTCGCGGACAGCGCGCCCGCCATCAGGACAAGCAAAGTCGCCACCAGTGCGGCGGCGTTCACACGCTTTGGCGAAAGATAGAACATGGCCTTGGACAGGGTTCCGGGCGGGCCGCTTGCCCGCTTCCGTCATATGGGAGGGGCGCCGCCATTGCGCGAGGGCCGCCGCATCGGCGCAACAAAAAGCCCGCCGTCGGGCGGGCTTTTCGTCGGACGGAGGTCGATGTCAGTCGAGGATGTCCACGACCCGCCGGGTGCGCGGATCGACGATCACGGCCCGGTCGTTGACCATTGCATAACGATAGCCTCGCGAGACATGATAGTCGCGCGGCACAGGATAGAGCGCCACGCTGCGCGGCACGTGCATGCCGACGGCTACGTCGCCCTGGTAGGCGAAGGACGGGCGGTGCTGCTGCTCGACGTAGTCATGGAAGCGCGGCCGGTCGTCCGGAGCGCCGAAGATGCCTCCGACCACACCGGTGGCCGTACCGACCGCACCCGTCGCGGCGCCGACGCCGGCGCCGATGGCCCCGCCGACGATCCCGCCGAGCGGACCGGCCGCCGCATTGCCCTGGTCGATGCCCTGCTGCGCACCGTTCTGCGTGCCCTGCACGATCTGGGCCTGCGCCGCCAACGGAGCGGCGATCGTCATGGCGGCCAGCGCCGCCCCATAAACCAATTTGCGCATGTTAGATCCCCCTTGTCGCGAGACCTCTATAATCGCCTTGCTGGACAGGAGTTCCGATATCGACCAAGAAAATGAACTCGCAATGCTGCGCCGGCGCATTGTGAATGGCTGTTCATACTGGCGAGCGGAGGCACGAAGCTGAGCCGTTGTTGTGCCCGCGCGCGGGTTTCTCCATGATCGTCTATGGCGACGCGGTTGCTCGCGAAAACCTGCGGGCGAAGCAGGGCCGGGCCGCGCTCCTGCTTGACCAAAGTGCCGACGCCGGCATCGGCATCGTCCGCCATGGGCTGCTCGCGTCGGCGCTGATCGAGATGGGAGAACTGGTCCAGGCCCTCTGCGACGCCCGCTTTGTGGCGCGCGGGCGCCCGGCCGCGTCCGAGGGTCTCGATGCGCACGAGGACCTGGAAACGGCCCTGATGAGCGCGCTGCGCGATCTCGCGGCGGCGCTCGGCCGATCCTGGGACGGGAGCTTCGCGCAGGCCGACCCCGCCGGCCTGCGTGCGGCGATCCAGGCTCTCCCGATCCCGGATGTGAGCCTCGATGTCAGGTACCCCGAGGGCTTCGCCCATTACGCGCTCTATCCGGAAGCCTACTGGAGCGCGGCCCGGTGCCTCGCGCCACGGCCGGATGCCCTGGTCATCGGCCTGCGATCGATCGGAACGACCCTGGCAGCGACGGTGGCGGCCGCCCTGGGAACCGGAACGGCCGTCACGGTGCGACCCGTCGGCCATCCGTTCCAGCGGAGCCTGAAGCTGTCGCCGGCGCTCGCGGCATGCTGGGCGGAGCAGCCGGGCCGCCTGCATGCCGTGGTCGACGAGGGGCCGGGCCTTTCCGGCTCGTCCTTCGGCGCCGTCGCCGACCGGCTCGAGGCGCTCGGCGTCGCACAGGAGAACATCGCCTTCTTTCCCGGTCACGCCGGGGATCTTGGAGCCGAGGCAAGCTCCGTCCACCGGGCGCGCTGGCGCGCCGGCCGGCGGCTCAGCCTGTCCTTCGCCGATCTGGCGGGGCCGACGGCGCCGCCGCACCAGCAGCTCGACGCCTGGGTCGCCGACCTCACCGGTGCGCCGACGGCGCCCCTGGACGATCTGTCGGCCGGAGGGTGGCGCGCGGCCCTGCTGCCAGCCCATGTCCCCTGGCCGCCCGTCGATGCGCAGAACGAGAAGTTGAAATTCAGGCTCCGGACCGCGAACGGGGCCTTTCTCCTCCGCTTTGTCGGTCTCGGCCGACGAGGCCACGCCAAGTTGGGACAGGCGCAGGTCCTGGCGGCGGCCGGCTTCGGCGTGTCACCGCTCGGGTGGCGGCACGGCTTCCTCCTCGAACCCTGGCTCGGCGATGCCCGGCTGCTGCGCGCCGGGGACCCGCGCGACCGCGCCGCCCTCCTTCCGCGGCTCGGTGCCTATCTCGGCCTGCGCGCCGACCGCTTTCCGGCCGGCGCCAGCGGCGGGGCGACGCCGGCGGCGCTCCTTGCCATGGCCCACGCCAACGTGGCCGAAGCCCTGGGGCCGGCCGCCGCCGCGCGGCTCGATCGCTGGACACCGGCCGACCTGGCACGGCTCGCCGCGGCCGCCAGCCCCATCCTCGTCGACGGCCGGCTGCAGCCCTGGGAGTGGCTGGCCCGTCCCGACGGAACGATCCTCAAGACGGATGCGCTGGACCACCATGCCGCCCATGATCTGGTCGGCGCCCAGGACGTCGCCTGGGACATTGCGGGAGCCCGGGTGGAATGGAGCCTGTCGGCCCGCGAGACGGCCGCCCTGGTCGACGCGGTCGAGCGGCGGAGCGGGCGGTCTGTGGATCCCGGGCTCCTGGAGCTGTTCGGATGGGCCTATCCAGCCTTTCAGCTCGGCTCCTCTACGATGGCCGCCGGCCGGGCCGCCGCGGAGGAGGCCTCGCGTCTCCTGCGGCACGCGGCCGTCTACCGGACGGAACTCGAGGCCCTCCTCGCGGCTTCTTCTACATAGCTTTGGCTTGCCCCGAGCATCCTCAACGGGTTAACAACCTCGCGAACCTCTTGCGGAGAGACAGTCTGAATGGCGGATACGATCCTGATCACCGGTGGCGCCGGTTTCATCGGACGGTTCGTCGCCAGGCAGCTCCTCGAGCGCGGTGACCATGTCCGCGTGCTGGACAGCATGATCGAGCAGGTGCATGGCGGCCGCAAGACGCCCGACGCCCTGCCCGGCGCGGTCGAGTTCATCGACGGCGACGTGCGCGACGGGGCGGCGGTGGCCCGCGCGATCAAGGGCGCCGACAAGGTGGTCCACCTCGCGGCCGAGGTCGGCGTCGGCCAGAGCATGTACGCCATCGACCGCTACGTCGGGGTCAACGACCTCGGCACCGCCGTGCTGTTCCAGCAGCTGATGGACCACCCCGTGCGCCGCGTGGTCGTCGCCTCCTCCATGAGCATCTACGGCGAGGGACTTTACCGCGACAGCGAGGGCGCGGTGCACGAGACGGTGCTGCGCCAGCCCCGCAAGCCCGGCGACACGAGCTGGGACCCGTTGGACGCGGCCGGCCACCCGATGGAGCCGGTGCCGACGCCCGAATCCAAGCGCCCGACGCTCGCATCGGTCTATGCGATCACCAAGTTCGTGCAGGAGCGGCTGACCCTGACGCTCGCGCCGGCCTACGGCATGGAAGGCGTGGCGCTGCGCCTCTGGAACGCCTACGGGCCGGGGCAGGCGCTGTCCAACCCCTATACCGGCGTGCTCGCCATCTTCGCCTCGCGCATCCACAACGGCAAGCCGCCGGTGATTTTCGAGGACGGCCAGCAGCGCCGCGATTTCGTCCATGTCGAGGACGTCGCGCGCGCCTTCCTGCTGGCGCTCGACCACCCGAAGGCGGCGGGCGGGGTCTTCAACATCGGCAGCGGCGAGGACCGCACAGTCAACGAGGTCGCGACCCTGCTGGCCGAGGCCATGGGCCGCCCCGACATCCGGCCCGAAATCGCGAACAAGGCGCGCGCCGGCGATATCCGCCACTGCATCCCCGACATCGACAAGGCGATCGAGGACCTCGGCTACGAGCCGCTGACCGATTTCAGCGAGGGCCTTGCCGAACTCGCCGAATGGGTGGCCCGGCAGCAGGCCGACGACAAGGTGGGCGCGGCTCGCAGCGAGCTCGAAGCGCGCGGGCTCGTCGCGTGAGCGGCAGCCCGGGCCGGGGCGGTCGGCCGGCCCGCATCCTCGTCACGGGCGGCGCGGGCTTCATCGGCAGCAACCTCGCCGCCCGTCTCGCCGAGGCGGGGCATGCGGTGACGCTCTACGATTCGCTCGCCCGGCCCGGCACCGAGCGCAACCTCGCCTGGCTCCGGGACAACCATCCCGAGCGGATCAGCCATGTCGGCGCCGACCTTCGCGATGCGGCGGCGCTGGCGGACGCGGCCGGACAGGCCGACGTCGTGTTCCACCTCGCGGCGCAGGTGGCGGTCACCACCAGCCTCGTCGACCCGCTCGACGACTTCGCGATCAATGTCGGCGGCACGCTGACCCTGCTCGATGCGCTACGCCGGCGGGCGGAGCCGGTCCCGCTTGTCTTCGCCTCGACCAACAAGGTCTATGGCGACCTCGCCGACATCGCGCTGGTCCAAACCAACGATGCCTATCTTCCCGCCGACCCCGCCTTGCGCGACAGCGGGATCGGCGAGAGCCGGCCGCTCGACTTCCACACGCCCTACGGCTGCTCGAAGGGCGCCGCGGACCAATATGTGCTCGACTACGCCCGGTCCTTCGG
>CAXTVD010000132.1:0-10280 GCA_964247575.1 uncultured Lichenihabitans sp.
TCGCCTTGACGAGCCAATCCAGGAAGGCGGCCTGCACGGCGGTGCCGTCGAGCCGTGCCGCGAGGTGCTTCGCGATGTCGACCGCAAGGTCACTCGCGCGGCGCGAGGCGGCGGCTTCGGCGGTCGACCGATCCATCTCGATCGCGGCCCGCGCCGTGGCTTCGAGGACTGCTGCCGCCTTGCTCGCTTCCTCCTTTCGTGCGGTGACGTCCCGCTCCGCCGCGGCGTGGGCCGCAGCTCGGATGGCTTCGCTTTCCTTGCCGAAACCGGCGCGGGTCGCGGCGATCGCGGCCAGCGCCTCGGTCGCCTCCTTGCGCTTCGCCGCGGCCTCGTCGAGGCCGCCTTGGATGACGTCACGACGCTGCTCGATCATGGCCGACACGGGTGTCCAGAAGAACCGCTGCAAGAGCCAGACGAGCACCGCGACGTTGACGGTCTGGAAGCCGAGCGTCCACCAGTCGATGGTCATGTCGTCACTTCAGCAGCGGGTTGGCGAACAGCAGCAGCAGCGCGATCACCAGGCAGTAGATCGCCATCGTCTCGATCATCGCCAGGCCGACGAACAGCGTGCGCGAGATCGTATTCGCCGACTCGGGCTGGCGAGCGATCGCGTCCATGGCGGCCGCGACCGCGCGTCCTTCCGCGAGGGCGGGGCCGATCGCCCCGAACGAGACCGCCAGCGCGGCCGAGACGATGCTGGCGCAGGCAAGCCAGTTCATGAGGTGGTCCTTGGATTGGAGAGGTCGGCGACGGCGCGCGCGGGCTTCCCGTCACTCACCGCGCCGGCGATGAACACCATCGCGAGGATCGCGAAGATGTAGGCCTGGACGGCCCCGGTCAGCAGGTCGAGCGCCATGAGCGGGATGGGCACGAGGAAGCCGGCCAGCGACAGCACGATGCCGATCACGAACACGCCGCTCATCACGTTGCCGAACAGGCGGACCAGAAGCGAGAAGGTGCGCGTCAGGCTCTCGACGAAGTTGAGCGGGATCATGACGGGGTTGGGCGAGGCGAAGGTCGCGAGGTAGCCGCGCACGCCGCCCGCCCGGATGCCGAACCAGATCACCGCCACGAAGACGAGGAGCGCGAGGGCGGCGTCCGTCTCCAGCTTTGCGGTCGGCGGTCCGACCCCCGGAACGAGCGAAGACCAATTGGCCAGGAAGATGAAGACGAACAGCGTGCCGACGAAGGCACGATAGGGTCCCGGCTCCAGTTGCATGGTGTCACGGATCTGGCTGTCCACCGTTTCGACGACGAGTTCGAAGGCCGCCTGCGTCCTCGACGGAACGAGCGTCAACCGACGCGTGACGAGGATGCTCCCCAGGGTGAGGAGGGCCATGATCGCCCATGTCACGATCACGGCAGGCGTGATCGGCACCGGACCAACGTGGAACAGCGCGAGGCTCGAAAGCGGCGAAGTCATTCGGCCCTCGGGCGAACGCGGCGTGTCACGACCGAACGGGCAAGGAGAACGCCGGCCGCCGCGGCGAGCAGCGGCGGGGCGCCGGCGAAGCTGACCAGCGTCAGCAGGCCGCCCAGGACGACGATGCGACCGATCATGATGCCCACGGCCACCATCATGCGGTCTCCCTCGGCGAACAGTCGGGCGGTCCACCAGAGGCCGCCGAAATGCACGCCGCCAAGCGCGATCCCTCCGGCGAAATAGCCTGCGAGGCCCAGGGCCATGACCCAGGGCGGCCAGCCGTGGAAGGTCTGGGCACTCATGCGGTTTGCGTCCATTTCCAGGCCGACCAGCAACCGAGCGCGGCCCCGAGCATCAGCAGTGGCGCGGTGCAGGCCAAGCCGGTGTCGAAGGTCCCGTCGAGCCAGCGTCCGGCGAAGACGCCGAGCAGCATGGGCACGACGACGATCCAGCCGAGGACGCCGATCTGGGCCAGTCGCCGCGCGACGGAGGGCTCGCCGTCGCGCAGCCAGGCCCGGTTCCGCGCGCCGCGCAGCCTGACGCTGCCGAGGAGCTTGTCATCATCGACCGGGTCGGGGCTCGGCGCCGTCATCCGAAAGTTTCCGAAGGCGTCCGTCCAGCTTGTAGATGGCGCATGATCTCCCGGATGGCGCGCAATTGCAGTCGGGTGCTGTCGACCCGCTCGGCCCGCTCGGCCTCGATCTCGGCGCGGAACCGCCCAAGCACGGTCCTTTCGAGCGTCTCGATGTCGTCCCCCACGATCGCCTCCCGGGTCGCGATGGCTATGTCGCGCTCGGGCGTGACCGTCAGGACGCCGCGCCGCACCGCGCAACAGCGTTGCGCCTTGTCGAGACCCGTCCAGCTCACGACCGACATGGCGAGGCTGGTGAGGTATTCGGCGTGTCCCGGCAGGATCCCGAAGGCGCCGCTCGCGTCTTCGCCACGGAAGGCGAGGACGCCGTCCTCGTCGACCACGGTTGCAAGCGGCGTGTCGATGCGCAGCTTCATGACGGCCGATCCGTCTTCTTCGCGTCCGTCTCCTTCCGCCGCGCCTCGTCCAGGTTGCCGACCATGTAGAGCGAGCTTTCGGCCCACTCGTCGGTCTCGCCGTCCAGGATGGCGCGGCAGCCGGCGATGGTTTCCGCGCGGGGAACGCTGCGACCGGGGGTCCCCGTGAACGCCTCGGTGACGGCGAAGGGCTGGCTGAGGAAACGCTGAAGACGACGGGCGCGCTTGACGATCTCGCGATCGGCGGCGCCGAGTTCCTCGACGCCGAGGAGGGCGATGATGTCCTGGAGGTCCTTGAAGCGGGCCAGGGCCTCGCGGGCGCGCTCCGCGACCCGATAGTGCTCCTCGCCGACGAGGATCGGATCCAGCAGCGCCGACGTGGAGGCGAGCGGATCGATGGCGGGGTAGAAGCCCGCGGCCGCCAGGTCGCGCGACAGCACGATCATGCTGTCCATATGGCCGGAGATCGCGGTCACGGCGGGATCGGTGAAGTCGTCGGCCGGGACGTAGACGGCCTGGATGGCCGTGACCGCCGCGCCGGCCACCGACGCGATGCGCTCCTGCAAGGCCGCGACCTCGGTCGCGAGCGTCGGCTGGTAGCCGACCCGGGATGGCAGCCGGCCCAGGAGGCTCGACAGTTCCGCGCCGGCCTGGACGAAGCGGAACACGTTGTCCATCAGCAGCAGCACGTTCTGGTGCTTCTGGTCGCGGAAGTGCTCGGCGATGGTCAACGCCGTCAGCGGCACCCGCCAGCGGGCGCCGGGCGGCTCGTTCATCTGGCCGTATACCAGCACGGTGCGCGCCAGCACGCCGGACCCCTGCATGTCGGTCAGCATCTCGTGCCCCTCGCGGGAGCGCTCGCCGACGCCGGCGAACACCGAGATGCCCTGGTACTTCGCCACCGTTGCGTGGATCAGCTCCATCACCAGCACGGTCTTGCCGACGCCCGCGCCGCCGAACATCGCGGCCTTGCCGCCCTGAAGAAGCGGCGCGAGCAGGTCGATGACCTTGATGCCCGTTTCGAACACCGCGGTGCTGGACGTCTCGTTCTCCATGGACGGCGGCGGATTGTGGATGCCGCGTCGGGGCGTGTCCGGCGGCAGCGGCTTCCCGCGGTCCCTGACGGTGCCGATGACGTCGAGGAGCCGCCCGAGCACGGCATCGCCGACCGGGATCGTGATCGGAGCCCCGGTCGTGCGAACCCGCGTGCTGCGGGCGAGGCCGGCGGTGGCCTGCAACGCGATGCATCGTACGGTCGAAGGGTCGACGTGGCTGTGCACTTCGAGGACGAGCGGTTCGGGACGGTTCCACTGCACGCTGAGGGCGGTGTCGATGGCAGGGAGGGCTGCGCCGGCGAAGCTTACGTCAACGACGGCGCCACGAACCGAGATCACGCAACCTGTCGCCGGACCTTCGTTCATGGTTCATCCGATCGGTCAGTTACCCGGGCCGAAACCGCGCGATGCCGGTTTGGCGAGACGGCTGCCGTGGCAAAGGCTTCGTTCAAGCGTAAGCGCAGGCGTCGTGTCCGAACCGCCGACGAGTCATGGAGAACCCCGAGGCGTCCTGGCTCATGATGACGTAACGCGTCTGCGACCCCGACGTGAGCAGCAAAGTCGGTGACCGGGAATGCGAAATCGCTTGGGAAGCCGTGTTGACGTGCGGTCGTTGCAGTCGTCGCCCGTGTGTTCAACACAGGATGACGGCTACGGCCAAGAATTCAGGCCTCTGTCCTCGGCTGGCACGACGAGCAGGGAGGCCATGCTCGTCTCTCACGGGCTTTCCCGGCAGGCCGTCATGCAGCGCCTCTATGACTTGCGTTCCTTCACGTCGGCGTCGCTGAATTCTGGTTCTTGTCCGGCCGGTCGATACGGCTAAGAATGTGCTACCGCCGCTTGTCCTTGGCGAGGTGAAGGAGGGAACCGCCGGTGTGGAACTCCCGGCATTCATTCCCGCTGAAAGCGACGGTCGTGTTCGGTGGGTGAGCGGTCGTGGAACGGATCGAAAATCCGCCTCGGGAAGTTTTCTCGCCGTGACCTGGGCGTTCTCGACTCAAGTTGTTCCGGTCGCGCTACGAAGGGTTGAGCGTTCGTAAGTACCGATTGCAAGGAACGCAGCCTCTGTCCTGGCGGCGGATCCCCGGTGGGAGATGCCTATGCTCGACTGGGACGACCTTCGTTTCTTCCTCGCGATCGCTCGTTCAGGCAGTCTCTCAAGCGCGGCGAAGCACCTGCACGTCGCGCAGTCGACCGTGGGGCGCCGACTAGCGTCGCTGGAAACGAGCCTGGGCGTTCGTCTCCTCAACCGAACTCCCGATGGTTACGTGCCGACTCCGGCTGGCGACGACGTGCGCCAACAGGCGGAGCGGGTGGAGGCCGAGGCGCTCGCTCTGGAGCGGCAGGTCATTGGACGCGACATGCGCATGGCTGGGCCCGTCCGGGTCACCTGCGCCGAGACCATAGCCGCCAATCTGGTCGCGCCTTGCCTCGGTACCTTGTACGACACGCAACCCGACATCATGGTCGAACTGATCCCGAATCCCCGGGAACTCAGCCTGTCGATGCGCGAGGCGGACATCTCCGTCCGCCTGACGTCGCCCGAACAGCACGATCTCGTCGTAAAGCGGATCGGCACGCTCGCGTTCGGGCTCTACGCCAGCCCCGGCTACCTCGAACGGCACGGCGAATGCGACTACAATGCCGGATGCGCTGGCCACCGCCTGATCACGCAGCTGGACGGAATCCAGGACGCGACCCAGACGGACTGGCTTGCGGAGCTTGCCCCACGGGCGCGCATCGCCATGCAGACCAGCAGCCACGCCGCCGCTCTCGCTGCCGCCAAGCAGGGCGGCGGCTTGGCCAGCCTGGTCCGCTACTGCGGGGACAACGAACCCGGGCTGGTCCGCCTGGAGACGCCGCCGCTCCCGTCGCTCATTCCCAGCGCAGGAATCTGGCTGGTGGTGCACAAGGACAATCGCGAGACCCCTCGTATCCGGGTCGCGCTCGACCACATCGCCAAATGGGTTCGAGGCCTCGGGGACGAACTCGATCCGGTTCAGGACCGATCCAATCCGGCGACGGCCGCATGACTGCGCGTTCGACTGCGTTGATCGGTACGCAAGAACACGTTGGCGTCGCTCACGATAGCTACGCGGCAAGCCCTCCGGCCTTGTAATCGGCACGGTGCCGCACCTGTTCGAGCGTAGCCATCCTATGGAGGCGATCATGTTCGCTCGCCTGACTGGGTGGGATCCCCTCTCGGCCAGCCGGGTTCCTGGTCGCAGCCGTTGCGCACCGTCGCTACAGCCATGTCCTGGCCGATGAGGGGGACCATGGCTTCCCGCTCTTGCACAAGCCGTACTCGGTCGATCAGCTTTCGCGGGCGTTGCTGACCGCGCGCCGCACGGCGGCCAAATAGGCTGTTCGTCTCGGGGCGTGGCGGCTCACGGTGCTTTGGACGATGCCACCACGCGACCTGATGCTACCGCACGGCGCCGAACGTCAAGCCGCGGACGAAGGTGCGTTGCGTCAGCCAGCCGACGAGCAGGATCGGTCCGACAGCCAGCAAGGACGCGGCGGAGAGCTTCGCCCACAGCACGTCCCCGGACAGCGTCGCGATGTAGGCGCTGAGGGGCGCGGCGGCGGACGAGGTCATCTGGATGCTCCAGAAGGACTCGTTCCAGCACAGGACCACGGATAGGAGCGCGGTCGAGCAGACGCCCGGAAGGCACAAGGGAAACAGCACGTGGACGAGAAGCTGGGCCGCCGTCGCGCCGTCCAGCCGAGCGCTTTCGAGGAGATCAAGCGGGATCTCGCGCATGTAGGATTACAGCATCCAGACCACGAGCCGCAGGTTGACCAGCGCCAGGACAAGGATCAGTCCGAGCCGGGTGTCGATCAGCCCGATGGCCTTGAAGATGAGGTACATGGGCAGCATGACGCCGATGCCGGGCATGAAGCGGGTCATCAACATGCCGAGCAGGATCGTCTTCCGGCTCCTCCCCCCATGGAAGGCGAGGGCGTAGGCGGCGGGAAAAGCGAACAGGAAGCACAGCGCAGTTGCTCCGCCGGACTCGACGACGCTGTTGAGGATGGGCCGCAGGACGGGGACGGTGCCGTTGGCCGCCACGAAGTTCTCCAGCGTCGGCCTGAAGAGGAGCTTGGGCGGGAGCTGAAGGGCGTCCAGATCAGTTTTGAAGGCCGTCAGGGCCATCCACAGGATCGGCAGCGACAGTCCGAGGGCCACGGCCCAGGCCAACGCCGTCATCGCGAGCTTCTTCGCCGTCTTCATGGTTGGACCTCAAGCCCGTCGGTGTGCCACGACCTTCGGCTTGAAACCACACGGATCATGTGGTCTTGTTGCAGCGAGTTTGCGCGGCTCGCGCTGCAACATGCCGGAGCGCATGGCCGACACTGTCTCTCCGTTCCGCCTCGCCTTCGTCGAGCACAAGGCGGACTACCGCGCGAACCTCCAGTTCTGCTGCGACCACTATCGGTCCGTATCGGAGGTGTGTCGTCGGCTGAGGATCAATCGGCAGCAGTTCAACCGGTACCTGACGGGTTCGGCGATCCCCTCGCGCCACAACCATAAGCTCGTCAGCGATTTTTTCGGCCTGGAGGAAGGCGAGCTGTTCACCCCGCATGCGGCCTTCGCGGCCACCTTCAAGCGTCGGATAAAGGCGCAGGATTCGCCCGCGGTGCTCCGACATCACGCGGGCCTGCTACGCGCGATCTCAGGTGCTAATGCGGCGAACCTGTCCGACTACCAGGGCTTCTACTTCAAGTATTTCTACACCTATCTCGGAGCATGGCGGATCAAGCGGGAACTGGCGCACTGGTACTACGACGGTGACGCGCTCGTCTCATCAGTCAAGCAGCGCTACATGGGAGAGGATGAGACCGAGGACGCCGCATTGCGGTTCATCACCTACAGGGGAGTGGTCGGCCAAGTGGGCGACCGCCTCTTGGTCGTCGACCACCACCGAGGCACTTCCCGGGAAGTGTCGACCATGGTCCTCTATCCGAAGGCAAGACTGCTCAGACGCCTTCATGGACTGACTCTCGGCGTTAGCCACGGACCTGCCCGATTGATCGGCGCCGCGCGGGTGGTGATGGATTTCCTTGGAACGGAGATCGACATCCGGGCCGCGCTGAACAGGTTGGGTACCTTCGATCTAAACGAGCTGTCCGTGCCGGAGGCCGTCAAGCGGGCCGTCAGGAACGACATGCGAGACGATGAGACGCTGTTCGTCGCGCGTTGAGCGGTAGCCGTGGCGGACCCTGCTGTCCGAGCTTCGTGCCGCGTCCCTCACCGGTATCCGGCTTCAGCATGAGCAGGCGCCCTAAGCACTCTTCGACTGGCTGACCAGGCCGGCCGGAGGCCGGCCGCACCTCGATCGCCCGGCGCGACGATGCCGGCCGACTTTCATCCCTGCGGAAAACCGCATTCCTCGCGCGGCAAGAAGCTCGGCCGTCGTCGTAGGGCGTCGAGGCCCTGACACCGAGCTTCTCACACGGGCCGACCTTCCAGCGCTTCAGCGGCGAACAGGTCTCATACCTCACGCGCCATCCGAGCCCTACTCGTCCTCAGGATCACGACGAGGCCTTCCGGCTGCCATTCGAACGCGATGGCACCGCCGAGCTGGCCCACCACGGCATTGAGGATCAGTCGGCTACCATAGCCCGCTTTCCCGTTCGGCGGAGCCATTTTCGGGCCGCCGCGCTCCGTCCAGGTGATGACCACATCGGAACCGTCGACCTCGCAGGAGACGTCGAGCGTGCCCGTATTCGTCGAGAGTGCCCCGTACTTGATCGAATTCGTCGCCAGTTCATGGACGACGAGGGCCATGGTCGTAGCGGCGCTCTCGCCGACGAGCATGGCCGGCATGGCGACGCGGACACGGTTGTCGGCGAGGCTTTCGCCGGCGTATGGCGCCAGGAGAATGGCAAGCAGTTCGCCGAGGTGGGAGGCTCTCTTCGAACCTTGCGGGATCGGATGGACGAGATCGTGGGCGCGATTGAGCGCGGTGAGCCGCAGCCTCAGATCCCGCGACATCTCCTCCGACGTCGAGGTCGATCGCTCGGAAATCACGGTCAGTGCCGTCGCGATCGAGAACAGGTTCTTGACCCGGTGCACCATCTCGCCGGCAACCATCTCGCGGGCTCCCTCGGCTTTCCTGCGTTCGTTGACGTCGAGGAAGACCCCGAACATCAGTGGTCCGACAATCCCCTGCTCGTCGCCCCTTCCCCGGGCGGAGATCCAGCGCACTTCCTTTCCGTCCAGGATACGGAAGTCGACCTCGTAGACGCCAATGATGTCCCGCGTCGACGCGAACG
Source organism: uncultured Lichenihabitans sp. (assembly GCA_964247575.1). GTDB lineage: Bacteria > Pseudomonadota > Alphaproteobacteria > Rhizobiales > Beijerinckiaceae > Lichenihabitans. The sequence continues at coordinate 8,767 of CAXTVD010000132.1, forward strand.
TCGCCCGGACCCTGTCGAGATCCTCCGGATGGATGCGCGCGGAAAGGTCCTCGAACGTCACGGGTCCGATCGGGAGCCCCCAAAGGCCGTGGGCGCGCTCGTCCATGGAAACAACGTCGCTCTCGACGTTCCAGGACCACAATGCGACCCCCGCCGCGTCGGTGGCGATCCGCAGGCGGTTCGCGTCCCACGCCGCCGGAGCCGTCCTTCTCTCCGGCGGTTCGCGCCCGCCGTCGAGTAGCAGCGTCCCCAGCGCGGCGTGCAAGGTCGAGCGCTTGAACGGCTTTTGCAACAGCGGAAACCGAACGTAGTCCGCCCCGAGGCCTTTCTTCCCGTAGCCGGTCGAAAAGACGAACGGCACGCCTCGCGCCGTCAGCGCATCGGCGACGGGATAGCTCTTCGCGCCGTTGAGGTTGACGTCCAGCACCGCCGCGTCGACGTTTTCGGCATCGATGATCGCCAACGCCTGGTCGACGCGTGCGGCGGGGCCGACGATCGCACACCCGAGCTGCCCCAGCATGTCCTCCAACATCCACGATACCATCACCTCGTCCTCAACGACGAGAATGCGGCGGCCGGCAAGCTCGCTAGTCATGGTCCATCCATCCGATCCCTCTCGGAGCGGGCATGACGATCTCGCAACTGACCCCCGCGGCCTCGAAGGCAAGGCGAACCTCGCCGTCGAGGTCCTGTGCCAGGCCGCCCTCGATCAGGCGACGGCCGAAGCCCTTATGGGATGGCGGGGCCACGGGAGGGCCGCCGCTCTCGCGCCACCGCAACCGGACTCGATCGCCCCAAGGCTCGTCCTCGCGTCGCCAGTCGACATCGACGGCTCCGCCGGCCCCGCTCGACAGCGCGCCATACGCGATGGCATTCGTGGCCAACTCCTGGAAGACCAACGTGAGGGTCAACGCCTCCTTCGGCCGGAGGAGCAGCTCGTCTCCCTCGATGGCGACCCGGGCGCGGAGCCCTAAGGTTTCCAACGTCTGGTCGAGGACATCGCGAAGACCGACCCTGTCCCGGTTTTTCGCGCCCAGCAGGCCGTGGGTCTTCGACAAGGCGAGGATGCGGCCCTCGAAGGCTTCGATGACCCGCTCGTCCGCCATGCCGCGTAACGTCTGCCCGGCGATCGCAAGGACCGTCGCAAGCGTGTTTTGGGTGCGGTGGTTCAGCTCGTCCAGCAAGAATCCGAGCCGCTCCTCCTCCCGCTTGTGACCCGTCACGTTCACGAAGGAAGCGAAGTGCTGCACGATGGCACCGGCTTCGTCCCGCACCGGGGTGACGAAGATGGAAACCCAGATTGTGCTGGCATCCTTGCGGTGGAAGCGGACCGGCGTTTCGAGGTCGCGGCCACCGTCGAATGCCGTCTTGATCTCAGCCAGCGCTTCCGGGTCGGTGCCTTGCATGATCAGGAAGTCGAATTTCTGCCCGAGCACCTCCCCTTCATCATATCCCGTCAAGTCGAGGAAGGCTTGGTTGACGAAGACGATCGGATGATCCGGCGTCTTGGCGTT
>CAXTVD010000133.1:0-10254 GCA_964247575.1 uncultured Lichenihabitans sp.
CCGGCGGCGGGGCTTCGAGGTCGACATGATGGGCTGCGTGCGCCTCGTCGAGGCCGCCAAGCCGTTCCTGGCCCGGAGCCAATTCGCTGCCATCGTCAGCATCTCCAGCGTGTCGGGACGCGAGATCGACTTTGCGGCCGGTCCCTACGGCGCCTTCAAGGCCGCGCTGATCCATTACACGCAGGGGCTCGCCTTCCAGCTCGCGGGCCAGTCGATCCGCGCCAATTCCGTGTCGCCCGGCAACACCTATTTCGAGGGCGGCGTCTGGAACCAGATCAAGGACGGTAACCCCGAGCTCTACAGGACCGCCCTCGCGCTCAACCCCACGGGCCGCATGGGCACGCCCCAGGAGATGGCGAACGCCGCCGTGTTCCTCGCGAGCCCGGCGGCGAGCTTCATCACCGGCACCAATCTGGTGGTCGACGGCGCGCTCACGCGCGGCGTCCAGCTCTAGGCGGCGGGCGGTGATCAGCCTCACCGCCGTGATCCGCTGCAAGGCCGGCGCGGTGGAGACCGTGCTGGCGGCCCTGGTCGCCGTCGGCGAGCACGTGCGGGCCAGCGAGCCGGGCACGCTCGGCTACACCGTGATCCGCTCCAGCGACGATCCCGGCCTGCTGCTCACCCAGGAGCTGTTCGTCGACCGGGCGTCGATGGACGCCCATAATGCCGGCGAGGGCTCCAAGGCCTTCTTCGCGGCAGCGGACGGGCTGCTGGACGATGTCGCCATGCATATCGGCGAGACCGTCCTGTGCGTGGCTCCGCCGCGCCGCGACTAGGGCCGGCGGACGATGAGATCGATCTCGATCAGCGCGTCGTAGGCGAGGCCCGTCACGCCGACGCAGGTGCGGGCGGGCAGGCGGCCCTCCGCGAAGTAGCCGCGCCAGACCTCGTTCATGGCGGCGTAATCCTGCTTGAACCGCGTGAGATAGATCCGCGCCATGGCCGCGTCCTCCAGGCCGAGCCCTAGCCCGGCCAGCACGGTTCGGAGATTCGCCACGACCGCATGGGTCTGGGCGACGATCCCGTCCGGCAGCACGCCGGGCGCGGCCGGGCTGTCGGGCATCTGCCCCGTGACGAAGATGAAGCCGTCGGTCTCGACCGCGTGGCTGAAGGGCGCCGCGGGTCGCGGGCCGCCCGCGATCATGTGGAACTGCATCGTCCTCTCCTCTGGCTCCTGGACCGTGCAGGCCGCCTCAGCTGCAGGTGAACACGGCCTTGCGGAGCGAGCCGTGCACGCCCCAGTTCGCGTCAACGACCTGGGTGACGCCGAAATCGGCCGCCACCGCCATGAGCGCGATCGCCTCGTCCTCGCTCATCTTGTGCACGGTCATGAGAAAGCGGCGCAGCTTGCGGAAGGAGTCGCGCATGGCCTTGTCGAGGCTGGCATGGCCGGCGACCTCCGTCTGCGCGTCCGGCCCGAGCTCGGCGAGATAGTTGGGGAAGGTGAAGCCGTAGACGGACCACTGCTCGTCCGTCTCGAGCATGGGGTGGGTCAGGCCTTCCAGGATCGTGCCGCCGAGGTCGCGGTGCTTGTGCAGGACGAACTCGAAATCGCCGGTCAGCGAGGTCTCGATGGCGGTGCCCCCGAGCTCGCTGTCCCCCTGCGCGGCGTGGGGATCGCCGACCGAGAAGAAGGCGCCGGCCACGGCCACCGGATAGTACATGCGCGCGCCCTTGCCGATCCGCCAATCGTCGATGTTGCCGCCGGTGTAGCTGGGCGGGATCGAGCTGACGAAGTCGGCCTCGGAGGGTGCGAGGCCCATCGTGCCGAAATGCAGCCGGGCCGGCACCCTGACATTGCGCAGGATGTTCTCGCGACGCGTGACGAGCGCAGGGTCGACCCGCACCCCCGGATAGTCGATCGTCGGGTGGACGATGCCGTCCGGATCGGTCTGCGGCGTCCAGACATAGTTGTAGACCGCGCGGGCGAAGGGCTCGCCCGACGTGTCCAGCTCGAAGATGGTCACCACCTCCCGCGGCTTCGGCTCCTCGATGAGGTCGTGGTAGTGGAAGCCCCACGAGGCCGCCGCGTTGGAGCCGAAGCAGCGCCCGGCATGGCAGGCGTGGCAGCTCGGACGCGGGCGTACGTCGAGGACGCGGACCTCCAGCACGTCGCCGGGCTCGGCGCCCTCGATCGCCACCGGGCCGGTCAGCAGATGCACGCCGAGGCCCTCGCCCGAGCCGCGCTGGAACGGGCCGGCGGTCGGGCCGGCACCCCGCCGCGCGACGGCCTTGTGCTCCCGGGTCCAGTGGAACACGCTCTCGGCGCCCGGGTCGCCGGCGATCATGCGGTCGTAGTCGTCGTTGGCGTGATGGGTCAGCGTCTCGATAGTGGCGCGATCGCCCGAACGCAGCGTCAGGGCCGGGGCCACCACCTTGCTGAAATAGCCCCAATGGACGGTGGCCGGCGACACGGTCAGGGTGTGGTGCCTCATGTGGGTCCTCGGTGGCGGCTCGGGGCGGGAGCCTGGTTCGGATCGTTTCAGACGGGTGCTTCGAGCGCGCGGTCGGCGCCCATGACGCGGAGGAAGCGGGCGGTCACCGGGTTGCGGGGCCGCGTCAGCACCTCGTGCGCCGGGCCTTCCTCCGTAATGGAGCCGCCGCTCAGGAACACCACGCGGTCGGCCACCTCGTCGGCAAAGCGGAGCTGGTGGGTGGAGATGATCATGGTCAGCCCGTCCTCGACGGCCAGCCGGCGGATCACCTCCAGCACCTCGTTGACGAGTTCGGGATCGAGGGCGGAGGTGGGCTCGTCCAGCAGCAGCACGCTGGGATTGGGCGCCAGCGCCCGCGCGATGGCGACGCGCTGCTGCTGGCCGCCCGACAGATGTCGCGGCAGGGCGTCGGCACGGTGGCTCAGGCCCACCCGCTCCCGAAGCGCGCGCGCCCGGCGGTCGGCATCGGCCCGGGACTGGCCGTGCACCCAGCGCAGCGGGCCTGCCACATTCTCGCGCGCCGTCAGGTGGCTGAACAGGTTGAACTGCTGGAACACCATGCCGACGCCCACGCTGGCGCGCTCGTTGGCGATCCCGCGCGGATTGAGCCGGCGCCCGTTCTCGCCCACCGCGAGGCTGCGGCCGCCGACCGTCACGGTGCCGGACTCCCAGCCTTCGAGATGGTTGATGCAGCGCAGCAGCGTGCTCTTGCCCGACCCGCTCGGGCCGAGCAGCGCGACGACCTCGCCGAACCGCACCGTCAGGTCGAGCCCGTCGAGCACCGCCTGGTCCCCGTAACGCTTGTGCAGCGCGCGGACCTCGACGGCCGGGTTGTTGCCGGCGATCACCGCCGCGCGCCTGCCCCGGTCCGCGAGGGTCGTCTTTGCCAGATCCGGACCGGCGGCGCCGAGAGAGGGGGCGACGGGCCCGGCCGCCGCCGGCTGGGCCTGCCGTGGCGCGGCACGCCGGGCGGCGAGGCCGGCGCGGCGCCAAGGCAGCAGGCGGGCCAGCCGGTCCTGCGGCGTGGGATGGTCGAGGTCGAGCATCACCTCCACGACGATCTGGATCACGCTCGCCGCCCCGGTAAGCAGCAGGTACATGAGCCCGGACGCAAAGAAGATGGAGAAGAAGTCGAAGGTCGAGGAGGCGAGCTGCGTGCTGCGCAACGTCAGCTCCTCGACCGCGATGACGGAGGCGAGCGAGGAGTTCTTCAGCGTGCTCACCGTCTCGTTGCCCAGCGCCGGCACCATCGTCCGGATCGCCTGGGGGGCGATCACGCGCCGCATGAGCACGGCCGGCGTCATGCCCAGCGCCTGGCCGGCCACGATCTGCCCGCGGTCGACCCCGATCACCCCGGAGCGCAGGATCTCGGCGATGAACGGCCCCTCATTGGCCGACAGCGCGAGCCCGGCCGCCCCGATCGCGCTCAGCTTGATGCCGATATGGGGCAGCGCGTCATAGGCGAAGACGAGCTGCAGGATGAGCGGCGTGCCGCGGAAGATCACCGTATAGGCCCTGGCGAGCGCCGCCGGCAGCCAGAAGCGGCTGAGCTGCATGCTCGCCAGCACCAGTCCCACCAGCAGCCCGCCGCCCAGGCCCAGGCCGGTCACCGCCAGGGTGAAGCCGATCCCCCGCAGCAGATAAGGCAGGCTGAGATAGTGGAGGAACAGGTCCATCAGTTCGTCGTCAGGACCCGCGGTGCTTCGAGAGTGCCGGCATCGAGCGACCACTTCTTCAGAAGGTCGGTCTCCATGCCGGCCTTCTGGATCTCGCCGAGCGCCGCCAGCACGGCGTCGCGGAAGGCGGGGGCGCCCTTGGGCACGGCGATACCGACCGAGTAGGGCAGGGTCACGGCCGTCGCCTTCTCCAGCTGGTCCGGATAGGCCTTGACCGCCTGGTCCACGGTGTTCACGTCGTTGACATAGGTGTCCGCGCGCCCGGCCAGGATCGCCTGGATGCAGTTGGCGTTGTTGTCGTAGAGCTGCATCGCCGCCTCGGCCTTGCCCTCGCCCTTGCAGGCCGGGCCGAGATTCTGGATCAGCGGCACCTCCACGTAGCCGGTGTTTTCCGCTGCCGTGGCGCCGCACATGGTGGTGTTGATGCCGGTGATCTTCTTCGGGTTGCCCTTGGCCACCAGCACGCCGTCGAACACCTTGGAATAGGTGATGAAGTCGGCCGCCTTGGCGCGTTCCTCGGTCGCGTAGATGTCGGAGATCACGATGTCGGCCTGACCGCTCGACAGGGTGGTCAGCAGGGCCGCGAAGGTGACGGGCTTGTAGGTGACGCCGAAGCCCAGGCATTCGCCGATGGCTTCGCCGAGATCGATGTCGAACCCGACATATTTGCTGGGATCGTTGGGATCGAGCGACTCGTAGCCCGGGGTATGCGGGTTGATCGCGTTCACCAACGTCTTGCCCTTGAATTGCGGATATTTCGCCTGCAGCGCCATGCAGGGGGCGGGAGCGGCGGCCTGCGCCCGATGCGGGGCGGACCAGGCCAGCACGACGAGAAGGGAGAGGACGGCCGGCCGCCACCGTCCTGCGGTCACCAGAGTGGTCCTGCAGCATTGTAGGCAATCGGCCAGGGACTTCAACATTCAGGCTTCTCCATCGCGACGGCGTGCCGCCTAAGCCGGCCGGCGCCTCGTCCCGCCTAGATCAGCACAAGCAAGAAGGAGCGACAAGACTGGAGAAGCAGGAGAAATCTGCCTAAGAGCGGCTTTGGAACACTTTGTAGGCAGAGTGTATATTTTATCGCCCAATCGTCTATAATGTATTCAGGGTAGACAGAGCGAGCCTTCCCGATCGCGCGACCCGACGGCCATGGGTTCCGCATGGGCGTGCCCTGCCGCGAATGTGATGTTGACGGGCCACAGTTCGACCTTCTTTGCTGCGGAGCGGCGGTCGTCTCAACTGTCGCCACATCTTCGGCATTGAAGATGCTCGAATGTGTTTCCGCCGGAGTCCCTCGATGTTCGATGCAAGCCGCCGTTCCCTCTTGGCTGGTGCCGCCGGCCTGATCGGCAGTGCCCTGGTCCCCTGGCGGGCAACGGCGCAAGCCGCCTTCGATCCGGCCGAGCTCTACGCCGCCATCGAGGGCGAGCCCTTCCCGGTGCCGGCCATCAACCTTCACCGGATCCGGCCGGAGTTCCTGCGCACGGTCGTCAACTACGACAGCGCGGAAGCGCCGGGCACCATCGTCATCGATCCCGCCCAGCACTTCCTGTTCGTGGTGAACGGCGATGGCCGCGCCATCCGCTACGGCGTCGGCGTGGGCCGCCAGGGCTTCCTGTGGTCCGGCAACGCGCAGATCAACGCCAAGCGCGAATGGCCCGACTGGTACCCGCCCAAGGAGATGCTCGCCCGCGACCCGAGCATCATGCGGGTCATGAGCCACCTTCAGGGCGGCATCGGCATGGCGGGCGGCCCCGGCAATCCGCTCGGCGCGCGCGCCATGTATCTCTACGAGGGCAACCGGGACACGCTGTACCGGATCCACGGGACGGTCGAACCCTGGACCATCGGGTCGAGCGTGTCCTCAGGCTGCATCCGCATGATCAACCAGGACGTGATGGACCTCTACAGCCGCGTCCCGGTCGGCACCAAGGTCGTCGTTCTGGGCAATGCCCAGCCGAGCGTCGCGGAGCGCACGCGGCGCTACACCGCCGACCAGGGCTCGGCCGCGCCGGTCGAGCCGACCGAGCCGATGTACCCCGATCCGGAGCCGTCCTTCGCCCAGCACGGCGGGCCGCAATACGACCCCTACGCCGGCCAGTATTGAGCGCGCGAGCGCGGCCGCTCTGATGCCCGCTTTCGTCATCCCGCCGCCGGCGCGCCCCTGCCTGCCGGTGGCGGGTGGCGGGACCTTCCCGGTCCGCCGCATCTTCTGCGTCGGACGCAACTACGCCGAACATGCCCGCGAGATGGGCGGGGACCCGAGCCGGGAGCCGCCGTTCTTCTTCACCAAACCGGCCGATGCGCTGGTGACCGGCGGCGCGGCCACCCTTTATCCGCCGCAAACCGGCAATCTCCACTTCGAACTCGAACTCGTCGTGGCGATCGGCCTGGGCGGGGCGGAGATCGCGAGGGACGCGGCGCTCGGCCACGTGTACGGCTATGCGGTCGGCCTCGACATGACCCGCCGCGACCTGCAGGACGCGGCCAAGAAGGCTGCCCGGCCCTGGGACATGAGCAAGGGCTTCGACCATTCCGCCCCGGTGGGCGATCTGCTGGCGGCCTCGCAGGCGGGTTCGCTCGACCGGGGGTCCATCGTGCTCACCGTCAACGGCGCGGTCCGGCAGACGTCCGATCTCGACCGCATGATCTGGAGCACGCCCGAGACGATCGCCGTCCTGTCGCGCCTGGTCCGCCTCGAGCCCGGCGACCTGCTGTTCATGGGCACGCCCGAGGGCGTCGGCGCCGTCGTCCGGGGCGACCGGCTGGAAGGCCGCATCGACGGCCTACCAGCCCTGCAGACGACGATCGTCTGATCCCCGCGGAGCTTGCCGGTGTCGAAGATCGCGGTGCTTGACGACTGGCAGGGCCTCGCGCGCCGGTCGGCCGACTGGCGTGTCCTGGAGGAGCGCGCGGAGGTGGTCTTCTTCGAGGAGGCCTTCGGCAGCGAGGAGGCAGCCGCGACGGCGCTGGCCGGCTTCGACATCCTGCTTTCCATGCGGGAGCGCACGCCGTTCCCTGCCGCGCTGATCGCCCGCCTGCCGGCGCTGCGCATGCTGGGGATCACCGGGGCCGTGAACCGCTCGGTCGATCTGGCGGCCTGCCGGGAGCATGGCATCGTGGTGTGCCACACGGTCAGCGCGGGCGCCGGCTCCTATGCCACGGCAGAACTGGCGCTCGGCCTGCTGATCGCGGCCGCGCGGGCCATCCCGGCCGCCGACGCGACGCTTCGGCACGGCGGATTCCAGCATGGCGTGCCCGTCGGGCGTGGCCTTGCCGGACGGACGCTCGGCCTGATCGGCCTGGGACGGCTCGGCGCGCGCATGGCCCGGTATGGGCAGGCCCTCGACATGACCGTGCTGGCCTGGAGCCAGAATCTCTCGGCCGAGGCGGCGCAGGCGGCCGGAGCCCAGCACGTGTCCAAGCAGGAGCTGCTCGAGCGCTCCGACGCGGTGAGCCTCCACCTCGTCCTGTCCGAGCGCACGCCCGAGATCCTCGGGGCCGCCGACCTCGCGCGCATGAAGCAGGGCGCGATCCTGATCAACACGTCGCGCGGTCCGCTGGTCGACGAGGCCGCGCTGGTCCAGGCCGTGCGCGAGCGACGCATCGTGGCGGCCCTCGACGTCTACGACCAGGAGCCGCTGCCGCCCGGCCACCCGCTGCGCGCTCTCCCGGACACGGTGCTGACGCCCCATCTCGGCTATGGCGTGGAGGACGTGTGGGCCGACTTCTATCCGCAGAGCGTGCAGAACGCGCTCGCGTTCCTGGACGGCAAGCCCATCCGCGTCGTGGATCTCGACGCCGCCTGAGCGTTGTCCCTTCGCCGTCCGTGCCAAGCGGGAGAGCGTCCCGCCAGGAGACCCATCGCCATGCGAAGCCTATTGCCCGGACGGGTGTCCCGCGCGCCGCTGATCGGCGCCATCGGGGCCGCGTCCCTGCTTCTGTCGGCCATTGGCGGCAGCGGCCTCGCGCAGGAGCCCTCGCCGGTGCGGATCACCGTCATTACGGATCTCGATGACGATCTCTACAACGCCCGCTCAGGCGCGGGTGGGGTGGACGCCACCCGGATGGCGGTCGCCGATTTCGGCGGCCGCGTGCTCGGGCGCCCGATCGTGGTCGACAGCCGCAACGACCACAACAAGCCCGACGGGGTGGCCGCTCTCGCCGCCGACGCCTACGACAAGGGCGCGGATCTGCTCATGGACGTGCAGAACTCGCCCATCGCCACCGCGGTGTCGAAGGTCGCCGCCGAGCGGCACCAGCTGGCGATCGTCACCCTGGCGGCGACGCCCGCGCTGACCCGCGCCGGGTGCAACAAATACACCTATCACTACTCGTTCGACGAGCCGGCGGTCGCCGGGGCCACGGCGACCAGCGTCGCCAAGCTGCCCGACGGCAAGCGCTGGGTCGCGATCGTCGCCGATGCGGGGTTCGGCCGTGGCGCCGTGGCGGCCTTCACGCCCTTCATCACCGCCCAGGGCGGGGCGGTGGTCAAATCCTTCGTGGTCCCGGTCGGCGCGACCGACCTCGCGCCGGTTCTGGACGAGGCCAAGGCCCTCCACCCCGACGTGATCGGCGTGTTCAGCGCCGGGGCGGATGCCGATCGCCGTGTCGCCGCGGTCACCGCCGCCGGGCTGAAGGCCCATGTCACGACCGCGCTGCTCTATCTCAGCGATGTCGACCGGGTGAAGGACGGCTATGCCGGGGTGCGCGGCACCGTCCCGTGGTACTGGAACCTCGACGCGACCGCCCGGGCCTGGGCGGACCGGTATGCCGCGGCGCACGAGGGCGCCCGTCCGACAGCGGCGCAGGCGGCCGACTACTCGGCGACGCTCCAGTGGCTGGAGGCCGTCAAGGCGACCGGCACCACGGACGCCGACGCGATCGTGACCTATCTCGATGGGCGCTCCTTCGAGGACATGTTCGCCCGTCACGCTCAGTGGCGCGCCAGCGACCACGCCGTGATCCATGACCTCTACGTCGTCGACGTCCTCCCCTCGGCCGCGCTGAGCGAACCGCATGCCTGGTTCCATGTCGTCGAGACCGTCCCCGCCGCGGAAGCCTTCCCGCCGGCTTCGGCGCAGGCCTGCACGCGCTGAGGGGCTTAACACGGCCGCCCCGATGCCCGATGATCCCCGGGCCGTCGCCATCGGACGCCCGAACCCGAGGACACACATGCCCATCGTCAACAGGATCGCCGAGTTCCAGGCCGATATGACGGCCTGGCGCCGCGATCTGCATCAGCATCCGGAACTGGCGCTGGAAGAGCATCGCACCAGCGCGGTCATCCAGGACAAGCTCGCCGCTTTCGGGGTGGACGAGGTGGTGACCGGCCTCGCGCGCACCGGCGTCGTCGGCGTCATCCGCGGGCAGGAGCCGGGCGGCGCCATCGGCCTGCGGGCCGACATCGATGCGCTGCCCATCACGGAGGCGACGGGCCTGCCCTATGCCTCCACCCATCCGGGCGTGATGCACGCCTGCGGCCATGACGGGCACACGACCATGCTGCTCGGCGCCGCGCGCTACCTCGCCGAGACCCGCAACTTCGCCGGGACCGTCTATGTGATCTTCCAGCCGGCGGAGGAGCAGTATGGCGGCGGCGAGATGATGGTGAAGGAGGGGCTCTTCGAGCGCTGCCCGATGGACCTCGTCTTCGGCATGCACAACTGGCCCAAGGACAAGGCCGGGACTTTCCTGTGGCGGGTCGGCCCGACCATGGCCGCCGTCGCCAACATCACGATCACCGTGCACGGCAAGGGCGCGCACGGCGCCCAGCCGCACAACGGGATCGACCCCATCGTGGTGTCCGGCGCGATCGTCTCCGCCCTGCAGTCCATCGTCGCCCGCAACGTCGAGCCGACGCAGACCGCCGTGGTGACGATCGCCGAGATCAAGGGCGGCAACGCCTTCAACGTGATCCCGCCGGAGGTCACCATGCGGGGCACCGCGCGCTGGTTCGACCCGGCGGTGGGCGACCTTCTGGAGGCGGCCGTGACCCGCATCGTCCGGTCGACCGCCGAGGCCTTCGGAGCCAGCGCGGAGGTGAGCTTCGCCCGCACCTACCCGTCCGTGGTCAACGACGAGGCTGCCACAGGCCTCGCCAGGCGCGCCGCCGAGACCGTCGTCGGCGCCCCCGCGGTCGTGCC
>CAXTVD010000134.1:0-2191 GCA_964247575.1 uncultured Lichenihabitans sp.
GAGATCCGGCCCGACGAGACCCTGTTTCTCGCGAGACCGTGACCTCTGTCTCAGACCATCGCGGACGGGACGCCATCCGGTGTCGAAGAGGCTTTCCCGGCAGTCGAGGACGTGATGCTCGCTCGGTCAGACGAGCAGGGCCTCCGCCAGTTTGGGCAGTGCGGAGACACCGTGGCCTGTTGAGGCCTACACGCCTTAGCGTCTGCCGCGATGCCCATGGCTCGATCGGCCGGTATCGCGGTTGTAGATCGCGAGCGTCCAGGACGGGCCGACTCCTATGGCCCGATAGCCCGAAGACGAGCGGACGTTCAACCGAAGAAGGTCGCATGCGCTTTGACCACTCGGCCGCGGTGATCGACGCCGAAGATTACCCGATAGAGGTGCAGGCATGTACACGGATGTGAGACGCCGAACTCGACGACGTCGCCGACCTGGAGATCGGCCCCGGTTGGGACATCCAGGAAGGCATGCTGGTCGTTGAGCTTGATGGTCGAAGGCATGAGGCTGCCTTGCGGAAAGGGCTGGCCATCGCGGTAGACCTGAAGGGGGCGCGGCAGATCCTGGTCGAAGGACACGTCGCGCATACCCATGCCGCAGATCGCCTGGCCGGGCTCCGGGCGGGACAACACCTCCGCCCAGAGGCGAAGCACCGGGCGAAAAGTCTCCGTTGCCGGCACGGGGACGCCTTCCAGCTTAAAGCCAGAGCGGGCGTCGATCGCGGTCAGTGCGCGCTCATAGAGACCATGGTCGTTGAAGAACAGGGATCCGCTCCGCAGCACCAGTGTCGCTGCGCCATCCTCCGCGACCAGCGGTGCGAGTTTGGCGACCACGCGGTCGAAGAACATGGATCCGCCGGCCGTCAAGAGGAGCGGACGCGCGGCTCCCACTAGCGCGCGGGCTCGCACGAACAGCGTCGCCGTCAGCTCGAGCAAGTCATCGACGGCGACGAGACTGCGTTCGAGGCTCGGTTGCGCGGCAGCGCCCTCGTAGGTCGCCACACCGGCCAGGACGAGGCGAGGCGCACGCTCTGCGGCTCCGAGAATCAAGGTAGCCGTATCGATATCGCGAGCGCCGCCCCGCGACGCACCCGTTTCGACCAGCACGCGCAACGGCGGTAGTCCACCTTCGGCCCAGGCAAGGGAAAGTGCGTCGACAGCCGCAACGGAATCGACGAAGACGTAAAGTTCGGCCTTCGGCCGAGCCCGGCACAGGGCAGCCAGACGCCGCGCGCCGCCCAGGCCGCCGACCTCGTTGGCGAGAATCATCCGGTGTAGCCCGGCCCGCAACATGACGGCGGCTTGGCGAACGTCGGCGACGGTGGTGCCCCAGCCCCCCGCCTCGATGAGATGGACCGCAAGGCTAGGCGCCATCGGCGTCTTGGCATGCGGCGCCACCGCGGCGCCGTGTTGCGCCGCATACCGCATCATCTGCGTAGCATTATGCGCGAAGCTCGCTTCGTCGATGGTCAGGACCGGAAGGCTCATGACGCCATCGGCCGGATGCCACCTTTGCTGGCCGACGTCGTCGATCGAGAGATCTTCGGTGCCGGGTGGAACGCCCCGGATCGTGTCGTCGAGGAAGATGCCTGGATGCATGCGAGTCGTCCTGCCGTATGTGATCGGTGACCGAACGTGCCGATCGCTCCCGCGCGGCGACGCCCCGCGAAGATCGAAATGAGTAAGTTATCCGTCTGACCGGTTCAGCGCAGCGCGGCGGCCATCTTCTCGCCGATCATGATCGTGGTCAGGGCGGTGTTGGCCCGGCAATCCCGGGGCATGATGGAGGCGTCGATCACGCGTAGGCCGTCGAAGCCGTGCACGCGACAGTCGGGATCGACGACGGCATAGGTGGTTCCTTCCGGACCCATGCAGCATCCGCCCGCGCCATGCTGGCCGTCGTTGCAATCGGCGAGAAGCCAAGCATCGACCTCACTGTCGGACCAGGCGAAAAGCTCGGCCAGAGGTCGTCCCGTGTTGCCGACCTGAATGTCGCTGCAGATGCCCTGGAAGGGGGCCTGCTGGGCTAGGCGCGCGATCCGGCGCGCCCCGTCGCGCATGCGGGCGAGATCGAGGGCGTCCCCCAGCATGTTCTCGTCGATGGCGGGCTGACGCGACGCATCGGCGGAGGTGATGCGCACCGTGCCTCGGCTGCGGCACTCGTAGAGCATGGCGTGCAAGCCGGCTTCCCCGAA
>CAXTVD010000134.1:2291-3491 GCA_964247575.1 uncultured Lichenihabitans sp.
CGGTCGACCACGGCATCACCCATGATCGTCAGATTGCGCCGCCCGCGCGCTTGCTCGAGGTACGCGTCATTGTTCGACACTCTCTGGCCACCGCGGCTGTTCATCGCGAAAGTGCAGACCCCGGCGGCGTCGGGGGCGTTGAGGTCGTCGTGCCACGCGTACCCCTCGGCCAGCGCGCTCTCACGCAGTGCGAGGTCCACCGGTCCCCATTCGGACAGGGGCGCGCGATGAATCGGGATCGGTCCGCCCGAACCGTGCCCGGGCTGGTTGCCGAGCGTCAGGTCGTCTTCCAGCGCGACGAAGTAGGGCAGCACGTCCTGGCTCGACCAGCCGGTCGCACCATAGGCGGCCCATTCGTCGAACGACTCCAGTACCCCACGGATCGCGAGCAGGCCGTTGATCGCGGTGCTGCCTCCGACACCCCTGCCACGCCAGTAGAGACGGGGCTCCTGGCGGTGCGTGCGGCGCGCCATGAGATCGTCGAACATGAACCGCCGCTGGAAGGCTGGCGGCAGCAGGAGGTTGAAGGGGTTCGGGCTCTTCATCTCGTCGGGCTGGGCGGCGCTCCGGTAGTCCGGTCCCGCGTCCAGCAATAGTACGCTGCGGAGCCCATCCTCGCTGAGCCGAGCGGCCAGGACCGCCCCGGCTCCCCCGGCGCCTACGATGATCACGTCGAAGCGTCGCACGTCCTGCATCGGTCCACCCATGTCGAGGTCAGTTCGGGTTAGAACCCGGCGTCGAGCCGCCGGCTCAGTTGAGGATCTGGGCGAGCAGGCCGCCGTCCACCACGAGATCGGTGCCGGTGACGAAGCCGCTGTCCGGCGACGCCAAATACAGGGCGGCCGCTGCGATGTCCGCGGGCCTGCCCGGAGAACCGGCCGGCACGACGCGTTCGATCGTCTTCCGAAGATTGGGCTCGTCGAACCGCTCCTGCGTCGCGGGCGTCGCGATCGGACCGGGCGCGATCATGTTGACGGTGATGCCGTAGCGGGCCAGGTCGATCGCGGCCGATCGCGTCAACATCCTGATTCCGCCCTTGCTGGCGACATAGGGGGCGGCGAGGCGCTCCGAGGCGAAGCTATTGACCGAGCCCAGCAGGATCAGCCGGCCGCGCGTCCCGGACGCCACCATGCGGGAGGCTGCGGCGCGCGCAACCAGAAAGGCGCCTGTGAGGTTCGTGTCGATGTAGCGCTTCCAGAC
>CAXTVD010000134.1:3591-8347 GCA_964247575.1 uncultured Lichenihabitans sp.
GTCTCGGCTAGAGCGGGATGAAGTCGACGGCGCGCGGCGTCTTGAGCTGGTCCATGTGCGCGATCGCCGCCTCGAGATGCCGGCGCCCACCGGTCCTGACGAACAGGCCGTGACCGGGGAGCAGCGTGTCGAACGTAGTCGTCGCGAGTCGACGAATGCTGTCGGCCGACTGACGGACGTCGAAGTCGTAGATGTCCTGGTAGATGATCCGCCCGGAGTGCATCACCGCGTCGCCGGTCACGAGAGACGCGGCGCTCCCTTGTTCGATCAGAAACGAAGTGTGATCAAGGCTGTGACCCGGCGTCGCGATCGCAGAGACACGGACGTCGCCGACGGACATGGACTCGTCGGGCTGTAGGACCGCGTCCGGGACGGGGCGCAGGTAGACGTAGCCCGGCGGATAAATCCCGGCCCTTCGGGCCGCCGTGAGGCTGAATGCGTCCTCACCCTTCCCGAGCAGGTCCGCCGTCAGCGGACTGCAGAGCAGCTTGCACCCCGTGCGCCGCTTGATCTCGTCGGCGCCCCCGGAATGGTCGGCGTGCGCGTGGGTCAGGAAGACGTGGGTCAGCCGCTCCGGGGCGAGCCCGTCGTCGCGTAGGACCGCGAAGATGCCATCCACATCCAGGCCCGCGCCCGTGTCGAACAGGATCAGTGCTCCGCCGACGTCGAACAGCCAGCAGTTGCAGTCGAAATCGTCCGTCAGGGAGCAGCCCTGAACACCGGAGGCGACGAGATGGATGTTCGGTGCGACGCGCATGCAGATAGTCCTCGCGATCGGGTCTAAGGTCGGGCGCAGTGATCGACGACGCGGTCCAGGAAGGCCATGCAGGCCTCGAGCTGGTCGATCCCGATCCACTCGTCCGGCGTGTGCGCCTGCTGGATGTCGCCCGGCCCGCAGACGACGACCGAATGACCGGCCTCCTGATAGAGACCGGCCTCGGTGCCGTAGGAGACCGCCGCCGTCTCGTTGCTCCCCATCAGCTGGAGCGCGAGTCCGGCGGCTGCGGCTGCGTGATCGGCGACGAGCGGCGGCGTGTCGTAAACGCATCGGGTGTCGATCGTCGGCACGAAACCACCTGCCATCCTGAACCCGGCGAGCTTCTCTTCGACATGGGCTTCGAAGGCTCGTCGCAGCGTGGTCAGCTGCTCGGGCAGGATCGGGCGGATTTCCCAATCGAAAGAACAGCTGGGAGCCACGATGTTGCGGACCTCCCCGCCACGGATCGTGCCGACGTTGATCGAGGGGAAAGGATAGGGAAAGCTCGGGTCGGCGGCGGCTTGCGTCTGGGCGGTCCCGAGCGCGACGAGGAAGCCGACCAGCTCCGCCGCAAGAGCGATGGCGCTGAAGCCGAGATGGACCTGTGACGAATGCGCAGAGCGTCCGGAGATCGTCGTCGTGAACCCGACCGAGCCCTTGTGGCGATCCACTACCGCCATGCCGGTGGGTTCGCCGACGAGGATGGCCCGCGGGTGGATCGCCGCTTCTTCCATGAAGTCGACGAGTTCACGCGCGCCAAGGCAGCCGACCTCCTCGTCGAAAGTGAACGCCACGTGGATGGGCCGCGCCAGCCTGGAGGGATCGATCCGGGCCGCTGCCGCCATCACGCAGGCGAGGAAACCCTTCATGTCGGTCGTGCCCCGGCCGTAAAGCCGACCGGCCTCGCGCGTCATTGCGAAGGGGGGATGGGTCCATTCCTGCCCCGCAACCGGGACGACGTCGACATGGCCCGAAAGGACGATTCCTCCGGGCCGACCTTCGCCGAAGGTGACCCAAAGGTTCTCCTTATCAAAGCGGGGGCTCTGCAGCCTCCGGACGGAAGCGCCGAGACCTTCAAAGTAGGTTGCGATGAAGGTTACCACGTCGTGGTTGGGGGCCGCAGTGACCGACTCGAAGCTTACGAGACGACTCAGGATCTCGATGGCCGCCTCCGTCGGCTGGCTCGCCCGATCGCGGACCGCGCCGGGGAAACTCTCGTTCGGGCTCATCTCGATACTTCCTTGAACACTTCACCTCTGAGACGCGTGATGCCGACGTCGCAGACCAGGGCAGCGATCACGAGCGCTCCCTTCATGAAATCCAGGCTCGACGGGTCGACTCCGACAATGCGCAGGGCATTGGAGAACAGGCCGACGATGAGGCTGCCCGCCACGACCCCGATCACGGTGCCGCGTCCGCCGAAGATGCTGGTGCCGCCCAAGACGCAGGCTGCGATCGCATCAAGCAGTAGCGATTGACCGCCGAGGTTCGGCGTCACGATCGGGGTGCGGGCGATCAGCATGATGGCGGCCAGGAACGTGAAGCAGGCGGCCGCGACGTAGGCGAGCAGCAGCACGGTCTGGATCGAGACGTTGGCGAGGGCCGCCGCCGCGGCATCGGAGCCGGTGGCGTAGACCCGGAGACCGAACCGCGTGTGGTGCACGAGGACGTAGGCTGCGGCGACCACGATCACCGCCGCCATGACCGAGATCGGCACGCCGTCGATCCGGCCGGTCCCGAGTTGCTTGAGGGTCGGGTTGGACAGGACGTAGACGCCCCGCGTCGCCAGGAGAAGCGAGGTTCCTTGGACACCCGACATGGTGGCGAGGGTGGCGACGAAGGCCGGGATGCGGAAAGTCGTGACCAGCAGACCGTTGACCGCGCCGACCACGACGACCGTCGCCAGTCCGACGCTGAGCGCGACCGGCAAGTCCGCTCCGCCGCTCAGGAGACTCGCGATCACGATGCTGCCGAGGGTCACCGATACGCCGGCCGACAGGTCGATCCCGCCGGTCAGCAGCACGATGAACGCGCCCAATGCCAGCATCAGCACCGGCACGCTCTGCATCAGCACGTTGAGGAGGTTCTGCGCGGCGAAGATGCGCGTGTCGAGAAGGCCGCAGGCGATCAAGGTGACGAGTAGCAGGCCGACGGGCCCGGCATTGGCGGTCAGCTTCCGCAAAAGCGTCATGGGACTGCCCTCGCGATCAGGGCCGGTACAGCGTCGCTGGTCGTGGCGAAGGCGAGTTCCATCACCGCCTGCTCGCTCGTGCCGCGTGGCAGTTCGCCGACGGTGCGGCCGTCGCGGATGACGACGATGCGGTCGGACACTCCCAGGAGTTCCGGAAGCTCGCTCGATACCAGCAGCACCGCGGCGCCCGCCGCCTTCAGTTCGCCGATGATTCTGTGGATCTCCGACTTGGCGCCGACGTCCACGCCGCTCGTCGGCTCGTCGAGGAGGATGATCTGCGGCCCGACCGCGAGCCATTTGCCGATGACGACCTTCTGCTGGTTGCCACCCGAGAGCGTGCCGGCCAGCTTGGAGGACACGGGCGGGCGCACGTCGAGACGGCGGATCAGCTCTGCCGCCGTCCTGCGCATCGCCGAGACCGAGACGATGCCGGCCGTGTTGTTGCGCCGCATCCAGACAAGACCGAGGTTGTCGCCCACGCTGAGGCCGCCGACGACGCCCTCGGCGCGACGGTCCTCCGGGATGAATGCCACGCCGGCCCTTGCGGCACGAGCCTGCGCCCTCGAGGACAGCGACTCGCCACGCAGGGCTATGGTGCCGCCCGTGAAGCCGTCGAGGCCCGCGATGCAGCGCAGGATGTCGGTCCGCCCGCTCCCCATGAGGCCCGCAAGGCCGACGACCTCGCCCTGCCGGACCGTCAACGAGACGTCGGTCAGCAGGCCTGCGGTCTCGAGACAGCGGATCTCGACCAAGGTGTCGCCCAAGGGAGCTTGAACCCAGGGAAACACGGTCCCAAGCTCGCGGCCGACCATCATGCCGACGAGGTCGCGGTCACCGGTGCCGGCCATCGAGACGTCGCCGACCAGACGGCCGTCGCGAAGCACGATGGCACGGGCTGCGAGTTCCCGGACCTCCTCCATCTTGTGGGAGATGTAGAGGATGGAGCACCCGCGCGCAGCGAGCTTGCGGACG
Organism: uncultured Lichenihabitans sp.; assembly: GCA_964247575.1. Taxonomy (GTDB): domain Bacteria; phylum Pseudomonadota; class Alphaproteobacteria; order Rhizobiales; family Beijerinckiaceae; genus Lichenihabitans. Next base: position 7,512 of record CAXTVD010000134.1, read on the forward strand.
ATGGCGTAGAGCTGGTCGCGCTCGCGGTTGCTCAGGGCACTCGTCGGCTCGTCCATAACGATCAACCAGGCCGAGGCGAGCAGCGCCTTGGCAACTTCGAGCATCTGCCTTTCGCCCACCGTCAGGTCGCGAACCGGGGTGTCGACGTTCCGCTGCAACCCGACCTCGCGAAGCGCATTGGCGGCCCGGCGACGCATCACCGAGCGCTTCAGGAGCCCAAAGGTCGAGGCCTCGCGTCCGAGCGAAAGGCTTTCGGCGATCGACAGGTCCGGCACGAGGCTGAAGTGCTGATGAATCACGGCGATATTGGCGGAGAACTCCGCATCCGCGCCGTCGAAGGCTACGTCGCCGCCGTCGGGCTCGTACACGCCGGAGATGCACTTGACCAAGGTCGACTTGCCGGCCCCGTTCTCGCCCAGCAGCGCCACGACCTCGCCGGCGCCGAGCGCGAATGAGACGTCGTTCAGCACCGCGATCCCGGAGAAACGTTTGGTCAGTCCGGTGATCGTCAGCGATCGGGCCACACTTTTGGCCATGCCCGTCGCGGCCGACGTTGCGGAGTGCGGGACCGAGAACAGCGAGGCCCAGGGAAGGTCGCCGCGCAACAGCACGGCGATCAGGATCAGCGCTCCCGACACCATGTACGTGATCTGCTGGGAGACCTGGAGGAAGGCGAGTCCAGAGTTGATCGTCCCGATGGCGATGGCGCCCAGCAACGTGCCGACGACCGAGCCTCGCCCGCCGGCGAGGCTGGCGCCGCCGACCACGGCCGCGGTGATGGCAGCGAACTCGAGCCCCATCCCGGCGAGCGGTTGCGCCGAGCCGAGCCGGCCGAT
>CAXTVD010000134.1:8447-10242 GCA_964247575.1 uncultured Lichenihabitans sp.
CTCAGCGCCATGGTGCCGAGCGTCGCCATGAACGAGCTGATGCCCAAGCCCGCGATCAGCGCGGCATTCAAGACGCCAAACGCCGCCCCCGCCGCCACGGCAGCCAGGATGGCCAGCGGCCCCGAACCAGTCGCGGCGAGGATAATAGCCGCGACGATGCCCGCCGCCGCCGTGGTGCCGCCGACGGAGATGTCGATGCCGCGTGCGATGATCACGCCCGTCATGCCGAATGCCACGATCGCGACGATCGCGCTCTGCTGGCCGATGTTCAGCAGGTTGGAGAGCGTTAGGAACTCCGGCCGCGCAAGCGTGAAGCCAGCGACCGCCAAAGCGATGAGGACGAGGAGGAGAAGCTCGTCACGGATGTCCGCAAGCGTCGAGCGGCTGGCAATCGCCAGCGCTCGACCAGCTCCGTTCGGTGCGATCCCCGCCATGTCCGTCGCTCCGTCGGAGACCTCAGGGCGCTACGGTGATCGCGGAGGCTGGCTTCGAGGGGCCGAACTCGTTGGAATAGTCTCCGGCCACCGTTGCCTCTTTGGCCGGCGTGATCGTCGCAATCGGATGCGCGTCCTTGGCGAGCGTTGCCGCGACGGCGTCCGTCGCGACGAAGTAAGTCGGCATGTAGAGGTCCTTCGGCAGCGTCTCACCCCTGGCGAGGCGCGCCGCCACGGCGATGTTCCAGTAGCCGACCCGGTAGGCTCCCGTCAGGACGTCGATGACCATCGACCCGTTGTCGAAAAGGGGCGCCATCTCGGCGTCGCCATCGAATCCCGCGAGCTTCAGCTTCTTGCCGGCGGCGTCGGCGACGGAGGAGGCGCCGAGCAGTTGCGTGTCCGACATGCTCCAGATCCCCTTGAGGTCGGGATAGGTGGTCATCCATGTCTGGGCGACGTCCGCTCCCTTGGTCGGATCCCAGCCGGCTGGCTGGATGCTTACGACTTTGACGTCCGGAAAGTCCTTCGCGAGGGCGTCGGAGAAGCCCTTCTCCCGCGTGTCTGAGACGTAGTTGCCCCGCGCGCCGATGAGCATGGCGATCTCGCCCTTGCCGCCGATGGCGGTTCCGAGCGCCCTTGCCGTCGCGGCCGCGTCGGCAGCGTCCGGATAGAGCGTGGAATAGTTGCCGTCGGCCATCACCTTGTTGCCCATGGTGATGACGTTGACGCCAGCAGCCTCCGCCTTTTTCAAGACGGGGATCAGCGCGTTTTTGTCGATCGGGTCGACGAGGATGGCGCTGGCGTGCTGGTTGATCAGGTTCTCGATCAGGGAGACCTGCTTCTCCAGACTGCCCTCGGCGCTCTGCCACGTCGTCGTCACGCCGTAGTCTTTGGCCGCCTTGTCGCCGGCTTCCTTCATGCGAACGAAGAACGAACTCTGCAGATCGATGGCTACGACGCCGATGAGCTTGTCTTGGGCGTTGGCGGATGGTGCATGCAGGGCGGCGCCGGCAACGGCGGCGAGCAGCAGGCCCCGTATCGTGCGTGTCGATGTCATGGCAAATCCCTTTCGGACGAATGATCCAACACGCCTCGGACGATTCCTAATTGGGCGTCGGCGCATGTGCTCGTCGATGGCACAACGACAAGCGACACCAGATCGCTTCACTTGTAAAGTGCGATTTCTATATGAAGCGTTTTGATGAAAGGCGAGGCAACGTGTCTGAGAATGAGGCGACAGCGGACAAGGCCTACTCGGCTCCGGCCCTGGAGAAGGGCTTGGACATCCTGGAGGGTCTCGCAGGGCAGACGGCGCCCACGTCGGTCCGAGACCTCGCAGAGCGGCTAGGGCGCAGCAAGAA
>CAXTVD010000135.1:0-10226 GCA_964247575.1 uncultured Lichenihabitans sp.
CGCGTGCAGGATCTGCTTGCCCGCGACGAGGGTGTCGATCACGTCGCGCAGGCTCGCCGACTGCTTGAAGAGGTATTCCCCCGACTTCACGTTCCCGCGGTCGCCCTCCAGCCAGAGCGTCGCCGTCATCAGGAGGCGATTGTCGATGACGCCCTCGTCGGACAGCTGATCGACGACCGAAACGTCGTTGCCGGGGCGGATGGTGACGACCTTGTCGGAGACCAGCGGTCCGGCGGCGTTGATCCGCTGCACGCCCAGCGACCAGGCGATGGCGAGGGCAATGGCCGCGATGCCGATGAACGAGAGCAATCCGCTCGCGACCGCAAGCATCGGATGCTTCTTCCGCTTGCCCAGTTTAGGCGGCGGCGGAGGGGAGACAGGCTGCAGGGCCTCGTTCGGGCTGCGCAGCGAGGCACGACCAGCGGTTATGCGCCGCTTACCCTCGACCATGTCGCTCGTCGCGGGGCCGGACCGGTCGCTGTCGTCTGAAGTATCGACCATGGACAGACCGTTGATGAAGAACGCGGCGCGGTTGAGGCAGACCTACACCCTTTCGCACCGCGGAAGAACGAGACGGACCTGGCCCATGCCGGATTCTCGCCGCCGTCGCTTTTGCAACACGCCGCCTGCGACGCGCCGAGAGCGGGCGTCAGCGGAGGAGGCGCGGCCCTCAGGTGCGCCGCGCGTCCTCGCCGACCCGCCGCAGGACGAGCGAGGCATTGGTGCCGCCGAAGCCGAAGGAATTGGACAGAACGACATCGATGGGGCGCTGCCGGGCCTCGTGCGGCACGAGATCGATCTCCGTGTCGATTGAGGGATTGTCGAGGTTGAGCGTCGGGGGGGCAACCTGATGGCGGATCGACAAGGCGGAGAAGATGGCTTCGACAGCCCCGGCTGCCCCGAGCAGATGACCCGTGGCCGACTTGGTGGAAGACATGGAGACGCCCGCCGCCGCCTCGCCGAGGATGCGTTCCACCGCCCTGAGTTCGATCTCGTCGCCGAGGGGCGTGGAGGTTCCGTGGGCATTGATGTAGTCGACGTCCGCCGGGGCGAGGCCGGCGCGCTTCAGCGCCGCCGTCATGCAGCGGAAGGCCCCGTCGCCATCCTCGGACGGGGCGGTGATGTGGAAGGCATCGCCGGACATCCCGTAACCGACGACCTCGGCGTAGATCGCCGCGCCGCGGGCCTGGGCATGCTCCAGCGATTCGAGGACCACGCAGCCTGCCCCTTCGCCCATGATGAAGCCGTCGCGGTCCCGGTCATAGGGCCGCGAGGCGGCTTTGGGCCGGTCGTTGAAGCTGGTCGTGAGCGCGCGACACGCGCAGAAGCCAGCAACCGAGAGCCGGTTGACCGCCGATTCGGAGCCGCCGGCGACCATGACTTCCGCATCGCCGAATTGGATGATCCGAGCCGCATCGCCGATGGCATGGGCCCCCGTCGAGCAAGCCGTCACAACCGCGTGGTTGGGGCCTTTCAGCCCATGGCGGATGGAGACGTAGCCGCCCGCGAGATTGATGAGCCGTCCCGGGATGAAGAATGGCGAGAGCCGCCGCGGGCCTTTTTCGTGCAGCAGCATGGCCCCGTCATAGATGCCGCCGAGCCCGCCGATGCCCGAGCCGATCATCACGCCCGTCTCGGTCTGGTCCTTGTACGATTTCGGCTCCCATCCCGCGTCGGCGAGCGCCTGCGTGGCTGCAGCAACGGCGAAGACGATGAAGTCGTCGACCTTCCGCTGCTCCTTGGGCTCCATCCAGGCGTTGGGATCGAAGGTGCCGTCCGATCCGTCACCGCGCGGGATGACGCAACCCACCTTGCAGGGCAGGTCGGAAACGTCGAAGGTATCGATTATCTTGGCGCCGCTCGCGCCCGATAACAGTCGGGTCCAGGAGGTTTCGACGTTGCCGCCGAGCGGCGTCACCATCCCCAAACCCGTTATGACCACACGCCTGAGGTTATTCACACGACCAATCCCGTACGCCGACCCATCGATCGGCGGTGGATGAATTCACAAGACAATCCGGACCACGCCCTGCGATGTGGGCCGGACCATCGCCTGGAGTCTCAGGCCTTCTTGTTCTTTTCGAGAAACCGGACGGCGTCCCCGACGGTCACGATCGTCTCGGCCGCATCGTCCGGAATTTCGACGCCGAACTCTTCTTCGAAGGCCATCACGAGTTCCACGGTGTCGAGCGAATCGGCCCCGAGGTCGTCGATGAAGTTGGCGTTGTCGACGACCTTCTCGGGCTCGACACCGAGGTGTTCGACGACGATCTTCTTCACGCGCTCGGCGACATCGCTCATAGTCTGGTCCTTACTTTCCGTTATTGTCCGTTCCGCTGCTCGTCTCGAGGAACAACGACCGGTTCTGCCTCCTCGCGGATCTTCGATCGACGTCGCCGACCTGAAGCAACCGCAAGTATCCGACTGTCATTTGACCGGTTTTCGCAAAGACCGGCAGCCGTCATGCAAGGTTGGTAACACGTTTCATTTTAGAATGCGAGGGTAGGGCAACCCGCCTCTTGGGTTGTACCAACCTGTTCAGATCATTGCCATTCCGCCGTTGACGTGAAGGGTCTGGCCCGTCACGTACCCCGCCTCCTGGCTGGCCAGGTAGAGCACGGCCGTGGCCACGTCCTCGCCCTGCCCGAGCCGTCCGGCCGGGACGTTCTGCAGGATGGAGGTTCGCTGCTTCTCATTCAGCGCCGCGGTCATCGGACTCTCGATGAAGCCCGGCGCCACGCAGTTGACGGTGACGCCACGGCTGGCCACCTCGGCGGCCAGCGACTTGCTCATGCCGATCATGCCGGCCTTGGATGCCGCATAGTTGCTCTGCCCGGCATTGCCGGTGACGCCGACCACGGAGGTGATGCCGATGATTCGGCCATGACGTCGCTTGGTCATGCCCCGGAGCGCCGCCCGCGCCAGCTGGAACGACGCCGTGAGATTGACGGCCAGCACCCAGTTCCAGTCCTCGTCCTTCATGCGGAGGGACAGGTTGTCCCGGGTCACGCCGGCGTTGTTGACGAGGATATCGATGCCACCGGCCGCCTCTTCGGCCCGCCCGACCAGGGCCTTGACCTCCTCGGGCTGCGACAGGTCGCAGGGAAGGGCAAAGACGCGCCCGCCGAGTTCGTCGTGCAACGCTTCGAGCGCCTCGGCGCGTGTTCCCGACAGGACGACCGTCGCGCCCTGGCCATGAAGAGCCCGGGCAATGGCCTGGCCGAGCCCGCCGGTCGCGCCGGTGACGAGGGCGGTTCTGCCGGAGAGGTCAAACATCGGCTGGTCCGTGAGCGTGGCGCGATGAGGGATGGGCCAGCCGGTAGGCGTCCACGTCCGCCGGCGTGGAAACGGCGGCCGTGACCGCGCCGGGCACGATGCGCTTGACGAGGCCGCCGAGGACACTGCCCCAGCCGAGTTCGACGTAGCGGTCGACCCCCGCCGCCTGCATGGCGAGCACGCAGTCCCGCCAGTGCACCGTTCCCGTGATCTGGGCCACCAACGCCGAGCGGATCGCCGCGACGTCGGACAGCGGCTTCCCGTCTCGATTGGAGAGGAGCGGCACTACGGGGGGGCGCAGCGACACCGCGGCCAGCGCCTCCCGCATGGCCTCCGCCGCCGGTTCCATGAGACTGCAATGGAACGGGGCCGACACGCTCAGGAGGACGGCCCGCTTCACGCCCCGGCCCTTGGCCGCCGCGACAGCCCGCGCCACCGCCTCCGCGTGGCCCGACAGCACGATCTGGCCGCCGCCATTGTCGTTGGCGACGGAACACACCTGCCCCTCGGCTGCGTCGCTCGCCAGGGATGCTGCGAGGTCGGCGTCCGCGCCCAGCAGCGCCGCCATGGCGCCCTGCCCGGGCGGGACCGCGGCCTGCATGGCGTCGCCGCGCAGGCGCAGCAGCCGGGCGGCATCACCGATCGAGAAGGATCCGGCCGCCGCGAGCGCCGAATATTCGCCCAGCGAATGGCCGGCGACGAAACGGGCGTCCAGGCCGAGGTCGAGCCCGGCCTCCGCCTGGAGCACGCGGACGACGGCGAGGCTGACCGCCATCAGCGCCGGCTGCGCGTTCGAGGTCAGCGTCAAGGCCTCCTCCGGCCCCTCCGCCATGATCCGCGACAGCGGCGTACCGAGCGCCTCGTCCACCTCCGCGAAGACGGCACGGGCCTGCGCGAACCGTTCGGCGAGGGCCGTGCCCATGCCGATGGCCTGGGATCCCTGGCCAGGAAAGATGAAAGCGCGGCTCATGCGATGATCGGGTCGGGTTCGGTCGGGTTGCCGGAGTGAGTGCGGGTGCCGCAGTGCCATTCTCACTTCGCGGCTGTCAAGGCGACCGGCGACCGGCGACCGTGCTCCGGCTCTTGCGCCCGCATGGCTTCGCCTGTATGGGACCTCTGCCGCAGCACCCAGGCCGGGGGCTGAACGGAGGCTTTCGCCTGTGCCTTGGCAGCAGTCGAGAGAGGGACGTCGTCCCGTCTTCCCGTGTTCCCGCCTTCGAACTTGAATCCGCTCGAGCCTTTCCGGGGGCTCGAAGGGCTCCGCGCCGGGTGGCTGCGTGAACAGGAAAGGCAAGACCACCATGGCTCTTTACGAGCACGTGTACCTTGCTCGCCAGGACGTGACCGCCCAGCAGGTGGACACGCTGACCGAGCAGTTGAAGGCGGTGATCGAGACCAACGGCGGCAAGGGCGCCAAGTCCGAATATTGGGGCATCAAGTCCCTCGCCTATCGCGTCAAGAAGAACCGCAAGGCCCATTTCACGCTGATGAACATCGATGCTCCTCCCGCGGCGGTGGCCGAGATGGAGCGTCAGATGCGCATCAACGAGGATGTCCTGCGTCTTCTCACCATTCGCGTCGACGCGCTGGAGGAAGGCCCGTCCGCGATGCTGCGCAAACGCGAGGACGGCGACCGGGACGACCGCGGCGATCGGGGTGATCGCGGCGAGCGTCGCGGCGGCGGTGGCCGCTTCGACCGCGGCGACCGACCCAGCCGCGGTCCTGTCCGGAGCCAGGACGGCTTCGCCCCAGCGGGAGAGATATGATGGCCACTGCGCCCCGTCGTCCGTTTTTCCGCCGTCGCAAGACCTGCCCGTTCTCCGGCCCGAATGCGCCGAAGATCGACTACAAGGACACGCGTCTGCTGTCGCGCTACGTGTCCGAGCGCGGCAAGATCGTGCCCTCGCGCATCACGGCCGTCTCGGCCAAGAAGCAGCGCGAACTGGCCAACGCCATCAAGCGTGCCCGCTTTCTCGGCATTCTCCCCTACATGATCCGCTGATCTACTCAGCGGCATCGAGGCTGCGCCGCGATCGACGGGGCAGCCGGCATTTTAAAGAGACCGCCCCGCCCGGGGCGGTCTGGTTGGGACCGGACGCTTGGCGGCGGATCGCTCCCTAACCGCTCCAGGCGGGACAGCTCGATGGTCGTCAAGCAAGCAGGTGTGGCGGTCGGCGCCGGCATGGCGTCCGCCCTTCTCTTCGTCGTGTCGGCGAAGGGCACCGTCGTGGCCAGCCTCATGGCCTATTTCACGGCTTTGCCCCTCATCATCGCGGCCCTGAGCTTCGGTCACCTGTCGGGCCTGGGCGGCGTTCTGATCGGGGCCGGAGCCGTCACCGTCGCGACCAGCCCGGTTCTCGGCGCCTTCTTCCTGTTGTGTTTCGCCCTACCGGGCTGGTGGCTGGCCTATCTCTCGCTTCTGGCGCGGCCGGCGCCGGCCGTCGCCGGCCGTGGCCCACAGCTCGTCTGGTACCCTGTGGGCCGCCTCGTGACCTGGGCCGCGGCGCTCGCTGCGGGTGCCGTTCTCCTCGTCGGCGCGGTGGCATTGGTGCGGTTCGGGGGCTTCGAGCAGGCATCGAGCCGCCTCGCCGAACGCTTGAACGAGGCGCTCGGGCCTGCCGGGTCGGCGCCGCGCGCGGATGGTTCGGATGTCGGCCTGTTTCTGGTCCGCATCCTTCCCTTCGCCATGGCGGCCTCGCTGACGCCGATGCTGAGCGCCAATCTGTGGCTCGGCGCCCGGATCGCGGCCGTGTCGCAGCGGCTGGCACGACCCTGGCCCAACGTGCCGGACGGTCTCGACCTGCCCCGCGCCGCGGCAGGCGTCTTCGTGGTGAGCCTCGTGCCGGCCCTCCTGTCCGGTCCGGTCGGCACCCTGTTCGGGACCATTGCCGCCGCGCTCGGCATCGCGTTCGCCTTTCAGGGCCTTGCCGCGGCCCACGTCCTCACGCGCGGTTTCGCCGCCCGGCGTGCCGTGCTGGCGCTGATCTATTTCGTCACGTTCGTCGTACCGCTGGCGATCGTCGCCCTCACCCTGATCGGGGTCGTCGACAGTCTGTTCTCGCTGCGGCATCGTCGACCGCCGGCTGCTACACCCTTGACGCCAACTGGAGGTTGAACATGGAAGTCATTCTGCTCGAACGCGTGGCCAAGCTGGGCCAGATGGGCGATAAGGTCCGCGTGAAGGACGGGTTCGCCCGCAACTTCCTGCTGCCGCGGGGCAAGGCCCTGCGCGCGACGGATGCCAATGCCAAGCGCTTCGACACCCAGCGCGCCCAGCTCGAAGCTCGCAACCTGGAGCGCAAGGCCGAGGCCTCGACCATCGCCGAGCAGCTCGACGGCAAGAGCTTCGTCATGATTCGGCAGGCCGGCGAGACCGGCCAGCTCTACGGCTCCGTGTCGACCCGCGACGTCGCCGAGGTCGTGACCGCGGAAGGCTTCTCCGCCTCTCGCGACCAGATCAGCCTCACGGCCCCGATCAAGAGCATCGGCCTGCACAAGGTTCCCGTGCAGCTGCATCCCGAGGTCATTGCCAGCGTGACGATCAACGTCGCGCGCTCGCCCGAAGAGGCCGAGCGGCAGTCCAAGGGCGAGGAGATCAACGTGCGCGAGGAGACCTCGCTCGACGATCTCGGGCTCGAGATCGGCGCGGCGCTGGCCGAGAGCGAAGGCAGCCTGGGCGACCGCTAGCCCCGGCGACGCCGGGCTGGCCCGCCGCGCCGTGCGGTGCGGCGGGCCTTGCCGGCGTCTTCATCGGGCCAGGGACACTCGACGACGGCATAGACTTCCGGGCCGATGGCGCTCGTGTCGACGAAGCGCGACGCGCCACCGGCCCGCTCCACCCGATACACGCCGGACATCGCGCTGGCCTGGAGCCCTGCCGCCGTGGGCGCGAGCGGCGCCGTCCGCGAATCGCCAAGTCCCGATCGCGACTGCTGGCGATAGCCGCTCTGGCCGATGGCGATCGTGGTCACGCCGACGGCAAGCCCTCTGGCATAGCCGGTGATGCCCATCACCCGGCGGGGACTGAAGCCGGACGGGCAGCGCAAAAGATCTCCCGTGGGCGACTCCAGGACATGGATCAGCCCTTCGGCGTCCACGGTGACGCTGTGCGGCTCCCGGAGATGCCGCACAAGGCTCTCGCCCGTGACCGCATCGAAAACGCGTCCGCTGCGCGGCCCGTCGGCGGTGCGACGACCGAAGTCGGAGGCAAGGACCCGCCCGTCCGACACGGCGACGTCATTGACGTGCAGGGTGTCGCACAGGGCATCGCCGGAGGCCCAGAAAGGTCGGACGCGCCCGGAGGCGAGATCGCAGGCGATGATCTGGTTCGTTGCCGTCGAGACGACGAGCAGGTCGTCCCCCAGGACGGCGAGACCATGGATGTCGCGGACCTCGCCGGGCCGGATGATCCGCTCCAGGGTCCAATCGCGTGCGAAGACGGCAACGGCCGCCGGATCGGCCTGGATCGCCACGTAGCAGCGCTCCTCGTGAAACACCGCCCCGACCGTGCCGCCGGCCGGCTGCGCCAGGATCGACGGATCGACGGCGATCGTTGTCTCGACGCCGCGATCACCGATCAGGGCGAAGGTGGCCTGCCCCGAATTGCAGAAGGTGACGAGGTGGGACGGCATGCGCGCGCCGGGCGAGGCAGCGCCACGCTTAGCTGAAGCGGAACTCGGTGACGTTCCGGTACCGCTCGCCGGGCCGCAGCACGCTGGACGGGAAGTTCGGCTTGTTCGGAGCGTCAGGATACAGCTGCGTTTCGAGACAGAAGCCGGCGTGGTTGCCGTAATGGGCACCGCCGATTCCGGGGACCGGGCAATCGAGCTTCTTGGCGTCGTAGAGCTGGATGCCGGGCTGGTCCGTGAAGACGTCCATGGTCAGCCCGTTGCTGGGCGCCGTGGCCCGCGCGGCATGGATCAGGACACCGTCGCGCTTGCCGCCGATGACGTAGTTCAGGTCATAGGCCTGTCCGGCCTCGTTGCGAACGGGTCGCGGCGAGCGGAAGTCGAACGGCGTTCCGGCCACGGGCTCGATCGCACCGGTCGGTATATTGTGCTCGTCGGTTGGCGTGCGGGATTCGGCGTTGATCGTCAGGACATGGTCGAGGATGTTGGGGGAGCCGTCGAGGTTGAAATAGGCATGGTTGGTGAGGTTCACGACCGTCGGCGCATCGGTCGTGGCGGTCAGATCGAAGCGCAAGGTGGCGGGCTCCAGCATCGTGTAGACGCAGGTCGCCTCCAGATTGCCGGGAAAGCCCGCATCGCCGTCGGCAGAGTGAAGCGCCAGCGTCACGCTGTTCTCGGTATGCGCGACGATGGTCCAGGGGCGCTTGCCGAAACCCTGGGGTCCCCCGTGCAGCGTGTTGATACCGCCTTCGTTGCAGGGCAGCGTGTAGGCCTGTCCGTCGAGGGTGAAACGCCCGCCCGCGATGCGGTTCGCGAAGCGGCCGGGGACGGCTCCGAAATGAGACGAGTGCTTCTTGTAGTCCTCGATCGTGGTCAGGCCGATGCAGACGTGCTGCGGCCCGGAGGCGGTCGGCACCACGAGGTCGCGGATGACGGCGCCCCAGGTGATGATCCTGGCCTCGGCGCCCGCCTTGGAGCGGATCGTCGCCTCGTGATAGTCGACGCCATCGAGCGTGCCGAACGGCTGGAGATCCTGAAGGCTCATTCTACCCCTCCCCTGATTCTGTTCGAACCCCGGCCGGTCAGCTCGCCGGCACGTGTGGTCCCTCGAACTCGGCCGCGCGCAGACGATGCGCCAAACGGTCCAGCACGCCGTTCACCAGCCCCACTTCTTCCCGCTCGAAGAAGGCGGCGGCGACGTCGGCATATTCCTTGATGATGACCCGGGCCGGCACGTCGCCACGCCGGAGCAGCTCGAAGCCGCCGGCTCGTAGCACCGCCCGGAGCACGGCTTCGATGCGTTTGAGAGGCCAGCCCTTCTGCAGCGTGTCGTCCGTCAACTGGTCGATGGCGGCCTGATCGGCCAGCACGCCCTCCACGATGCTGCGGAAGAAGGCGACCTCGGCCGGCCGGTACTGATCGCCCTCGACCTCCTTGCCGATCCAGAACGACTCGAACTCGGCGAGGACGTCGTGCAGCGCGCTGTTGGCGACATCCATCTGATAGAGGGCCTGCACAGCCGCAAGGCGGGACGCCGACCGGTGTTCGCCGCGGGCCATCAGGCAGCCTCGACCCGTCGCTTGAGGCGGATCAGGGCCAGCGCGGCACGCGCGGCATCGCCCCCCTTGTCGCCGCGCGCGGGATCGGCGCGCTCGAGCGCCTGCTCCTCGCTCTCGACGGTGAGGATGCCGTTGCCGAGCGGCAGCTTGCGGGCCAGCGACACCTCCATGACGCCGCGGCAGCTGTCATTAGACACGATCTCGAAGTGGTAGGTTTCGCCCCGGATCACACAGCCGAGGACGACCGCCGCGCTGAACGGCCTGCCGGCCGCCTCCGCCGCGTCGAGGCAGATGGCGAGCCCGACGGGGATCTCCAGCGCGCCGGGCAGCGACACCGTCTCGAAGTTCGCGCCCGCGGCCGTCAGCGCCGCCTTCGCGCCTGTCAGCAGGGCATCCCCGATCGCATCGTAGAAGCGCGCCTCCATGATCAGGACGCGGGCCGGCGCGACCTGTTCGATGGAAAGCGGAAGCGAGCGGCGGGGTTCTGCCATGCAGGGCAACTCGGCGGGCTGGGCGGGAGCGGAGGTTGAGAGAGGCTCATAAGGCTGAGAGGGACCGGGGGCAAGGAGTCTCGGCCGTCGCCCTGGCCCGCACGGTGCCCTGCCAGGCGGCAGGTCAGGGGGTGCGCTGTGGTGCAAACGCGGCAAGCCGCGCGGCGTAACGTGCCATCTGGTCGACTTCCATGTTCAGCACCGTCCCGACGACCACCTCGTCCCAGGTCGTGACGGACAGCGAATGCGGAATCAGCAGCACCGAGAAGCGG
>CAXTVD010000136.1:0-10185 GCA_964247575.1 uncultured Lichenihabitans sp.
GTTGAGGCCGATCGTGAAAGGCCTCGCGTGACGTACCGAGTGCCAGAAGGCGGTCGGGGTCTGGCCCGACAGCGTGCGGCCGGACAGGTCGGTGATGGTGCCCGAGATCATGACGGGCAGCGTCCGGCCGATGGCGACGAAGACCTCGTCGATGGCGGCGAGTGCCGCCTTGGCGTTCAGCGTGTCGAAGATCGTCTCGACGATGATGATGTCGGCGCCGCCCTCGATCAGGCCGCGCGCCGCCTCGGCATAGGCGACCCGAAGCTCGTCGAAGCTGGTCGCGCGGAAGCCCGGATTGTTGACGTCCGGCGAGATGGAAGCGGTGCGGTTGGTCGGCCCGATCGCCCCGGCCACGAAGCGGGGGCCTCCGTCCTTCGCCTGGGCGATGTCGCCGGCCTGCCGGGCGAGCCGGGCCCCCTCGACGTTCAACTCGTAGGCCAGCGCCTCCATGCCGTAGTCGGCCTGGGCGATGGTGGTCGAGGAAAAGGTGTTGGTCTCGACGATGTCCGCGCCGGCCAGGAAATACTGGAGGTGGATGTCGCGTATGGCGTCGGGCTGGGTCAGCGTCAGCAGGTCGTTGTTGCCGCGCAGGTCCTTCGGCCAGTTCTTGAAGCGCTCCGCGCGGAACGCCGCCTCGTCGAAGCGCCGCTGCTGGATCATCGTCCCCATGGCCCCGTCGAGAACGAGGATCCGCTGGGCTGCGGCGTGGCGAAGGGCGTCGGAGGTCGTGGGCACGATCTGGGAACCTGTCAGTTAGGGCGCCCGCCCCGCACCGGGGAGGGTGGCGCCGGTCAGGGCGTCGACGGGATTTGCGTAGCTTGGACCCCATTCATCGCGGCCGCACCGCGACACCTTCCCCAAAGGGCAAGATGATGCAGCCAGTCTGGTCGCGGCGGGCGAGGAAGACGGGGGCTACGCGGCCACCTGCTCCAGCCGGGGGCGCAACCCCAGTAGATGGCAGATGGCATAGACGAGGTCGGCCTTGTTCATCGTGTAGAAGTGGAACTCGCGCACGCCGTGGTCGACGAGGTCCATCACCTGCTCGGCCGCCACCGCCGCGGCGATCAGGCGACGGGTCGCCGGATCATGGTCCAGGCCCTCGAAGCGGTCGGCCAGCCATTGCGGGACGGTGGCGCCCGTCTTGGCGGCGAAACTCGCGGTCTGCTTGAAGTTCTGCACCGGCACGATCCCCGGCACGATCGGGATGTCGATGCCGCGCGCCCGAACCTTCTCGACGTAGCGGAGGTAGAGGTCGTTATCGAAGAAGAACTGGGTGATGGCCCTCGTCGCCCCGGCCTCGACCTTGGCCTTCAGCGTATCGAGGTCGGCTTCGACCGTCGGGCTGTCCGGATGCTTCTCGGGATAGGCCGAGACCGACACCTCGAAGTCACCGGCGCGCCGGATGCTCCGGACGAGGTCGGCCGTGCTCGCGTAGCCTTCCTCGTGGGGGGCGTAGCACGTGCCCGCGCCCGACGGCGGATCGCCGCGCAACGCCACGATGTGGCGCACGCCGGCCCGGGCATAGTCCGCCACGACGGCGTCGATGTCCGCCCGGCTGGCGCCCACGCATGTCAGGTGGGCGGCGGGCGGCATCGTCGTCTCGCGGACGAGCCGAGCCACCGTGGCATGGGTCCGCTCCCGGGTCGAGCCGCCGGCGCCGTAGGTGACGGAGACGAATTCGGGGTCGAGCGGCGCGAGCCGGGTCACGGCGTCCCACAGCGCCACCTCCATCTCCGCATTCTTGGGCGGAAAGAACTCGAAGGACACCTTGATGGGCAGTGTGCCGGGCAGACGGTGCCCGCGGCTGGGTCGCGGTTCGGGGAACATCAGGCAACCTCCTGGTGGGCATAGGCGGGTGCGTCGGACAGGACGCGCCGGTCGCGTCCCACCCAGATCGACACGGTGAGCTTGTCGGCTTCGCCCGCCCGGGGCCCGAGGTCGCGGTGACCCTCGATCGCCAGGCCGGACGCGGCCAGGGCGGCTTCGATCTCCTCGCGGGAGAAGCCCAGCCGACGATGGGCATGATTGTCGCGCAGCGTCTCTTCGGTGTGCGGGGCAAAATCGACGACGACCAGGCGCCCTCCCGGCCGCAGGATGCGCGCCGATTCCCGCAGCGCCCGGGCGGGGTCGTCCAGGAAATGCAGCACCTGATGCAGCACGACCAGATCGGCGCCGTCGCGCGGCAGTGGCAGGGCGTAGATGTCGCCCTGCCGGAGCTGGACGTTGCGCACGCCGCTGCGGGCGATGCGGCTCCGCGCGACATTCAGCATCGCCGGGCTCCCATCGATGCCGATCGCCCGGTCGGCGCGCGGGCTCAGCAGCTCCAGCATGCGGCCCGTCCCCGTGCCGAGATCGACCAGGCAGCGGAACGGCCCCGGCCCGACCGCATCGAGCACGGCGGCCTCGACCCGCTCCTCCGCGACGTGCAGGGAGCGCAGGTTGTCCCACTGCTCGGCTTGCAGGGCGAAGTAGCGCTCGGCGTTCTCGCGCCGGGCGGCCTGGACGTCGGCGAGTCTCGCGCGGTCGGCCGCGAGCACGGCGTCGTTCGCATCGAGCCGGGCGACCAGGTCGCGGGCCCAGTTGGCGATCGGCGTCCGCGCCGCGCAGGAGAAGAAGGCCCATGCCCCCTCGCGATGCCGCTCCACCAGCCCGGCATCGACCAGGAGCTTGAGGTGGCGCGACACGCGTGGCTGCGACTGGCCCAGCACGGACACGATCTCGCTGACGGTCAACTCCGATTCGTGCAGGAGGGCGAGCAGCCGCAGGCGTGTCGACTCGCCAGCCGCTTCGAGCGCTGCGAGGACGGAGTCGAAGGGGGCAGGCGAGAGCGCCATCTTGAGTCCCGTGGAACAGATATAAACATATCTTTATACGAGACGATCGGCGTCTGCAAGCCGGTTTCGGCTCCGCGCGCGGGCGGGCAAAGGACAAGGGTTGCCAGCTTTCCTGCCGGCTCGCGGATTTCGATCGAGGACGACACAGGGGCGCGTTCACCTGCATTGTTGAACGAGACATCCTGGAGCTATATCGCGACGCGGCGCAGGCCATATCGGGCTGCAGGTGCTCCGCCAGCAAAGCCGGACCTCCGCTCGCCGATGCCCCTCGAAAGCGCCTTCGAGAACTTCCTCCTCGCCCTTTCGGCCCTGTTCTCCATCGTCAACCCGGTCGCGGCCGCGCTCATCTTCGGGCAGGTCACGGCGGACCGTTCCCACGCCGAACGCTTGGTCCTCGCCGGAAAAGTGGGCCTCTACGCGGCGGTCGTGATGCTGGTTTCGCTCTGGGGCGGCGCCTACGTCCTGAGCTTCTTCGGCGTGACGATCGATGCCCTGCGCATCGCGGGCGGCTTGGTCGTGGCTGTCCGCGCCTGGGACATGCTGTCCGAACCCGAACAGCACGAGGAGCGCAAACAGGAACAGGCGTTCCAGGCGCGCGGGGTCGAGGACGTCGCCTTCTTCCCCCTCACCATGCCGTTTACGACCGGGCCGGGGACGATGTCCGTCGCCATCGCGCTGGGCTCGAACCTGCCGGTGGGCGCGGCCCGCCTGTCCTACATCCTCGGCGCATCCGCGGCCGCGCTGGCGGTGGCGCTGATGATCTGGGTCGCCTACCGCTACGCCGATCTCCTCATGATGCTGCTCGGTCCCGCCCGCGCCCGCATCCTGTCGCGGCTGAACTCGTTTCTGCTGCTGTGCATCGGCACCCAGATCACGCTGAACGGCGTGCTGGCCGTGCTGCGGCAGGCGCTGCATCCGTGACGGCCGGGCTCGCTCCGATTGTCGGAACGGCGGGCTGGAACCTGCCCCGGCAGGAATGGGGCCGGTTCCCGGCAACCGGAACGCATCTGGGGCGGTACGGGACGAGGCTGAACGGCGTCGAGATCAACTCCTCCTTCTACCGCCCGCACCGCCGTGACACCTACGCCCGGTGGGCGGCGAGCGTGCCGGACCACTTCCGCTTCGCGGTGAAGGTGCCCAAGACCATGACGCATGAGCGGCGCCTGGCCGCGTGCGAGGCCCTGCTCGATCGGTTCGCGGCCGAGGTGGAGGGTCTCGGACACAAGCGGGGACCGCTTCTCGTGCAACTGCCGCCAAGTTTCGCCTTCGAGGAGACGGCGGCAGGCTCGTTCTTCGCGGCGTTGCAGGCGCGGATCACCGGCCCGGTGGTGTGCGAACCGCGTCACGCCAGCTGGTTCGGCGCGGAAGCCGGCAGTGTTCTGAACCGGTACGGGGTCGCGCAAGTGGCGGCCGACCCGGCCCCGGGACCCGGCGCAGGCGAGCCGGGTGGCTTCGGCGGTCTGGTCTATTTCCGCCTTCACGGCTCTCCTCGGATCTATGCTTCGAACTACGAAGCAGAGGCCCTTGCGAGCATTGGAGAGCGCCTCGCGCACTACGCCCGCCGGAACATTCCCGTCTGGTGCATCTTCGACAACACGGCCCAGGGTCACGCCTTGGGAAACGCGATGGCGATCGCCGCGGCCCTCGACGAACCACCACCACGCGATCAGCCAAGTTCCGTCCACAGCGGGTGGTAGGCCGGCTCGTCCTCCTCGATCGCCATGGGCGCGAACGGCTCGAGGAAGTAGTTGTCGGCCAGGTCGTCGTTCACCTCCGAGATCTCGCCGACCAGCACCGTCCCGGTGCCGGGCCAGCCATAGAAGCGATGCGCCTGAAGCGGCGGCAGGGTGAGGCTCTCGCCGGGCTGCAGCACGACCGGCTCGCGCGCCGGAACGAGGCGCGCCTCCCCATCGACGAGAGCCGTGACCGGAGCTTCGAGAGGGCGGCCCTCCGGGTCTACGTTGACGAGATCGAGCGCGAGGCAGCCGCGGCCTCGCACCAGGATGTCCTCGGTCTTGGTGCGATGGTAGTGGTAGGGCGCCTCCTGCCCGTCGCGCATGACGATGACCTTCTCCGCGTAGACCCGCTCGCCCGGCCGCCGCCAGATGCCGTTGCGCGTGGTCAGCAGGATGATGCCGCGGTGCAGGAAGTCGCCGCTCCCGAAGTCGGTCAGCCCCCAGCCCATCTGGTGGGTCGCGCAGAACGCCGCCCGCTCCGGCTCGGCGGCCCATCGGGCCGGCGACCAGGCCGCCCAAGGCGGGGGCGCGAAGCGGTGCTCTGCGAAGGTCGCCTCGGCATCCCGCATCAGGGCATTCACCATCGACCGCTTCATCGCCGCCCCTCAGTTCGCCCCGGCCTGCGCGAGGGGGTACAGCGTGCGATAGCGCTCGTAGGCGGCGGCATAGCGGGGCACGAGATGGGGCTCGGGCTCGATTGTTCGCTCGACCGCGGGGGGCGGCATCAGGCTCGCGGGATCGCCGCCGCCCGCCGCCGCCATTGCCAGCCGCGCCGCACCGAAGGCGGCGCCCACCTCCGCCTCGGCCGACAGGTCCAGGGGCCGGTCGAGAACGCTCGCCAGAATGCGCAGCCAGATGGGCGATTGCGCCCCCCCGCCCACGGCGAAGGCGCGGGCGAAGTCGGTGCCGGCGTCGGCCAGCACACGCTGGCAATCCTTGAACGCGAAAGCCACGCCTTCCATCACGGCCTGGGTCATCGTCCTGCGGTCGGTGACCTGCGCGAGCCCGGTGAAGGCGCCGCGGGCGCCGGCATCGTTGTGCGGGGTCCGCTCGCCGGAGAGATACGGCAGGAACAGGATCGGCGCGGGACCGTCAAAGCCCGCCGCGACCTCGTCGGCCAGCACCGGGGCGGGCTCGCGCAGCAGCCGGGCCAGCCAGTTGAGGCTGTCGGTGGCCGACAGGATCACGCCCATCTGATGCCAGGTCCGGGGCAAGGCGTGGCAGAAGGCGTGCACCGCGCCCGCGGTGTTGGGCGAGAAGCGGGCGTTCGACACGAACAGCACGCCGGACGTGCCGAGCGAGACGAAAGCGGAGCCGGGGGTGACCGCGCCGATGCCGCAGGCCGACGCGGCATTGTCGCCCGCCCCGCCCGCCACGACCGGCGCACGCGCCATGCCCCAGCGTGTACGCAGCTCCGCCCGCAACTGCCCGGTGGCCTCGGTCCCCTCGACGAGGCCCGGCATGGCGGACCGGTCGAGGCCCGTCGCCTTGAGCATGGCATCGGACCAGGCCCGCGCGCCGACGTCGAGCCATGCCGTGCCGGAGGCGTCCGACATGTCGGAGGCGAACTCTCCCGTGAGCCTGAACCGGATGTAGTCCTTGGGGAGCAGCACCTTCCGCACGCGGGCGAAGACCGCCGGCTCGTGATGGCGCAGCCACAGGAGCTTGGGCGCGGTGAAGCCCGGCATGGTGATGTTGCCGGTGATGGCGCGGGCATCGGGGCAGGCGGCTTCGAGCTCGCCGCATTCGGCGGCGGCACGCCCGTCGTTCCACAGGATAGCCGGGCGGAGCACCGCATCGCTCGCATCGAGCAGCGTCGCCCCATGCATCTGGCCGGACAGGCCGATCGCGGCCACGGCCGCCATCTCGTGCGGGTGGGATGCCGCGAGCGCGTCGAGCGTCGCCGCCACCGCCGTCCACCACGCTTCCGGATCCTGCTCCGACCAGCCCGCCTGCGGGCGGGCCACGGTGAGCCCCTGCGCGGCCGAGGTCAGCACGCGCTGATCGCCGTCGACCAGCACGGTCTTGACGGAGGTCGTGCCGATGTCGATGCCCAGGAACATGCGCGTCTCCCTCTGTAAGCCGGCGCTGTCCCGCCCGTGCAACACCCCGCCGCGTCGCCGTGTTGTGGCTCCGAAACCGTGAGGACGCAATGCGACAGGCGCTGGACGAGATCACCAGGGACACCAATGGCAAGGGCCTCTACGACATGACGCGCGACGTCGTGGACTGGTCGGCGCGCCAGGGCCTGACCACCGGGCTGCTCACGCTGTTCTGCCGGCATACCTCGGCCTCCCTGCTGATCCAGGAGAACGCCGATCCTTCCGTGCGCGCCGATCTGGCGCGCTATTTCGAGGCGATCGCGCCCGAAAGCCCGACCCGTTACGAGCACAATGACGAGGGCCCCGACGACATGCCCGCGCATCTGCGGACCGCGCTCACCCAGACGCAGCTGGCCATTCCCGTGGCCCGCGGTCGCCCGGTCCTGGGGACGTGGCAGGGCCTCTACCTCTTCGAGCATCGCAGCCGGCCGCACCGGCGGACGATCGTGCTGCACCTGATCGGCGACTAGCGCGCTTGACCCCGGCGCGGCGCACGCGCTTAAACGGGTCCCCTGCTACAGCATCGCGCCATCGTGACGCTTGTGTTCCGCATGAGGCGTATCGAACATCGTGAGCGACCGGTTCCCTGATCCGAAGGGCAAACGTCTGGATCTCGCCGCGCGGGCGGCCTGGCTCTACTACATCAAAGGCCGGACCCAGGACGAGATCGCAACCGCCCTGAACCTCTCCCGCCCGAACGCCCAGCGCCTCGTGGCGCTGGCCATCAGCGAGGGACTGATCAAGTTCCGCCTCGACCATCCGCTGCTCCGCTCGATGGAACTCGCCGAGCGCCTGACCGACCGGTTCGGGCTGCGGAGCTGCGAAGTCGCCCCGACCGAAGCGGGGAATGCCAGCCTGATCGGCGTCGCCATGCTGGCCGCGCAGACGCTCGAGGCTTTTCTCGCGCCCAAGGAGCCGCGCATCGTCGCCCTGGGCACCGGCCGGGCTCTCCTCGAGACGGTGCGCCAGATGCCGCTCATGTCGCGGCCGCACCACAAGATCGTCTCCATGGTCGGCAACATCAACCGCGACGGAAAGGCCAGCCCCTACGACGTCGCGATGCGGCTGTGCGACCGGGTTGCCGCCCAGTGCTACCCGATGCCGTTGCCGGTCATCACCGACACCCGCGAAGAGTGCGAGTTCCTGTGCGCGCAGCGCGGCTATCAGGCTGTGTCGCGGCTCTACGAGCGCGCGGACGCCGTGATGGTCGGCGTCGGCTCGATCGGCGCACGCGCGCCCATTTTCGTCGACGGTTTCGTCGATGCCGCGGAAATCGCGCTGCTCCAGAGGGACGGCGCCGTCGGCGAGGTCGTCAGCCGGAGCTTCGCGATCGACGGCGTGGCGCTCGACAACGAGGTGACCGCCCGGCTGACGGCCCTGCGGCTTGCCCCCTCGGCGCGCTGCCCGGTCATCCTCGTGGCCGCTGGGGCCGACAAGGTCATTCCGATCACCGCGGCGCTCCGCGGGCGCTACGCGACGGGCCTCATCACCGATGAGGAGACCGCGGCAGCCCTGCTCGAGCTTGGCGATGGGAGAGCCCGAAGCCCCATGGCGGCCAGTTCGGCCTTGGAAGCCGTCGGGGCCTTGCCAGAATCTCCTTGACAAGCCTCCGAACTACGACGAACTTTTGCTCCGTCGGTGAGCATTTAAGCAGACTCGCCTGGGAGGAAAATCGATGCGTTTAGCTCGTTTTTGCGGGGTAGCGGTGGCTGCTCTGTTGGCCGGTTCCGTGACGGCCCGGGCCGAGACCAAGTTGACCATCGCGACGGTCAACAATGGCGACATGATCGTCATGCAGAAGCTTTCCCCTGCCTTCGAGAAAGAGACCGGCATCAAGCTCGACTGGGTCGTGCTCGAGGAGAACGTGCTGCGTCAGCGCGTGACGACCGACCTCGCCACGAAGGGCGGTTCGTTCGACGTGCTGACCATCGGTGCCTACGAGACCCCCATCTGGGGCAAGCAGGGCTGGCTGTTGTCGCTGGACGACCTCGGGGCGGATTACGACTACAGCGACCTCGTTCCGCAGGTGAAGGACGGCCTCAGCGTCGACGGCAAGATGTATGCCGCCCCGTTCTATGCCGAGAGTTCGCTGACCTTCTACCGGAAGGACCTGTTCGACAAGGCCGGCATCAAGATGGCGGACAAGCCGACCTACCAGCAGATCGCGCAGTATGCCGACAAGCTGACCGACAAGGCGAACGGCATCTACGGCATCTGCCTGCGTGGCAAGCCCGGCTGGGGCGAGAACATGGCGTTTCTCGGGACCGCCGCGGTCGCCTACGGCGGCGACTGGTTCAACACCAAGTGGCAGCCGCAGTTTACCAGCGAGCCCTGGAAGAAGACGATCGCCTGGTACCTCGACGTCATGAAGAAGGACGGCCCGCCCGGCGCCACCGCCAACGGCTACAATGAGAACCGCGCCCTCTTTGCGACCGGCAAGTGCGGCATGTGGATCGATGCAACCGTGACCGCCGGCTATCTCTACAACCCGAAAGAGAGCCAGGTGGCCGACAAGGTCGCTTTCGCCCCGGCCCCGATCACCGATGCCAACCCGAAGGCGAGCGGCTGGTTCTGGTCCTGGGCGCTGGGCGTCCCGGCTTCCACCAAGCAGGCCGATGCCGCCAAGAAGTTCGTGAAGTGGGCGACCTCGAAGGACTACATCAAGATGGTCGGCGAGTCCGAGGGCTGGGTCTCGGCGCCTCCCGGCACGCGTCTGTCGACCTACAGCAATGCCGACTACGTGAAGGCCGCGCCTTTCGCCGACTTCGTGCTGAAGGCGATCCAGACCACCGATCCGGCCAAGCCCGCCGTCAACCCGGTTCCGTATACGGGCGTGCAGTTCGCGGCGATTCCCGAGTTCCAGGGGATCGGCACCACGGCCGGCCAGGACATCGCGGCCGCGCTGGCCGGGCAGGACACGGGCGACCAGGCTCTCGCCAAGGCCCAGTCGGCTGCCGAGCGCACCATGAAGCAGGCTGGCTACCCCAAGTAAGGCGGCCTATCCTGCCACGGTCGTCCCGCAAACCGGGGTGGCCGTGACACGCATCGCAGACAGGGTTGGAGACCAACGGTCTCACGCCCTGTCGGCGCAAAAAAATATTGAGACGCCGACGCGCCGATTCACCCCCGACGCAAGCAGGGAGGTCGCCATGACAACGACTGTGACCGCCGCTCCCAAGGCCTCGCGCTTTTCCCTCAGGCGCGCCCAGAGCCGGGCTGTCGATACGCGGCCCCTGCTGTGGCCGTCCATCGGCGTCCTGCTGATCTGGATGATCGTCCCGCTCGTCCTGACCCTGTGGTTCTCGTTCCGCAACTATAACCTCGTCGATCCCACCGTCGCCGGCTGGGCCGGGCTCGACAACTACATCTACCTGCTGACCGACCCTTCGCTCGCGACCGCCCTGCTCAACACGGTGCTCCTCGTCGGCGGCGTCCTTCTGGCGACCATCGTCTTCGGCACGCTGTTCGCCGTGCTGTTCGACCAGGAGTTCTGGGGGCAGGGGGCGGCGCGGC
>CAXTVD010000137.1:0-10080 GCA_964247575.1 uncultured Lichenihabitans sp.
GATGCCAGCGGCGCCGTGCGCGGCTTCCGCCATACCATGCTGGACGATACGGATAGCAACGCGCAGCGCCACATCCGGGCGGCGCTCGGCGGCCTCGCCGGCGCGGTGCTGGGCGACGGGCGCATCTTCGTGTCCGGCGGCGCCGAGCACCAGGGGCCGGACGGCGGCGGGCTGATCGCGGTGATCGGGGAGGTGAGCCGATGACGGAGATCTGGCAGAAGGGTGTCGCCGCGCTTGCGACGGGGTTCCGGGCAGGCGACTTCGACCCGGTCGAAGCCCTCGAGGTCTTTCTATCCCGCATCGGGCGGATCGATCCGCGGCTCAACAGCATCGTCACGCTGGACGCGGCGGGGGCGCGCCGTGCCGCCGCCGAGAGCGCCGCGCGATGGAAGGCCGGAACGCCGCTTTCCGCTCTCGACGGAGTGCCCCTGACGATCAAGGACAACCTCCTCGTCGCCGGGCTTCGGGCCACCTGGGGCAGCCGCGCCTTTGCCGATTACGTACCCGAGGTGGATGAACTGCCGGTCGAGCGGCTGCGCCAGGCGGGCGCGGTGATCGTCGGCAAGACCAACGTGCCCGAGCTGACCCTGGAAGGGTATACCTCCAATCGCCTGTTCGGCACGACCGGCAATCCGTGGGACCCCGCCCTGACGCCGGGCGGCTCCAGCGGCGGGGCCGTCGCGAGCGTCGCCGCCGGGCTCGTGCCGGCCGCCGTCGGGACCGATGGCGGCGGCTCGATCCGCAGGCCTGCCTCCCATACGGGGCTGGTCGGCTTCAAGCCCTCGATCGGCCGTTTCCCGCGGAGCGGCGGGTTTCCCGAAACGCTGCACGACTGCGAGGTCGTGGGGACGCTGACCCGCTCGGTCGCCGACGCGATGGTGCTCGATGGGGTCCTGGCCGGTCCCGACATCCGCGATCCGCGTTCGGCGCTGCGCGAAGGCTCGCTCGCGCCCGATCCCACCCGGCTTCGGATCCTCTACGTGCCCCGGTTCGGCGACGCCCCGCTCGATCCCGAGATCGCTGCGGCGACCGATGCTGCAGCCCATGCCCTGGCCGGCGCCGGCCATGCCGTCGAGACGGGCGATATCTTCTTCGACCGTGTGCCGATCGACGAGGCGTGGCGGGTGATCGGCCGGTCCGGCGTGACACGCGCCTTCCGCCTGCCCGGGAGCCGCCTCGCCCAGGAGAGCGGCTCCTCGATCCAGGCCATGGCCAAGGAGGGCGAGGGTCTGTCAGCGGCGGACTACGTCGAGGCGCTGAGCACGGTCATGGGCTTCCGCCGCCACATCGCGACCCTGTTCGGGCGTGTCGATCTCATCGTCACGCCGAGCGCTGCCGCCCTTCCCTGGCCTGCGGCCGAGGCCTTTCCGCCCGAGATCGACGGCAAGCCCGTCGGTCCGCGCGGCCACGCGATCTATACGGGCTGGGTCAATGTCGCAGGAAATCCCGGGCTCGCGCTCCCGCTCGGTTTTTCCCGTTCGGGCCTGCCGATCGGCGGGCAGTTCATCGGGCGCTTCGGAAGCGATGCGGGTCTGCTCGCCTTCGGGCAGTTTTTCGAAGACCTGCGGGGCCAGGCGTGGACCTGGCCCGCTCTGGCGAGTGAGTCTGGGGCAGCGTGAGCTTCGGGCCGACGACATTGCCTCCACTGCGTCTTCCGTCTCCCGATCGGCGCAAAGCGAGGCAAGACCCGGCTGGGGATCTGGCTGTCTCGGCATCGGACCTCCCCGCGTCTCACCGGGCCCGAACCCGCTGATCGTCTTGACAAAGATCGCACCCGATCGGAGGTGATCGGTCGCACGAGCTGCATGAGCGAGTGCTTTTCGAAGGTTCCGGTTTGCATGGCAAAGGGGGTCCCACCATCGCCCTCGCTCGGGTGCAGTCGCGACATCAACAGTTCAGAAGACAAGCCGCCGCCTGCAGCCCCATCGCAGGGCCTACATGTTCTGCTGCTCGCGGCCAAAGCCCAGCACCGCACCTCGGCCGCCGTCGTCACCGACACGCTGCGCAAGGCGATCATTCAGGGCGTCATCGCGGGTGGCGTCGCCTTGCGGCAGGACGACCTTGCTGCAACGCTCGCCGTCAGCCGCATGCCGATCCGGGAAGCCCTGCGTCAGCTGGAAGTCGAGGGACTGGTCGAGTTCACGGCCCATAAAGGCGCGGTCGTCGCGACGCTCGATCCCGACGACGTGGAGGAGATCGCAGAGATCCGGGTCGCGCTCGAGGGCCTCGCCTTGACGCTGTCGTTCCCGCACCTCACGCCGTCCATCCTGGACGAGGCGGAGGCCGTCCTCGACAGGATGGACGGCGAGCCCTCGCTCCTCGCCCGCAGCGCGCTCAATCGTGCGTTCCACGCTCTGCTCTACTCGGGCGTCCACCGCCGCCGACTCGAGCGGCAGATCTGGACGCTTTACAACGGCTTTGACCGCTATCTCCGCCTCGAGCACAGCGTGCTCGACCGCCGCGAGACGTCGCAGCAGGAGCATCGGCGCATTCTCGCGGCCTGCCGGCGCCGCAATCTTGCGGTGGCGGTCGGCGAGCTGCGGCATCACATCTCCGACGCGGGATCCGGCCTGTCCGCCTTCCTGCGCGACAAGAGCTGAGTCGAAGGCAGGGTCCGGATCGGATCCAACATCATGCTCCTTTCCTGGCCAAGCGAACCCGCATCCGCCCTGGGATGCACAATTCAACGCCGCGAGCGGCGGATCTTGGATCCAATCTCGACCGGGATGCCTTGGCATGTGAGTTGCTCACTCCCGTCGCAAGCGTCGGTCCGCGGCGCCTTCGCTCGGAGTGTCGCATGCTGGTCGCACCCTTTCCCAATCGCCGTTCGGTTCTGAAGGCGGGCATGCTCGCGGGATTGAGCGGCTCCCTGGCCGGCCTCGGCATGCGGGCCGCCCAGGCCGCCAACCCGACCACGGTCGGCTTCATCTATGTCGGCCCGAAGAACGACTTCGGGTTCAACCAGGCCCATGCCGAGGCGGTGGCCAAGCTGCGCGCGATGCCCGGCCTCAAGGTGCTCGAAGAAGAGAACGTGCCCGAGACCTCGGCCTGCGAGCAGACCATGGAGAGCATGATCAACCTCGACGGCGCGTCGCTGCTGTTTCTGACCTCGTTCGGCTACTACGACCCCTACATGCTGCGCATGGCGGCGAAATATCCCAAGGTGCAGTTCCGTCATCAGGGCCTGCTTTGGGATCCGGCCAAGGCGCCCTCCAATGCGGGCAGCTATTTCGGCTATATCAGCGAGGCGATCTACGCGTCGGGCGTCGCGGCAGGGATGGCAAGCAAGTCCAAGAAGATCGGCTTCATTGCGGCGAAGCCGATCCCTGCGGTCCTGCGCAGTGCCAATTCCTTTGCGCTCGGCGCACGCTCGGTGGATCCCAGCATCACCACGCAGCTCATCATCACCGGCGGATGGTCGCTGCCCACCAAGGAAGCCGAGGCCACCAACAGCCTCGCGGATGCCGGTGTCGATGTCGTCGGCTGTCACATCGACGACCTCAAAGTCGTGCTGCAGACCGCCGACCAGCGGGGCATCCACTCCTGCGGTCTCAACACCGACCAGAGCTCGTTGGCGCCGAAGGGCTATCTCACCGGCGCGCTCTACGCGTGGGACAAGCCCTACGGCATCCTCGTCGGCGACCAGATGGACAGCAAGCCCCTGCCCAACGTCCTGCAGGGCGGATTCGCCGAGGGATTTGTGAAGATGGGGCCGTTCGGCGCGTCGGCAGGCCCGGAGGTGCGCGCTGCGGTCGACAAGGCGGCCGCCGAGCTCAGCGCCGGCACCCGGGCCGTGTTCACCGGCCCGCTCAAGGACAACAAGGGCAACATGATCCTGGCGGCCGGTCAGAGCCTCGCGGTCACCGACCCCAGCCTCGCCAAGATGAACTACCTGGTCGAGGGGGTCATCGGCTCGCTTGCCTGAACCGAGGGTCAACCGCACGACGCTGGCCGCGGTCGCCGATGCCGTCCTCGTGCCGCTCAGCGCCTTTGCGGGCGCGGCCGTGCTGTTCGGCATCATCATGGTCTGCCTCGGTGCGAACCCGCTCGACGTCTACGGCCTGATGTGGACCGGCGGGTTCGGCTCGTCCTTCTCCTGGCACAACACCCTGATCCGCGCCTCGCCGCTGCTCCTGACCGCCCTTTGCGCCGCGTTGCCGGCCCAGATGGGCCTGGCGGTGATCGGCGGCGAGGGGGCGCTGGTGCTCGGAGGCCTGGTGGCGGTGGAGAGCGCCCGGGCCTGTTCGCATTGGCCGACGCCCGTGCTGATGGCGGCGATGATCCTGGCCGCCTGCGGCACCGGCGGGCTGGTGGTCGCGGCGGCGGGCGCACTCCGCGCCTACCGGGGCGTCAACGAGACGATCGGCAGCCTGTTGATCACCTACGTGTCGATCGCCGTGTTCAACCAGCTCGTCGAGGGGCCCCTGCGCGACCCTAGCGATCTCAACAAGCCCTCGACCTACCCGCTGCCCCCCGAAGCGCTGATCGGGTCCATGCCGGGGACCGAGGTGCATTGGGGCTTCGCGATCGGGGTCGCGGCCTGCATCGCGGCCTTCGTCTTCGTCGGCTACACGGTTCCCGGCTTCTCGCTCCGCGTGGCCGGCGGCAATGGCAAGACGGCGCGCATGATGGGGCTGCCCGTCGCCCGCATGACGGTTGCCGTCTGTTTCCTTGGCGGCACGGCGGCGGGCCTCGCCGGCCTGATCGAGACGGCCGCGATCAACGGGAAGGCGAATGGGTCGCTGATCGCCGGCTACGGTTTCACGGGCATCCTGATCAGCTTTATCGCCCGGCACAACCCGCTCGCCATCATCCCGGCCGCGATCCTGCTGGGCGGCATCTCGGCGAGCGGCGGCCTGATCCAGCGACGGCTCGGGCTGCCGGATGCGAGCGTCCTGGTGCTCCAGGGCACGATCTTCCTCTTCGTCCTGGTCGGCGAGACGCTGCGCAACCGGGATCTGTTCGGTCTCGGCAGAGCCTTGCGTCCACGACCTGAACCCGCGGGCGCCGCAGGGTCCGCCGAGACCTCGCCGGCGCCCTCCCTCGCACCGCCTTCGGTGCCGTGATGGGCTCCGCGCCCGGCGCCTGGATCGTTCCGCTCGCCATCGTGAGCGGCGCGATCCGCGGCAGCACGCCGTTCCTGTTCGTCAGCCTGGGCGAGTGCCTGACCGAGAAGAGCGGCCGCATCAACCTCGGCCAGGAGGGCATCCTGGTGCTCGGCGCCATGGTGGGATACGCCGGCTCCTACGAGTGCCACGATCCCTGGGCCGGGGTCGCCCTGGCCGGCTGCGCGGGGGGAGCCCTCGGCCTCGTCCACGCTTTGGCCTGCCAGTTCCGACGGGTGAGCGACGTCGCGGTCGGCATCGCTCTCATCATGTTTGGCGTCGGCCTCGCCTTTCTGTTCGGCAAGCCGTTCATCCAGCCGCAGGCGCCCATGCTGCCGGCGATCGAGCTCGGCTGGTGGTCGGCCTCGCCGCAGATCCGCGCCGCCCTCCAGGTCAATGTCTTGTTCTTCGTCGGCGTCGCCCTCGCGCTTCTGCTCCGCCATGGGTTCAGGAGCACCCGCTGGGGCATGATCGTCCGCATGGTCGGCGACAGCGCCGATGCCGCGCGGGCACTCGGCTATGCGGTCGACCGGGTGCGGCTCTACGCGACCTTGGCCGGCGGCATCTTGTCGGGCATCGGCGGATCGTTCCTGTCGCTCTACTATCCCGGCAGCTGGACCGAGAGCCTGTCGAGCGGGCAAGGGCTCATGGCCGTGGCGCTCGTCATTTTCGCGCGATGGGATCCCGTGCGCTGTCTCTGGGCTTCGCTGCTGTTCGGGGGCGCGAGCGCGTTGGGGCCGGCGCTGCAGGCCGCCGGCCTTTCGAACCTCACCTACATCGTCGGCGCTGCACCCTATGGCCTCACCTTGCTGATCATGGCCGTGACATGCTCCCCGAACCGACGCGCAATCGGCGCGCCGGCCGAGTTGAAGATCGCATGAACGCGCTTGAGGTCGTCGACGTCAGCAAGCGGTTCGGGCCCGTTTTGGCGCTCGACGCCGTGAGCCTGACCGTCCGGGCGGGCACCCTGCATGCGCTTCTCGGCGAGAACGGCGCCGGCAAGAGCACGCTGATGAAGTGCCTCATGGGCTACTACCGGGCCGACGCGGGGCAGTTCCTGGTGCAGGGGCGCGAGCATGACCCGCAGACGCCGAGGGACTCGCACCAGGCTGGGATCGGCATGGTGTACCAGCACTTCACCCTCATGCCGAGCATGACCGTGGCCGAGAATCTGCTGCTCGCCACCGGCGCTCTTCCGTTCCTGATCGACTGGACCCGCGAGCGCGCCAAGCTTGCATCGATGCTCGACAGCATGCCCTTCCGCGTTCCGCTCGACGCCCAGGTCTCGGCCCTGTCCGCCGGCGAAAAGCAGAAGGTCGAGATCCTCAAGCAGCTCTATCTCGGGCACCGCCTGCTCATCCTGGACGAGCCGACCTCGGTCCTGACCCCGCACGAGGCCGATGACGTGCTCGGGCGGCTGCACGCCATGGCCGGCGAGGGCCGCGTCACCGTGGTCATGATCACGCACAAGTTCCGCGAGGTGCTGCGCTTCGCCGACGAAGTGAGCGTGCTGCGGCAGGGCCGCCTGGTGGGCGGCGGCTCCGTCGCCGAGCTCAGCGCGGCGAGGCTGGCCGAGCAGATGATCGGCGCTCAGCCGCCGAGCGTCACGGTCGCTCGGGCCGAGCCTCGCCGGCGCGGCTGTCGGCTGGAGATCGAGGGCTTGAACGTGAGGGGTGACCAGGGGCTCCCCGCGGTGCGCGACCTGGGCCTGACCGTCGAAGGCGGCACGATCCTCGGCATCGCCGGCGTTTCGGGCAACGGCCAACGCGAGTTGGTTGAAGCCTTGGCCGGGCAGCGGCAGCCGGAGAGCGGCGCGGTCCGGGTGCATGGCCGGCCGTTTCGGCCGACGCGCTCCGCGATGGCGCGGGTCGGCCTTGCCTGCCTCCCCGACGAGCCTGCCCACAATGCGTGTGTGGCCTCGATGTCAGCCATGGAGAACCTGGCGCTGCGTTCTTATGACCGGCCCCCCCTCGCCGGGAAGCGCGGCTTCTGGCTCAGGCCGGGCGCCATGCGGCGCCATGCGGCGTCGGCGGTCCGGCTCTATGGGATCAAGACCGGCGGGCTCTCCGCCCCCGTGACCTCGCTGTCGGGCGGCAACGTCCAGCGGCTCGTCCTGGCGCGCGAACTCGAGGGCGACGTCGGCCTGCTGATCGCCAGCAATCCGTGTTTCGGGCTCGATTTCGCCGCGGTGGCCCAGATCCACGACCAGATCCTGCGTGTCCGCAACACCGGCGCCGCGGTGCTGCTGGTGACGGAGGACCTCGACGAACTGCTGCAACTCGCCGACCGGATCGCCGTGATCTTCGAGGGGCGCATCATCTTCGAGACGTCCGGCGCCGGGGCGTCCCGTGTCGCCATCGGCCGCGCGATGGCGGGTACCGTCCAAGAGTCCGTTCAAGAAGAGCAGCGCAGCCGATGACCCACCATTCCACCCTCCTCATCCGGGGGGGGCGCGTCTACGATCACGATGGCGATATTCACCAGCCGCCCGTCCGGGACATCCTGATCGAAGGCGAGCGGATCACAGCCGTCACGGCGCCCGACGCCGACGGTGAGGCCAAGGCGGCGCTGAGAGACGCGGCCGAGCGGGGCGGCCCCGGCGCGCCGATCGTGATCGAGGCGCGGGATCATCTCGTCATTCCGGGGCTCGTCAACGCGCACTATCATTCCTACGACGTGCTGCAGAAGGGCATGTTGGAGGACATGCCCTTCGACGTGTGGGCGCTTCATTCGCAGCCCGCCTATTTCGGCAAGCGGAGCCGGGCCGAACTCCGGGCCCGTGTGCTGGTCGGGGCCCTGGAGGCGCTGCGCAACGGGATCACCACGATCCAGGACATGAACACGCTCGTGCCGCGGGACGAGGAGACGCTCGACACGATCCTGGCCGCCTACGCGGAGGTCGGCATCCGGGTGGTGTTCTCGATCGCGGTCCGCGATCTCGCGGCCCTCGATATCGCGCCCTTCCTGCCGCCGGACGTACCGCCGGACGTCATGGCCCTCATCGCGGGCAAGCCGAACGATCCCGCGGCCGAGATCGACTTCGTCGATCGCCAGATCAGGCGAAGGCCGGCGGGACCGCGCTTCAGCTGGGCGGTCAGCCCGTCGGGACCGCAGCGCTCGTCGCGAACCCTGCTGGAGGGGATCTGCGACATCGCCGGGCGGCACGATCTGCCGATCTTCACCCACGTCTACGAGACCAAGGCGCAGACCGCCAAGGCGCGCGAAATCTACGGCGAGGACGGAGGCTCGATGATCCGCTACATGGAGCGGGTCGGACTATTCGAGCATCGCACCACGATCGCGCATGGCGTCTGGCTGATGCCGTCCGAGATGGAGATCCTGGCCGCCCATGGGGCGAGCCTCGCCCATAATCCGATCAGCAACCTGAAGCTCAAGAGCGGCATCGCGCCGATGCGACGCGTCATGGAGGCGGGGATCAATGTCGCGCTCGGCTGCGACAACTGCTCCTGCGGCGACTGCCAGAACATGTTCCAGGCCATGAAGATGCTGTGCCTGCTAGCGGGCGTGACCGATCCCAACCCGACAGGCGTGCTTGCCGGCGACGCCCTCCGGGCCGCCACGATCGGCGGCGCGCGGGCGGCGGGGCTGGACGGTGAGATCGGCCGGATCGCGCCGGGCTTCCGCGCCGACCTTGCGATCCTCGATCTCACCGACGTCGCCTACATGCCTTTCAACAGCGCCGCCCGACAGCTCGTCTATTCCGAATGCGGGCGCGGCGTGCGGACCACGGTCGTGGACGGCCGCATCGTGATGCGGGACGGTGTGATGCTGAGTGTGGACGAGACGGCACTGCGGGCCGAACTCCACGAACTCATGCCGGGTTTCCGCCGTCACTATGCGGCGGTCGAAGCGGCGAGCCGGCCCGCGATCCCCTATCTGCTCGCCGCCAACCGCAGGCTGGAGCGGCAGGACGTCGGGCTCGATCGGTTCGTCAAAGATGCCGAGGGGTGACCGGAATGCGTGAGGCTGTCGTGGCTCCACGCTTCGCGCGGCGATGGACACACTGTCCGGGCTCCTCGCCATCGCGGGTGATGCATGATCGCCGCCGCCCGCGGTCGTTCAGGCCACAGGCTGCGCCTGTCTTAACGGCTCTAAGCGTCCCAGCCTGAAGGTCATCGCACGGTGACGGACGCCTGATCGTTCAGGACAACCCCGCTCGGGAAGGCGGCGGTGAAGGCGAACTGGTCGACACCGCGAAAGCCTTGCTGAGGCGTGTAGACAATGCCGACCCCACTGGCCCGCCGGCCGATGCATTGCTCGCCGCCAGCGTCAGCGTTTTGGATCGTCGTGGCGGACCTGCTCAGAGACACCTTCCCGTGCTCAGGCGCCTGCGTCACCTGGATCTGCGGGGGTGAGTTCGGAGAGCAGTCCTGACGCCACGACGCCTGTGTCGCAACGCGGACGGCACGTCCTGCCGACGTCGTCGCCTGGAAATCACGGGCGGCTACGAACGACGGTAGCATCGCGACGGTCGCGCTGGTCATCACGGCAAGCAGTCCAGCCCTCATGGCATGTCCCCTCCGATACGCACCTCAATGTGCAACGGCCCGTTTCAGCGTGTCTATAGGCGCGTTACCGCTTACCCTTCGGTCGCCGCACGACCTTGCGCGGCCCGGAACAGCCGATAGCGGACCAGGCGCATGTCAGGATCGAACGCGGGCCGCCAATCGCCGGCCTGATCTTCGAAGTGGCGATGGACTTGGCGCTTGCCGACCGGCGCCGTCGGTTCGCCGAAACCGGCTCGGTCCTGTTCCGAGGTGAGTCTGGTTTCGTCGTCCACCGAGCCAGGATGACCTCGACGGGTTGGCGATCCCCTACCCCGTATCGCGCATGGTGGTGAGATCAAACGGCAGAATGACCCGCAGTCGGCCGGCCTCGTCCATGATTTCCAGGCGGTTATTGGCGATCAAGGTTCACGACGAACTGCTCACCGGTGGGCCGGGCAGCATTTATG
>CAXTVD010000138.1:0-9960 GCA_964247575.1 uncultured Lichenihabitans sp.
CTCGTTCTTGTCCAGGAGGTCTAGGGTCACCGGGCTCACTTCCCAAGCCGGCGAGCGGTAACCGAGGATCGTCGCCCCGGCGGCTTCGAGTAGCTGGCGTGCCCTGACGAGCTCCACCTCTTCCTCGACTGGGGTGAGGCGGGCCGGGGGCGTGTGGGTGTAGCCGTGGACAGCGATCTCGTGGCCGCCCGCTAGGATGGCCGCGATCCGGTCGGGGTAGAGTTCGGCGTTGCGGCCGACCACGAAGAAGGTCGCCTTCACGCCGTGGCGGGCGAGCAGGTCGAGCAGCAGCGGGACTGCGACCTTCGCGCCGTAGTGACCGACGGACAGGACCCCCGGCCGCTCGGCATTGGCGGGATCCATGGCCAGCCAGACGGACTCGGCGTCGAAGTCGAAGGTGAAGCTCACAGCCGCGCGGCGGCCCTCCGGCCAGGATGGGGCGCTCATGCGGGCTCCTTTGCGTCGAAGGCGGCGATGGCGGCCGGGGCGAGCCCGCGGCGGGCGAAGAGCCGGCTGCGCCAGATCGACCACACGCCACCCGGCAAGAAGCGGAGCACGAGCACGATCAGCACGGCTATGATCATGTAGCGGACGTTGCCGAGGCCGGCGAGCTGCTCGGTACCCACGGTCAAGACGACGGCGGCGAGTATTGGGCCGTAGGTGGTCGCAGCACCGCCGACCAGCACCATGCTCAGCAGCAGGGTCGTCAGAGAAAACGAGAAGACGTCGGGTGAGGCGACGATCAGGTAGTGGGCATAGAGCCCGCCTGCCAGGCTCGTCGGCACGCTGCTCGCGACGATCGCCAGCACGCGCTGGCGGGTGGCGGGGATGCCCCGGCTGATGGCATAGGGCTCGTTGTCGCGCAGCGCGACGAGGCTCAGGCCGAAGCTCGACGTCGCGAGCCAGCGCAGCCCTACCGTCGAGGCGATCAGCAGGATCTCGGCGGCGTAGAAGTAGGATCGCGCGTCGCTGCCGAATTCGAAGTCGCCGATTTGAAGGTCGGGGATGCCGACGAGGCCGACGGGACCGCCCGTGAGATCCTTCTGCGAGTTGATCAGCGCGACGCAGAGCTGGGTAAGAGCGAAGGTGACGAGGGCGACATAGATGCCGCGCAGCCGTAGGGCCAGCGCCGCCACGATCGCGCCCACGACGGCCACCAGGGCTACGCCGAGCAGGAGGTCCCACCAGACCGGCACGCCGAACTGCACGGTCGACACCGCGGCGACATAGGCCCCAAGGCCGAAGAAGGCGACATGGGCGAAATTGAAGACGCCGGCGTAGCCGAGTGTGAGGTCCCAGTTGGAGGCGACGACGGCGTAGAGCAGGGACAGGATCGCAAGGTTCTGGGCGACGCTGCCCGTCAGCACCTGGGGGGCCAGCGCTGCGACCGCCAGCGAGAGGGCGAGGGGCGCAGCCTTCCACGGGAGACGAGGCGCGCTCATGCGCCGCGTCCCATCAGGCCGGTCGGCCGCAAGACGAGCACGGCGATCAGCACCGCGAAGAGCACCACCGGCGTCCAATAGATGCCGATGTAATACGAGCTCAGCGCCTCGATCAGGCCCACGGCATAGGCACCCATGATCGTGCCGACGAGGCTGCCGAGTCCCCCGAAGACCACCACCACGAAGGCTCGCAGCAGCGGGTCGGTCCCCATGACGGGGCTTATGTTGAACAGTCCACCGAGCAGGATCCCGGCGATGCCGGCCAGCACGGCGCTGGTGGCAAAGGTCACCAGATAGGTGCGCTCGACGCTGATGCCGAAGAGCTTCGCTGCTTCCTGGTTCTGCGCCACGGCGCGGATCGCCAGCCCGGTTCGGCTATGGCGCAGGAACAACGCGAGGCCGCCGAGGAGCGCTGGCGCCAGCAGGATGGTGAGCAGGTTCTGCGCCTGCATGGTGCCGCCGGCCAGCGGGACGGTGCCGCTCACCACCTGATCGATCGTCTTGAAGCGGCCGCCGAACACCTGCAGCACGAGGTTCTCGATGAAGATCGCGCCCGCGATGGTGGTCATGATGACCGCCAGTTCCGCGCCAGGCTTGCCGATCCATGGCCGCACGAGCAGCATGTAGAGGAGCACCCCGGTGCCGATCATGAAGATCACGCTGGCGAGGATGCCGATGGGAAGCCCGAGGCCGAGGCCGTCGGGCGAGGACACCCACCAAGCCGCATAGGCGCCGAGCATCAGCAGCACGCCATGGGCGAAATTGAAGACGCCGAGCGCGCCCCAGACGAGCGAGAGGCCGCTCGCCACCAGCGCGTAGAGGGCGCCCGAGACGAGCCCGCTGACGAGGATCGCACCCATCAGGCGGCCGTCCCGAAGTAACGCTCGAGCACGTCCTTGTGCTCCAATTGGTGGCGGTCGCGGACGTCCATGGTGACGAGGCCCTGTTCGATGAGGTAGAGGCGACCGCAGAGGCCGAGCAACATGTCAACGTCCTGGTCGACCACCAGCAGCCCCACCCCCGTCTCGGCGATGGCGTGGATGCTTCGTGCGAGGTCGGCGCGGATCTTGGGTGCGAGTCCGAGCGTCGGCTCGTCCAGCATCAGCAGGCGAGGGCAGCCCATGAGGCCGGCGCCGATGGCGGCCATCTGCCGTTCCCCGCCCGACAGCGTGCTGCAGCGCTGGCCGCGCCGCTCGGCAAGGCGAGGGAACAGGGCGAAAACCTGGTCGAGCGAGCGCCGCCGCTGCGCCCAGGCCCGCGGGGCGTAGGCACCGAGCGTCAGGGCCTCGAGCACAGTCATGCGGGTGAACAGCGTGCTTCCCTGGGGCACGTGGATCAGGCCACGCTCGACGACCGTGCGGGGAGACGCGCCGGTAAGATCGCGGTCGCCGAAGCGGACCGTGCCGGCCTTCGGCCTGACAAGGCCGGACAGGGTGCGCAGCAGCGTCGTCTTGCCGTGGCCGTTGGGTCCGAACAGCCCCACCCGGACGCCCTCGGGCACCTCGATGTCGATGCCGTGCAGCACGGTGACGCGGCCGTAGCCGGCCTGGAGAGCCTCAACCTGCAAGCGCATCGGCGGCTCCCTGGCTCTGGCCGCCGAGATAGGCCTCGATGACCCGCTCGTCCCGGGCGACGGTGGCGGGCGGCCCCTCGACGAGCTTGCGGCCGAAATCCATGACCATGACCCGCTCCGACAGGCCGAACAGCAGCGGCAGGATGTGTTCGATCAGGAGGATGGCGGCGCCGTCGCGCCGGATGTCGAGGATCACGCGCTGCAGGTCCTTCACCTCGGCGCTGGTAAGGCCAGAGGCAGGCTCGTCGAGCATCAGGAGGCGCGGGCGGGTCACGAAGGCGGACGCGAGCATGAGGCGCTTCGTCTCGTAGACCGTGAGCGATGCGGCGGCGGCGTGGCGGCGGCCTGCGAGGTCGAGCCGGTCCAGTGCCGCATCCACGGCCTTTGCGAGGTCGCGCCCCTTCAGGCTTGCGCCGTAGACGGCCCCGAGCCTGACGTTCTGCTCGACCGTCAGGGCGGCGAAGGTCGATTCCTTCTGAAAGGTGCGAGCCAGGCCGAGGCGGAAGATGCGGTGCGGCGCGAGCCGGTCGACCCGCGTGCCGCCGAGGAGGACGCGGCCGCCGTCGGGCCGGAACGGGATGCCGGTGATGAGGTTGAACAGGGTGGTCTTGCCCGCCCCGTTCGGTCCCGCGATGCCGAGGATCTCTCCCGGCCGCATCGCGAATGAGACGTCGTCCACGGCCACGAGGGCGCCGAAGGCCTTGCGCAGGCCCTCGACTTCCAGCAGCGGCGTGGTCGTCCCGACGCTCATCACCTGTCCTGCCCAGGCATCAGGGCTTCGTCGTCATCCAATAGGGCTGCTTGAAGCTGCCCTGCGACACCGCCGGCGGGGCGATGATGTATTTCCCGCCGTTGTCGTCGACCTGGTAGAACAGCGTCGGCATGTAGTCGTCGCCCTGCTTGGCGAGATGAGTCTTGGGATCGAAGGCCATGCGCCCAGAGGGCGTGTCGACGTCGAGCGTGCTGTAGCACTGGCCCATCGCCAGATGGTCGGCCGGGTCGATCCCCTTGTGGATGCACTCGGCATACAGGTGTACGGCGTTGTAGCCGGCCACCATGAAATAGCCACCCGGACCATACTTGGCCTGGTATTTATCGGTGATCTCCTTGGTGTCGGCCCGCGAGTCGATGGCGCCGCCGAGCATGTTGAAGATGACGCCCTTCGCCTGGTTGCGGGTCATCTTGTTGAACTCGGGAATGACGGGCGCGTATTGCAGGAAGACGAGTGAGTCCGTCGGCTGCTCGATGAATTGGTTGAAGAAGTTGGCGTCGCTCGCCGGCGACCACTCGGTGACGACGATCGCGCCGGGCTTGAGATCGCGGATGTGGGCGAGCTGGGTGCGCCAGTCGGTCACCGACTGGAACGGCACGGTCTCGGTGCCGACGACCTTCCATCCCGCCTCCGGGAAGCTCTTAGCGAGCCCCTGCGCGATGTTGGTGCCGTAGGGATCGTCGGAGCCGATGATGTAGACGGTCTTGGCTGGCACGGCGAGCGTCTTGGCGTCGATCAGCTTGTCGAGGAGCGGCGGCAGGTCCGTGGAATAGCCGCCGTAGTCCGGCACCCGCGACCAAACGGTTGGATAGCCGGCCGGGTTCTTGCCGATGATGCCCTTCGTCGCCTCGGCGCCGCCCGAGATGAAATAGGGCATCTTCGCCTTGGCCATCAGGTCGATCTCGAAATTCGACGTGCTCGCATAGGGCGTCATGATCATGTGGACGTCTTTGTCGGCCGTCAGGCGCCGCACGCCGGTGACGACAGCGTCGCTGCGCTGGCCCTCGGTGTCGGCCTTCTCGAAGGACAGGGTGTAGCGGGAGTCCTTGCCGCAGATGCCGCCGGCGGCATTGAGCTCGTCGGCCGCGAGGGTCGCGGCGTTGAGGTAGTCGTTGGCGTCAGCGGCCATGCCGCCGCTGAGCGGCGCGAGGATGCCGATCTTGATGGGCTTTGCGCCCTTGACGTCGCAGGTGGTCAGGCCAGCGACGGTAGGCGCCGGGGTCATCGCGTCGGCGGCGCGCGCGAGGGTTGCCGATCCCACGAGCGCGGTGCCGGCCAGGGCCGCCGCGCGGACCGAGCGGGCGATCCGCGTTCCGGCCATGGCGGACCGGTCGAAGCGTGAATAGGCGTGCGTCATCGGATCATCTCCTCAGCGTGCAATGCGTGAAACCGGCCTGTCGGTATGCGCCGGCAGGCGTTGTATGGTGAGCGCCAGCGCCTGCGCGCGGGCCAGCAGCGACGGCAGCTCGATATATTCGGCCGCCGTATGGGCGCCGCCGCCCACTGGACCCGTGCCGCACAGCGTCACGGCGCCCGCCGCCGCCGCGAACCCGGAATCCGCGCAGCCGCCGGTCGCGGTGCCTTGCACGTCGAACCCGAGGTCCCGCGCGGCGCCCCGGTAGATGTCGAACAGGGCCATCATCGCGGGAGAGCGGGGCAGCGGCAGGAATTCGCCGGTGACCGCGAGTTCGGCCGAGGCGCCTTTCACGATCGTCCGCGCCACGATCGCGCCGATGCGGGCCAGCGCTGCCTCGCGCGCGGCCGGGCTCCCGAAGCGCAGGTCGACGAGCGCTTCGGCGCGGGGAGCCGTGGTGTTGACGGACTGGCCGCCCGACACCAGGCCGACGTTCACGGTCAGCCCGGCCTCGAAATCGGTGAGGCCGTGCAGGGCGACGATCTTGTGAGCCAGTTCGGCGATGGCGTTCACGCCCTCGCGCAGGTTGACGCCCGAATGGGCCGCCTTTCCATGCACGGTGAGCCGCATGAAGGTGCCGCCCCGGCGTTCGACGACGACCTCGCCGCCTGGGCGCGCCGGCTCGGCATTGAACGCGTATTCAGCTTTCGCCGAGGCGGCCTCGATGAGCGGCCTGTAGCCCGGCGAGCCGATCTCCTCGTCGCCGGTGAACAGGGCGGCGACGGCGCGGCCCGCCGACCCGCAGCGCCCCAGCCCGGCCATCACGAAGCTGTTCATCACCAGCCCGGCCTTCATGTCGGCCACGCCGGGGCCGTAGGCACGGTCGTGCTCGACCCTGAAGGGGCGGCGCACCGCCTCCCCGTCGGGAAAGACCGTGTCGAGGTGGCCCATCAGCAGGACGGGCGCGGCGCCGCCTGGGATGGTGGCGTCCACCCCGTCGCCGAAGCCGCCCGCCTCGATCCGCCGCGCCGGAATGTCGTGCTCGGCGAAGAAGGCGGCGAGACGATCCCCGACCGCGGTGACGCCGGCCGTGTTGCGCGTGCCGCTGTCGAGGTCGACGAGGTCGGCCAGCAGCGCCTGCATCGCTGGCTCGCGTGCGGCGAGCCAGTCGACAATGTCGAGCGGGGCCGGGCTCATACGCCGCCCCTCGCACCGCCCGGCCCGACACGGGCGCCGGCGTGGCTCAGCGCGCGCGCCGCTTCCACGACGAGCGGGGCAAACCGCGGCTCGTAGTCGGCCGGCGACCATTTGGTGAGGCTGCCCGCGATGTGGACGGCCGCGATCGGACGGCCGACCGCATCGAGGACGGCGGCGGCGACCGTCACCTCGTTGGGCGCACTCTCGCCGACCACGAAGCCGTAGCCCCGTTCGCGTGCCTTGGCGACCTGGTCCGCGATGGCCAGCGGGTCGGTGAGCGTGTCGGGCGTCATGAGGATGCGCGAGGAGCGAGCGATGATGTCCCGCATCTCGTCATCCGGCAGATGGGCCAGAACGGCCCGTCCGCCGGCCGAGCAGAAGGTGGGCATGCGCCGGCCGATCAGCGTCGAATACTGCGGATATTCGCGCTTGCCATGCAGGCGGATGACGTAGACGAGGTTGAGGTCGTCGAAGAGGCTTAGGTTCGTCCGCTCGCCGCAATCGCGCCGCAGCTGCAGCAGCAAAGGCGTGCCGAGCGCCACCAGCGGGTGGTTGCGTAGGAAATGGAAGCCAAGGTCGAGGCATCGCTTGCCGAGGCTGAAGCGCGCCGTCCGGGGGTCCTGCTCGAGGTAGCCCGTCTCGACCAGCGTATGGGTGCAGCGCTGTGCCGACGACTTGTCGAGGCCCGACAGGGCCGCGATCTCGCTCAGTCCCAGATATTGCTCGCTGTGGCTGAAGACGTCCAACACCCGAAAGGCCTTCTCGACCGACTGGATGAACAGGGATGACCGCTGCATGCGACTCCGACGAACCCGCTCGACCCGCGTCTGTACGCGCCTGTTCGTATCGCAATGCGATACAACATATCGAAAGAGTGGCATGCAGGAGGCATGCTCGCTAGTGAGAATGATGAGGCAAGCCGCACAAATTTATTACAGTCGCGGTCGGTCGTTGGGCATTCGACCAGCTCGCACGCCCACGGATAGTGGCCTGGATTGCTCATCATCAGACAACGGATGCCATGTAAGTTCGCAATAAGGCTATGCTGCAGATCTCTCACCCGAGGGATGAACTTTGGAGAACGGACCTCCGGCTTCGCGCCAATCCCGGACACGCAGGCGTTCGGTCAGGCCTTGATCGCCCCTGCCGTCACCGCTCCAAGACCGACGACGAGCCAGGGCGGCGCACGCCAAAAGACGAGCATGAGGAACGCGACGATACCGACCGCGAAGTCCAGCGGAGACTTGATCCCGCTCGTCCAGACCGGCGTGTAGAGGGCCGCCAGCAGCAGGCCCACGACGACGGCGTTGACGCCCCGCAGGGCCGATTGGACGTCCGCCCGCCCGCGCAACGTGTCCCAGAAGGGCAGCACGCCAACGAGCAGAAGGAAGGACGGCAGGTAGATGGCGACGAGGCAGGTGAGCCCGCCGAGCCACCCGTTCGGCGGACGGTTCAGGGCCGTGCCGAGATAGGCGGCGAAGGTGAACAGGGGGCCCGGGACGGCCTGCGCGGCGCCGTAACCGGCGAGGAAGCGATCGTCGTCGATCCAGCCAGGCGGCACCACGGCTTCCCGCAGCAGCGGCAGAACCACGTGGCCCCCGCCGAACACCAGCGAGCCCGAACGGTAGAACCGGGCAAACAAGTCGACGGCATGGCTGCCCGACGCGGCGGCAAGGAAGGGAAGCAGGAACAGCAGGACGAGGAACGCCGCCAGGGACGCGAAGGCCACGCCCTTCCCCAATGTGAAGCCCAAACGCCCGACGACTCTCGGGGGGCCTGCCGGAAGGAAGCGCCACCCGATCACGGCCCCGATCGCGATCGCGCCGACCTGGGCCAAGGCGGTGGGAAGCGTCAGCGCGAGGATCGCCGCCGCGACGGCGAGGGTCGCGCGCTCCCTGTCCGGACAAAGCGACTTCGCCATGCTCCAGACGGCCTGGGCCACGACCGCGACGGCCACGATCTTCAGGCCGTGGAGCCAGCTCGCGTGACCCAGGTCGCCGACGCGATCCACGACGTAGCCGAAGGCGATCAAGGCCGCGGCGGAAGGCAGCGTGAACCCACACCAGGCCGCGAGGCCGCCGGCCAATCCGGACCGCATGATGCCGAGGCTGACCGCGACTTGGCTGCTGGCCGGCCCCGGCAGGAATTGGCAGAGCGCCACGACGTCGGCATAGGCCGCCTCGTCAAGCCAGCGCCTCCGTTCGACGAACTCGGTCCGGAAGTAGCCGATATGCGCGACGGGACCGCCGAAGGACGTGAGCCCGAGCTTCAGGAAACCGGCGAGGACCTGGGCGCTTGACGAAGTCGCGACCCCTGGGTCATTCGCGTGCTTACCCTCAACGCTTTGGAGGTCACCCATGTCCGTGCCGATGGTGCAGGTCAGGATAGTGGGCGTGCCAGTGCCGTAGCGGCTCATGACGGTGCCAGTGGGAGTGGGGTTCGGTCACCGGCCTGTCGTGGCCGTGCCGGTGATGCTCGTCGTGGACGTGGGCATGATCGTGCTCCTGGATGTCGTGCACATGCTCATGGTCGTGTCGTTCGGCCACGTGCATCCAGAGGCCGAAAGCCATCAGCGCGCCGGCGCCGAGAAGCTGCGGCGTCAGCGCTTCGTGAAGCAGCGGGATAGCGATGACGGCGCCGATGAACGGGGCCAAGGAGAAATAAGCGCCAGTCCTTGCGGTCCCGAGGTGACGCAGGGCCAGGACG
This sequence comes from uncultured Lichenihabitans sp., assembly GCA_964247575.1. Lineage (GTDB taxonomy): Bacteria > Pseudomonadota > Alphaproteobacteria > Rhizobiales > Beijerinckiaceae > Lichenihabitans. Next base: position 9,045 of record CAXTVD010000138.1, read on the forward strand.
AAAAGGACCAAACTCACACCAACGCCGAGGAACCCGACGAGCGCGGCGGCGCCGATCGCCGGGAAGGACGGGACGGCGGCTCCGAACGACAAGGCCAAGCCGGCGTTGACGGCCCCAGCGACCAAGCCCTTGACCATCGCGGTCACGACAGGATCGGCGGACGCAAGCCTTCTTGTCAGGTTGTTGTCGATGCCCCACGCCAGGCAGGCGGCGGCGATGAGACCCGCCCCCGCGTCGATGCCGACACCCTCGCCGCACCAGGACACCAACACGGCCCCGGCCAGGATCGCGAGCGCCCCGAGCAGGAGGCGTCGGTCCACGTTTTCCCGGAACACCAGCCAGGCGATGCTCATCGTGGCCAGCCCCTCAAGGTTGAGCAGGAGCGATCCGGACGCAGCCGAGGTCCGGGCGAGACCCAGCGTGAGCAGCAGCGGCCCGGCGATCCCGCCCGCTAGGATGACCGTCAAGAGCCACGGGTAATCCGCCTTGCGAAGCGGTGCCTCCTGAGCCGACAAGCCGAACGTGGCACGCCCGAAGTGCACAACGGCCAAACCGAGCCCGGCGCCCAGGTACATGAGACCCGCAAGAAACTGCGGGTCGACGGTCCCGATCAGGATCTTCGCGAAGGGAGCGGAGGCGCCGAACAGGACGGCCGATGCGAGAGCTAACGGAACGCCGGGCCAGAGGTGGGAACGGGGAAGAAGCATTGTCGGCGGTCTACAATGAGCCAAAAGGCTGTATGGGAGCCGATGGCGCCCAGCTCGGAGGCGAAGCGCCGGTTTGCAAGCGCAGTCTCGATTCGCGCTGGCTACCCTTTGACCAGATCAGGTCGTGATCCCCGGCGATCAGAGCGAATCCAATCCGTCGGGACAGCGTTGACGCTGCTGACCGACAGCTTCGCGACCTTCGTATCCTA
>CAXTVD010000139.1:0-9957 GCA_964247575.1 uncultured Lichenihabitans sp.
GCTGAACCACGGGTTCACCTCGGCCTATTCCGCCTCCGCCAAGCTGCGCATCGATGTCGTGGTGCGGCAGGAAATCGAAGACGGCTATCTCGCCGGGCCGCGCTACAAGGCGGCCGGGCCGGAAATCACCGTGACGGGCGGGCTCGGCGACGAGCGCAAGCATCATGGCGATTTCTCCGGCTTCGGCATGATCGCCGATGGCGTGGATGAGATCCGCAAAGCGGTTCGTCTATGCGCTCGCGAGGGCGTCGACAATGTGAAGTTCAATGTCTCGGGGGACGAGTTCGTTTCCAACTGCCGGGCCGAGATCGTGTCGATCAGCCAGGAGGAACTGAGCGCCGGGGTCGCGGCGGCCCATGATTTCGACAAGCGGGTGGCCGTGCATGCCCGGGCGGCCGAGTCGGTCAAGCGGGCGATCCGGGCTGGCGCCGACTGCATCTACCACTGCGATTTCGCCGATGCGGAAGCGCTCGACATGCTCGAGGCCGTCAAGGACAAGGTGATCGTGGGCCCGGCCTTCGGCCTCGTCCACAACTCGGTGTTCGAGGGCGACGTGGTCGGCCTGACCAAGGCCGTGGCCGAGCGCATGGGCCTGCCCCGCAAGCTGGAACACACCTGCGCGACCTACCGGGAGATGCGCAGGCGCGGCATGCGCGTCGTCGTCGGCGGCGATTACGGGTTCACGCTGACGCCCATGGGGCAGAATGCCCGCGACATCGGCCACTTCGTCAAGTTCTTCGGCTACACGCCCGCCGAGGCGCTGAAATGCGCGACGGCGGTCGGGGGCGACCTCATGGGTCACAAGGGCGAACTGGGCGTGATCGCCGAGGGCGCGCTCGCCGACCTCCTGCTCGTCGAGGGCAACCCGCTGAAGGACCAGTCGGTGCTCGTCGGACCGGACCACTTCGCCATGATCATGAAGGACGGGCAGATGCACCGCGACCCGCGCGCGCGATTGGCGGCGCCCCAGCGCATCGCCGCCGAGTAGGCCGGCCCTCGTGCAAGGGAGGAGCGGGCGTTGACGGCGGTCGCGGCACTCGAAATGGTCGACATCTCGAAGCAGTTCCCGGGCGTTCGCGCCCTGGACGCCGTGAGCTTCGACTGCCGTCCCGGCGAAGTGCACGCGATCTGCGGCGAGAACGGCGCCGGCAAGTCGACGCTGATGAAGATCCTCGGCGGAATCTACCGTCCCGATGCGGGGACGATCAGGATCGGCGGCGAGGTGGTCGTCTTCGCCCACCCCGTCGAGGCCCGGCGCGCCGGGATCGGCATCGTCCACCAGGAACTGAGCCTCCTGCCGGACCGCTCGGTCGCCGAGAACATCTATCTCGGGCTTGAGCCGATGCGTCGCCGGATGCTCGACCGGGCCGCCATGCGGACCGGTGCCCGCAAGCTGCTGGACCGTCTGGGATCGGCGATCCCGGCCGACGCACGCGCTGGCGACCTGTCGGTGGCCGGCCAGCAGATCGTCGAGATCGCCAAGGCCCTGGCCCTCGATCCTGCGATCCTGATCATGGACGAGCCGACGGCCGCCCTGGACGATACGGACGCGCGCCGCCTGCTCGACCTTGTCCGGCGTCTCCGCAGCCAGGGGGTCGCGCTGGTCTACGTGTCCCACCGCATGCCCGAGATCGCCGCGATCTCCGACCGGGTCACCGTCCTGAAGGATGGCCGCAAGGTCGCGACGGACGAGGCGTCGGCGATGCCGCCGGACCGGCTTGTGCGGCTCATGGTGGGCCGTGACCTCGCCGAGTTCTTCCCGCCGCGCCCGACCGCCCCGCCTGGGGAGGGACTGCTCGAAATCCGGGGCGGCGGCAACGCGGTGCTTTCGGACATCGACCTGGTCGTGCGGCGCGGGGAGATCGTCGGCGTCGCAGGACTGGAAGGCTCGGGCAAGTCGGCGCTCGCCCGCGCCATCCTGGGGGACGAGCCCTTCACGCGGGGCGAGATGCGCTTCGAGGGGCGGACGCTCGCGCCCGGCTCGGCCCGCGAGGGCATCGCGGCAGGCATCGGCTATCTGCCCGACGACCGCAAGCGGGAAGCGCTGACGCTCGGGCAGTCCATCCGCGACAACGCGGCCCTGACGCTGCGCGCCTTCGCTGCCGCCCTGCGGCGACCGGGAGCGCGCGCCATGGCGGACCGGCACCTCGATCAGCACCTGCGCGCGCTCGACGTGCGGGCGGCCCGGTTCGACGGCGAGATCAGGCTGCTGTCGGGCGGCAATCAACAGAAGGTGGTCATCGCGCGCTGGCTCGCCCGGGATCCCGCGCTGTTGATCTTCGGGGAGCCGACGCGCGGCATCGACGTGGCGGCGAAGGCCGCGATCTACCGCATCATGCGCGATCTGGCCGCCCGCGGCCGTGCCATCCTGATGATCTCCTCCGACCTCCCCGAGGTGGTCGGCGTCAGCGACCGCATCGTCGTCATGCACCAGGGCCGGGTGTCGGGCGCGTGCGACGGGGGAGCGGCGGAGGAGGAGGTCATGGCGCTGGCCGTCGGTCATCGAGCGGGCGGAAGCCGGCGCGCGGCGGAGGCGGTCCCTTGAGCGCCGTGACGGGGATGCCCGCCGGACCGAGGCGAAGGGTGCCCGTTCCATTGCTCCTTTTCGCGGCCTCGGTCCTGCTCTACACGGCGACCGCGCTGTGGACACAGTCGCCCGAGCAGCTCGGCGTGGGCGGCCTCGTGGGCCTGCTGCAGCGCATGGTGGCCCTGGGCACGGTGGCGCTAGGCCAGACGATCGTGATCATCTGCGGGTCGATCGACCTGTCGGTCGGGACGGTGATCAGCGCCGCTGCGGTCGCCGCGTCGGCGATCATGCGCGGCAGCCCCGCGATGATCGGACCGGCCGTGCTGGCCGTCGTCCTGTTCTCCCTCGCGATCGGGGTGGTGAACGGGTTGGTGATCACCCGGCTCAAGGTCAGCCCGCTGATCGCCACTTTGGGCCTGGGCCTCGTCCTGCAGGGCATCCTGTCGGCCAATTTCAAGAATTTCGCGGGCTCGGTGCCGACCGCCTTCCAGACCCTGGCCTACGGCGCCCTGGGCCCGCTGCCCTGGTCAGTCCTGATGCTGGGGCTGTTCGCGCTGGTCGGCTGGTGGCTGCTGCGCCAGACGCGGTTCGGCGCCCATCTCTATGCCGTCGGCGGCAATCCGGTGGGCGCGCGCCTTGCCGGCATCCGGACCGGTCGCGTGACGGTGCAGGCGCACGCGCTATGCAGCCTGATGGCGGGCCTGTGCGGGCTCTATCTTGCGAGCCGGCTCGGCTCGGGGGCACCCTGGGTCGGCAGGGATGGGGTCTACGACCTCGAATCCATCGCGGTCGTCGTGGTCGGCGGCACGCTGCTCTCGGGCGGTCGCGGAGGCGTCTGGGGCACCATCGCCGGCGTGCTCCTCTTCGCGGTCATCGACGCGCTGTTCAACATGCTCGGCGTGCCGGCCTTTCCCAAGCAGGTCTTGCGGGGCGCGATCGTGATCGCGGCGGTGGCGGCCTATGCGGCCCGCGGCAAGGGGCACGTCGCATGACCATCGCCCTGAAGGAACCGGCGCCGCGCGCCCGCTTCCGTGCGGCGGCCCGCGTCAATGCCGGCTTCGTCATCTTCGTCGTGCTCTATGCGGCGATCGCCCTCAAGCAGCCGTCCTACATTGAGCCGGCCGGCTTCCTGAATTTCCTCCGGCGCGCGGCGCCGCTGGCCATCCTCGCCGCCGGGCAGGTCTTCGTTCTCGTCTCCGGTGGCTTCGACCTCTCGATGGGCTCGGTCGTCACCCTGACGGTGATCGGGGCCTCGATGATCACCGGCGGCGACCCCGGCATGACCTGGATCGCCGTCGCACTCCTCTATGCCATGGGACTCGGCGTCGGCGTCCTCAACGGGATCGTGGTGTCCACCCTGCGGGTCCCCTCGATCATCGCGACGCTCGGCATGCTCCTGTCGGTCAACGGGTTCGCCATGATGTGGTCGGGCGGATCGCCCCGTGGCTACCTGCCGGACAATTTTCGCATGTTCGGCCGCCTCGTGTTCCGGAACGTGCCGCTGACCGGCAGCTTCCCCCTGTCGGTCGTGGTCCTGCTCGTGATTGCGGCCATCGCCTGGTGGCTGCGCCAGGGAACCGGTCTGGGCCGGCGGATCTTCGCGGTCGGCGACAATCCGCGCGCCGCGGAGCTGGCGGGGGTGAGGGTCGGCGCGACCCGCATCGCCGTCTTCGTCTTCTCGGCCCTGGCCGCCGTCACGGCGGGCATTCTGCTGGGCGGCTTCGGCGGCGTCTCGACCGATGTCGGCGACGGGCTCGAACTGCAGGCCATTGCCGCCTGCGTGATCGGCGGCGCCCGGCTGATGGGGGGGCGGGGCAGCGTCCTCGGGGTCGTCGCGGGCGCCCTGAGCCTCTACGCGCTGTTCACGCTGCTCAACCTGCTCGGTCTGCCGCAGGCGCTGCGCGACACCGCGCAGGGCATGATCCTGATTGCGGCCGTCGCCTCGGGTGCCATGCGCCAGGGCCGGGACGGCTAACCGAACGGGCCGGCCAGCAAGGCCGGCGCGCAACAAGGGAGAGGAAACGACATGGGGAAGCTCTGGACCATTCTGCTGGCCGCGGGGGCCACGTTGCTCATGGGCCTGGCTGCGCAAGCGCAGGACTTCAATAGCCAAAAGGACTTCGACTACGCCCAGCAACTCCTGAAGATGTCGCCCGAAGGCCCTCCGGGAAAGCTCTGGGAACAGCATCTCGGCGGACACGAGATCGACACGTCGAAATACAAGAAGGCCGGCCCCTACAACGTCTGCTTCTCCAATGCGGGCCTCGACAACCCCTGGCGGGTGGTCGGCTGGACCGACATGCAGGCCCAGGTCGACATGCTCAAGAGCGACATCAAGTCCTTCACCGCTGCGGATGCCCAGGGCAAGGACGACAAGCAGATCTCGGACATCAACTCCTTCGTGACCAGCGGCAAATGCGACGTGCTGATCGTGTCCCCCAACACGACGGCGGCGCTGACGCCGGCCATCGAGGCCGCCTGCAAGAAGCTTCCGGTCGTCCTATTCGATCGCGGCGTGCTGACCGACTGCCCCGTGACCTTCGTCAACCCGATCGGCGGTTATGGCTGGGGCATCGTCACGGCCAACTTCATCGCCGAGAAGCTGCCCAAGGGTGGCAAGGTCCTCGCCTTGCGCATCCTGCCGGGCGTCGACGTGCTGGAGAACCGCTGGGCAGCGGCCGAGCGCATCTTCAAGGCCAACGGGATCGAGGTCGCCGGGGCCGAGTTCACCGGCGGCGACAATGCCAAGACCAAGAGCATCGTCGAGGACTACATCAACCGTTTCGGCAAGATCGACGCGATCTGGATGGATGCCGGCGCGACGGCGGTGGCCGCGCTCGAGGCCTTCGAGGATGCCGGCCAGCCCTATCCCATCGTCACGGGCGAGGACCAGGAGGATTTCCTGCTCAAGTGGCAGAAGCAGCACCTGACGGCGATCGCGCCCTCCTACCCGACCTATCAATGGCGCTCGCCGGTCATCGCCGCCGTCAAGATCCTGAAGGGCGAGCCCGTGATCGGCCCCACCTGGAAGCTGCCGCAACCGGTCATCACCCAGGCGACGCTCGACCAGTATGTCGACCCCAACATGCCGCCGCTGCACTACGCCCAGTGCGGCTGCAAGGACATGCCCGGCTTTCCGCAGCGCTGGGGTGGCAAGTAGACCGGTCCGACGGATCAGGCTCTCGCGGAGAGCCTGATTGCCTCGGACAGGTGCTCGGCGCAGCGCGCGCCGGGCCGTCCCAATTCCCGGACGATGGTCATGTGATCCTCGCCCGGGAGGATCGTGAGCCGGGCCGACACGCCGGCGCGGTCGAGATGCCGGCTGAAGGCGTCGGCCTGCTCGTGGAACGGTGACGTTTCCCGCTCCCCGACGAGCAGGCGCCAGGAAACGTGGCGGTCAGGCGTCGCGCCGAGGGGCGACCAGCGGGCGACCTCGCCGGGGGTCAGCGCCAGTTCGGGCTGCAGGAAGCTGCGTGTGATCGGCGCCAGATCGTAGAGGCCGCTGACGAGAAGCACCGAGCGGACGGGCGGCAGGGCGATGCCCGGCTCGTGCGCGCCGCGGCAGGCCAGAAAGCTCGCCAGATGTGCGCCGGCCGAATGGCCGCTTGCGCTGAGGCGGGCCCGATCGCCTCCGAAGCCGGCGGCCTGGTCGGCCAGCCAGCCCGCGGCACGCCTCACCTGCTCCACGAGCACGTCCATGCGGGCGGCCGGCATGAGCGAATAGTCCATGATGGCGGCGATGGCGCCGGCAGCCGTGATGCTTTCGGCGAGGAAGGCGTAATCGTCCTTGGAGAAAGCCCGCCAGTAGCCGCCGTGGATGAAGAGGTGAACCGGCGCCGATCCTCCTCCTCGCGGCACGAAGAGGTCGAGGACCTCGTCCCTGTGCGGGCCGTAGGCGACGGTGCGTCGGTCGGGAAACGCCAGCCGCGCCGCTCGGCTGGCGGCGGCATAGTCCGAGACGCAGCCCTCCCAGTCCGGGACATGGGCGCGGATCATGAAGGGATCGCCTTGGCTCACCGTGACGGATCTCCGAGGCCGGACAGCGCGTCTGCGACGGCGTCGAGGCAGAGCCGGGCGGCATCCCGCTCCGCTTCCTGCGCGTGAGGCTGGAGGCGGAGACGAAGCAGGGCGTTGCCCGACCCGCCGGTGATGGGTCTGTCGAGGCATTGCTCGGCCGCCTGCCCAGCAGGGGTGCCGGACCCCGCGGTCGCCGGGCGGGAGGCCAGGACCGACTCTTGCGAGCCGCGGCGGACGACCAGTTCGACCGGCGCATCCGTATCGTCGCGCAACGCGGGAAGCAGCGCTTCCACGGCTCCTGCGAGGTGTCCGAGGCCGCTCGGCGCATAACCGAGCGCCGCCGCGGCCTGCCCGGGCCAGACCACCCCTTGGACGTCCCGCTCCAAGAGGTTGGCCGCCTCGAGCTGGCCGATCACCGCGAAGGTCGTGGATCGCGCCGTGCCCAGACGCCGCGCGAGATCGGCGGCGGTGACGGCTTCGCCCCTGGCGACATGCGCCAGGACGGCGGCGACGAGCGCCACGCCGGTCGTCTCCACGCTCATGGGCCGGCCATCGCGACCGGGGTCGCCGCCGAGCGATTGTAGCGGTTGCCACGGTAGCGGACGCGGAAGGAGCGCGGATCGTAGGAGATCCCGAGCCCGCTCGCGAGGATTAGGTCGTCCGGCAGATCCCAGCGGACATGTTCATCGGCCCACAAATCCGGTCGCACCGAGGCGGTGGCATGGGAGCGCGTGACCACGGTCTCGGTCGCCACGTCGATGCGGCGCGGCACCGTCCGCCCACGAAGGATGTCGAGCATGACCTCGACCGAACGCAGGCCCATGGCTGGCGGGTAGTCGACGGCGGCAAGCGGGACATGATGCCGGATCGCGAGCTTGTAAACGAGGTTGAGGTCGCCTCCCGTATGGGGCGGGACCGGGTGAGGGCCCTTGCGGTCCAGGAAGGCCTGGAGCGAGCCGACCGCCTGGAGCCCCGAGTCGCACCACACGCCGTCGATCCCGCCCGCCTGGGTCTCCAGGCAGGTCCGCATGATCCGGTATCCGGTCGCGCTCTGCCAGCCTGTCCATTCGGTCGCCAGGATGCGAAGCGCGGGGAAGCGGGCAAAGACGGCCTGCGCCCCCGCAAGACGCCGCTGTGCCGGTTCCGCTTCGGCAAGGCCCGGCAGCAGGACGATCGATCCACGCCCCTGCAGCTGTTCAGCGAGCCACAGCGCCGTGGTCCGCCCGATCGTGTCGTCGTCGCAGGTCACGAAGCTCACATGCGGGACGCAGTCCGGCAAGCCACGGTCGACGAGTACGGTCGGCACGCCGCATCGCTGAGCGCGCTCCAGCACGGGAGCGAGCCCCGCCGAGGAGACCGCGCTGACGATGAGGCCATCCACGCCGGCCGCGAGCAGGTGCTCGATGTCCTCGATCTGCCGGCTCGCGGCGTGCGCGGCGTGCCTGACCGAGAGCCCGGCGATCCAGCGGCTGTACCGGGCTGCCCCATGTTCGACGTTGTGAACAAGCGCGGTCCGCCACGGGCTGTCGATCGCCGCATTGGCAAAGCCGATCCTGTAGCGGGCCGGCCGGCGGAACGCGGTACAGTCGATCGTCCGCACCGAGTCCGCGTGACGGCTCAGGCCGTAGCGCGGGCTCGGCGCCCGTGGCAGGGGGGTCGCGCGCGGCACGATCCGCTCGGCACCCTCGCGCTGCAGGGCCGTGTCGCGGGCCAGGGCAAGCTGCCGTCCGAGCGGGCCGGGAGCCAGCCAGCCGCGCCGCGATCGGTCGACGAGCTGGAAGCGGGCCAGTGTCCGGGCGATCCGGGAGAGGCTTGAACGGGGGATGTCGAGTTCAGCGGCCAGGGCGGCTGATGAAAGGGGGCCCGCGGAGGCGGCCAGGCGGAGCAGCAGCCCGATCGCCGCGTCGCTGCCGCGGCGATGCCCGGGTCTCAAGCGGCGCCCGTTGACCGGGCGGCGAACACGGTCCGCAGATGAGCCAGGCCGTTCCGGGCAAGCGCATCCTCGCTCTCGGCCAGCGGACGCCACAGCGACACCGCCCTGGCGATCTCCGTGACGTTGGGCGTGAACGCCTCGATCACGACCGGCCCGGCGTAGCCGGTCTCCGCGAGTGCCGCGGCGATCTCGGACCAGGGCAGGTGGTCCTCCCCCGGCGTACCGCGGTCGCTCGAGCAGGCGTGGAACGCGACGAGATGGCGGCCGGCGCGACGGATCGCCTGCGGGATGTCCTTCTCCTCGATGTTCATGTGGAAGGTGTCGAGGAGAAGCCCGACGTTGGACCGGCCGATGTCTCCGACCAGCCCGAGCCCCTGGTCGACGGTGTTGACGAGATCGGTCTCGAAGCGGTTCAGCGGTTCGAGACCGAGTTGCACGCCGCAGGACGCGGCATGGTCGGCGGCGCGGCGCAGGCCCTCGACCGACCGGTTCCATTGTGCCCGGCGCGCAGACGGCTCGAGCATCCGTGTGTTGCCGACCCCGGCATACATCGGGCCGACGACGACGGCGCTCCCGAGGCGGGCTGCGATGTCGATGCAGGACGCGAGATAGCGGCTCGCATTGTCGCGGACCGCGTCGTCGTCGGCGCTCATGTCGCGGTTCGGACCGAAGGCGCCGCAGACCGTGACGCCGAGCCCGGCCTCGTCGAGCCGGCGGCGGATGCGGTCCGTGTCGATCGCGCCCGGCTCCTCGACGCAGATCTCGATCAGGTCGAAGCCGAGCTCCGCGACCTTGCCGATCGTGTCGAGCGTCTCACTGCCGAAGGGAGAGACCCAGATGAACGTGCTCGCCCCGAACCGCATGAGGTGCTCCTTGTTGGCGTCCAGGCGCCGGGCTTCTCCCCTGGCGCGAAGGTACAAGCAAGCACGCCAGGAGCAAAGGCCTTCATGTCGGACGGGGACCTACATCGGCGTGTCGCACAAGCGCGAGAAGCTCCCGCGTCTCCAGGTCTTCGGCCTCTCATCAGAGATGTCGGCCTTATCCCCAACCGAGCGGCACGATCTCCCCCGTTCGGGGGCTGCAGGCGCAGCCCGGTTCGTGTCAACGTGTTATCCTCGCTCGGATTTCCCACTCCGGTCTGGTCTTGCCGACCTTCCATGATCTTTTATGACGCGTTCCACCAAAACCGTCAGACGGCTTCTATGTCGCCGGAGGTTTCAGGCCAAAGTGGCAGCTGCCCAAGCCGCCTCGCCTTTAGCCAGGTGAGGGGACATTGTGAGGCGGTCGATGGCGATCCGCAAAGCGAGGGTCTGACGCAATGATGATCGTCGAAGAGCTCAGCCCTCTCGCCACTGTCCACGACGATCCTCCGCTCGCGCTTTTCGGAACGTCAGAGATCGAGGACAGCTGATGTTTGATGCGCTTCATCTCGCCCGGGCGCAGTTTGGGTTCACGGTCGCGTTCCACATCATCTTTCCCG
>CAXTVD010000140.1:0-2746 GCA_964247575.1 uncultured Lichenihabitans sp.
GAGGGGTTTCGCTTTGTCGGGTTCTGTGTGTCGCCGATCTTCGGCACCCCGGGGGGCACGATCAGGTTCTGGGCCGTGATGGCGTTCAGCACGTCCTGCGGGGTCAGGCCATAGCCCTGCAGCGCGTGCAGATCGAGGTCGACCATCACCTGCCGCGGGGCGCCGCCGTAGGGCGAGGGCAGCGTCGAACCAGGCACCTGCGTCAGGGTCTGCCTGATCCGGTACTGTCCGTAATCGTAGATCTGGGCAAGGCTCTGGGTCTTTGAGGAGAGCGAGAGCTGGATCACCGGGACGGAGGAGGCGGAGAACCGCATGATGACCGGCGGCTGGATGCCCGGCGGCAGCACGGCGCGGATCGAGTTCATGGCCGAGACGACCTGCGAGATCGCAAGGTCGATCGACACCTTCTGGGCGAAGAAAACCCGTTCGATGGCGACGCCTGGCAGCGACGTGCTCTCCATCCGCTGGATGTTGTTGACGTTGTTGGAGAGGGAGAACTCGCTATAGGTGGTGATGCGCTGGGCGACGTCCGTGGCATCGAGACCCGTATAGGTCCACACGATCGTGACGACGGGGATGTCGACGTTCGGCAGCACGTCCTTGGGCGCGACGATGCTGGCCCCGATGCCGGCCAGCATGATGAACACCGTCATCACATAGAATGTGACACGGTATTTCAGGGCATAAAGAACCAGACCCATCGCAATCCCCTGGAGCGCCCAATCGGCACGCCGGCCGTTTTGTTGCGTTGCACTCCCTGCCGAAGCTTAGCTGCGACAAACTTGGCCGGGCTGCGCACCTCAGGCGGGAGCCGCGGCCGGTGACTGGTGCGGACGTGGAGAGTGCGCTCTACCGCCCCGTGAAGCGCTTTCTCGAGGGGCTCGGCTACGCCGTGAAGGGCGAGATCGGCGGCTGCGATCTCGTGGCGGTCAGGGAGGGCGAGCCGCCCATCGTGGTCGTCGGCGAACTCAAGCTGGCCTTCAATCTCGACCTCGTCCTGCAGGGGGTCGACCGGGCCGCCGTGGCGGACGAGGTCTGGCTGGCCGCCCGCCTCTCCAAGCGCGGGCGGGGCCGGGAGGGCGATGCGCGCTTCCTCAAGCTATGCCGAAGCCTCGGCTTCGGCCTCCTCGGGGTCACGGCAGGCGGACAGGTGGAGATCCTCGTCAGCCCCGCCGCCGCCCGGCCGCGTCGCGACCCGTCCCGCCGGTCCCGCCTGATCGAGGAGCATCGCCGCCGCCGGGGCGATCCGGCGGTCGGCGGCGGCTCGCGCCAGCCGATCATGACGGCCTACCGGCAACGGGCGCTCGCTTGCGCCGCCGCGCTGTGCGCCGCCCCGGGCCGGCCGCGCGACCTGCGGGTCCTGGCGCCGGACGTCTACGGCATCCTGCGCCGCAATGTCTACGGCTGGTTCGTGAGGGTGGAGCGCGGTCTCTACGCCGTGACGGAGGCGGGCCGGGCCGCGCTCGAGCGCTGGCCGCCGGACGGGCCCGGGCCGGCGTGAGGCGAGTGGGGCACCGCGCCCCGGCGATGGCGCGCTCAGGACGCCTTCTTGGTGCGCGTCCTGGAGGGCGGCGCGGCCGGTTTCACCGGTTCCGCCGCGCCCTTGCGCTTGGCCTTGGACGGCGCGGCGGGCTTGACGGGCGCCTCTGCCGCCGCGGTGCCCCCGCCGCCCTTGGCCTTTGCCGTGCTGCCGACCGGACCGCCGATGCTGCGGCGCAGCGCCTCCATGAGGTCGACCACGTTGCTCGCCTGGGGCGCTTCGGGCGTTTCGAACGCCGTGCCGGCCTGCTTGGCCTTGACCAGCCCGACGAGCGCCTCCTCGTAGCGGTCGGTGAAGCTGTCGGGCTCGAAGTGACCCTGCTTGCGCTTGATGATGAGCTCGGCGAGATCCATCATCTCCTCGGGCACCTCGACGTCGGGGATCTCCTCGAAATAGGCGGCGGCGGCGCGCACCTCCGAGCCGTAACGCAGCATGGTGCCGAGCAGGCCCTTGTCCCAGGGCTCCAGCATGACGATGCGCTCCCGGCGCGACACCACCACCCGGCCGAGCCCCACCACGTTGCCCTGGCGCATGGCCTCGCGGATCACCGCGAAGGCCTCCTGGGCGACCTTGTCGTCGGGCGAGATGTAGTAGGGGACCTCCATGTAGCGCGGGTCGATCTCGCTGCGCGGCACGAACTTCTCGATGTCGATCGTGTGCGAGCTCTCGATGCGGACGGTGTCGATCTCCTCGTCCTCGATCAGCACGAACTGGTTCTTGGCGACCGCATAGCCCTTCACCTGGTCGGGACCCGTCACCTCCTCACCGGTGTCGGGATCGATGTAGATCCGCTTCACCTTGTTGCCGGTCTTGCGATTGATGGTGTTGAAAGAGACCCGCTCGCCCGTGCTGGAGGCTGGATAAAGCGCCACCGCGCAGGATACGAGGGAGAGCTTGAGATAGCCCTTCCAATTTGCTCTGGGGGCCATGATCCACCACCTTGCGCCGCACCCCGCATGCGGGCCACGAGCAGACGCGAGCCGATCCGATCGTCTCGATAGGACCGAGAGTGGCCCCATGGCGGGAGAGTGTCGGTCCATTTTCGTTTACGGTCGATTGCAGGGCGTGCCGCGGGCGCACCTTCTCGACAATTTGGTTAAAATTGGCGGCGCCGTCGCCCGGACGCCCGGGCGCGCGACACTGGCCGCGGTCGCCCACGACGCGGCGGCCCGCTGCATCGGGCCGGACAATGGCCTGGCTCTGCCC
>CAXTVD010000140.1:2756-9869 GCA_964247575.1 uncultured Lichenihabitans sp.
GGCACGCCGCTGGTGTCCGAGAATGCACTGCGGCGGCGGGTCGGCCTGCCCGCCCCGGCGCCGGTGGCCTCGGCCGCGCCCTACGCGATCGACGACGTCGCCCGCCTGTCCGGCCTGTCCGAGGCGGTCTGCGCGACGCTGCTCCTGTTCGACGTGATCGCGCCCGGCGGCGGCCCCCTGGCCTATCCCGATCTCGCTACCGCCCGCCAGGTCGGCCAGTTGCTCGGGCAGGGGCTGGCGCTGCCGCCCATCATCGCGGCCGCCGCGACGCTCGGGCAGCGCGGGCTGCGGGTCAGCCAGGTCCGGCTCGTTGAGGCGCCCTGGGGCGGCCTCGTCGAGCGCTGCGGCGCCGGGATCGCCCGGCTGGACGGGCAGTTCGCGCTCGTGCTCGACGAGCAGGCCGGCAGCGCGGAGGAGAACTTCCACGAAGCCCGCGCCTGCGAGGAGGCCGGCGATCTCGCGGAAGCCGAGCGGTGGTACGGCCGGGCCGAGCAGCTCGACCGGCGCGATCCGGTGATCCCCTTCAACCGGGGTAACGTGCTGGCGGCGCGCGGCCGGGTGCCCGAGGCGATGGTCGCCTATCGCCGCGCGCTCGACCGGGACAGGTCCTTCGCGGAGGCTTCGTTCAACCTTGCCCGGCTCTACGAGGAGATCGGGCAGCCCGGGGATGCGTTGCCGTGGTATCGCACGGCCATCGCGACCCACCCGTCCTACCCGCAGGCCCTCTACAATGCGGCGCGTCTGCTGACCGGCATGGGCCGTTGCGCCGAGGCGCTGCCCCTCTGGACGCGTTTCATCGCGATCGCGCCGGACGATGCCGATATCGGTCATGCCCGCCGTCTTGCGCTGCTGTGCCGCCTGGAGGGGCGATAGCGGGCACGCCCTCGCCGCCGTCCTCGCCCTTAGAGCGAGAAGCCCCCGTCCACGAGGTGGATGGTGCCCGTGGTGTAGCTGCTCTCGTCGGAGGCGAGATAGACCGCCAGCATGGCGATCTCGTGCGCGGTGCCCAGACGTCCCATCGGCTGCCGGTCGATGAAGGCCTGCTGGACGGCCTCGCGCTCCTGCTTGGTGTTCTGCGCGAGCGTGTCGATGCGCTCGTCAAGGGAGGGGCTCTCGACCGTGCCGGGACAGATGGCGTTGCAGCGGATGCCCCGCTTGATGAAGTCGGCCGCGACCGCCTTGCTCAGGCCGATGACGGCCGCCTTGCTGGCCCCGTAGACGTAGCGGTTCGGTATGCCCCGCACGGAGGAGGCGCCCGAGGCCACGTTCACGATGGAGCCGCGCCCGGCTTGCAGCATGCCAGGCAGCACCGCCCGGATCGTGCGGTGCATGGACTTGACGTTGAGGTCGAAGGAGAAGTCCCAATCGGCCTCCGAGCAGTCGAGCACGCTGCCGTGGTGCACGTAGCCCGCGCAGTTGAACAGGATGTCGACGGGGCCGACCTCGCGGACCAGAGCGTCCACAGCCGGGGTCGAGCGCACGTCGAGGGCCCGGAGGCGCGCGCCTGACAGGCCCTGGAGCTTGCCTGCATCGAGGTCGGTGGCGATGACGTTCGCGCCCTCGGCCAGGAAGGCCTCCGCCGTGGCGCGCCCGATGCCCTGTCCCGCCGCCGTCAGCAGCGCCGTTTTGCCCGCAAGCCGTCCCGCCATGGTCGTGTCATCCCCTCGGGCCGGCGGTCCACCCGCCCTTTGGCGGCGGCGTAGGACCGGTGCGGGGCGGTGTCAATGACGCTGGCCGCCTCCGCTCGGGATTTCCGCCGAGGCCCAGTGGCGCTCGGACGGGGGGCGGCTCGCCGGGCGCCGCTCAGGCGACCGCGACTTCCACGCCCACTGCGTCGAGCGGGTTGATGTCGAGATCGCTCCAGGCCCCGGCATCGATCTGGGCGATGCGCTCGTCCACCGTCCGGATCACGTAGCGCGAGAACGGGTAGAGGTGCATGAAGTGCGAGATGTTCCGCACCACGCCCTCGATGGCGACGGGGTAGTGGCGCACGCAATCATACAGCGTGGGCCAGAAGTGCCGGGCCAGTTCGGGGTGCTTGACCGTCATGCCCCAGCAGAGCCGGCCGAAGGCGACCGTGTCCCGCAGGACGTTGGGCCAGTGGGTCTTCTGCCGGGCGAAGCGCGGCGGCTTCAGCATCCGGCCGAGCCGGCGCACGCGCGCGAAATAGGCCGCGGGCTCGTAGACCTCGGCCACCACGTCCCGGTAATCCTGCATGATCTCGCGGCGGGGGCGCAGCGTCGTGAAGTTCAGCCCGGCGGTGCACATGTCGCCCGACTGGGTCATCGACGCCCGGAACTTGTCGAACAGCCGGCCTTCCTTCTGCAGCCGCCGCGACAGCTGCGTGTTCGGCAGCGCCGTGAGTAGGCCGACCGTCGCGGTGGGGATGCTGGTCTCGCGGATGCAGGTGGACATCGCCCCGGCGACGCTCTGGCCCTCCGTGTCGAAGCCCACGATGAAACCAGCCGCGACATACATGCCCGCAGCATAGATGCGGTGCACGCTCTCGGCGATGGAGCGCTTGGTGTTCTGCTTCTTCTGGGTCTGGACGAGCGTCGCCTCGTCCGGCGTCTCGATGCCGGTGAACAGCGCGAAGAAGTTGGCCTGGCGCATCATCCCGAGAAGGTCGGGATCGTCGGCGAGATTGAGCGAGGCCTCGGTCGAGAACTTGAAGGGGTAGTCGTGCTGTTCCTGCCAGACCTTGAGATGGGGCAGGAACAGCTTGATGGCCTTCTTGTTGCCGATCAGATTGTCGTCGACGAAGTCGACGTGACCGCGGTAGCCGAGTTCCAGCAGCCGGTCGAGCTCGGCCAGCATCTGCCCCGTGGTCTTGGTGCGCGGCGCCCGCCCGTAGAGCTCGATGATGTCGCAGAACTCGCAGGTGAAGGGACAGCCCCGCGAGAACTGGACGTTCACCCAGCCGTAGGAGCTGAAGGTCAGCAGGTCGAAGCGCGGGCCCGGGGTGGTCGGTACGTCCGCCTGGAACTTCGGGGCGGTGTAGCGGCCCTGGCGCTGGCCCTTCTCCCAGTCGGCGATGAAGTCGGCGATGACACTCTCGGCTTCCCCGATCACGATGAAATCGGCGTGCGCGTAGGCTTCGGGCGTCGAGGTCGGGGCCGGGCCGCCGACGCAGACGGGAATGCCCCGGTCGATGGCCATCTGCATGATGGCGAGCGTGTCCGGCTCCTGGGGCAGCATGCCGCCCGTCATGACCAGGTCGGCACCCGCGATGTCGGCCTCGGTCAGGTCCTCGGCGTTGCGGTCGATAAGCCTGAGGTCCCAGCTCGCCGGCAGCATCGCGGCGAGGGTGATCAGCCCGAGCGGGGGTGCGAGGCAGCGGGCCCCCTGCAGCTTGACGGTGCCCTCGAAGCTCCAGAACGAGTTCGGGTTGAAGCGCGGGGAGACCAGGAGGACGCGCGGTGGTGGCTGCTGCATCTCGTGACAGCTCCGTTCTGCTCACCCCAAGCCACGATCCTGACGGCCAGGACGCGGAGGGCCGATCGCCCATCGTCGCAGACGAGCTGCGGGTGGGCGCTTATGGACGACATAAAATCTTTTTACGGCGGGCTGCTTCGCCCATCGCTTAACGGCTCACGTTAGCGTGAGCCCCGGGCAGGCCGCAAGCGGCGCAGACGCGGCCGGGGTGGCGCGTGGCTTGCCGACAACACAAAGCGAGCGGACGGAGCGCGGGTGCGTCAGCGGTTGGCAGGCCCGTGCCCCCGGGCGGCCTGGCGCAGCGTCGCCAGCGAGCACAGCTGCCGCCCGGCCGCATCGAAGTTGCGGGGGGACAACCAGGCTTCGAAGGCCGCCCTGCAAGCCGGCCATTCGCGGTCGAGCATGGAGAACCAGGCCGTGTCGCGGTTACGGCCCTTGACGATCATGTGCTGCCGGAAGACGCCCTCGAAGCTGAAACCGAGCCGCTCGGCGGCACGCTTGGACGGCGCGTTCAGGTCGTTGCACTTCCATTCGTAGCGACGATAGCCCAGCTCGTCGAAGACGTAGGCGGCAAGCAGGGCCATGGCTTCCGTCGCGGCGGCGGAGCGCTGCAGGCCCTCGCCGAAGAGAATGTTGCCGACCTCGATCACGCGCGACGCCGGGTCGATCCGCATGAGTGCGGCATGGCCCAGCGCCCGGCCGGTCGCGTTCTCGCGAACGGCGAAAAACAGCGGATCGGCCGAGGCGGCCTTGCGCGCGATCATCGCCCCAAAGGCGGCGGGCTCGGCGTAGGGACCATCCGGCAGATAGGTCCAGAGCGCGTCGTGTCCTGCGCCGCCCGCGGCCGTGAAGAGGTGGTCGGCATGGTCCTCGCCCAGCGGCTCCAGCGTGACGAACCGGCCGGGCAGGGTGGTGCGGGCCGGCGGGGTGGCCGGCTTCGGATCGACGGGGCGACCGACGGGCGGATCCGACTGGTCCAAGGCGTCCCTTTCTTCAGGGTTGCGGCGCGACGACCGTTGCGGCGACCGGATGCACGCGCGGAGCGAGGAGGCGGTTGAGGGCCCGGCGGGCGGGCTGCTCGACGGCATTGTAGCTCAGCCAGGCGATGGTGCCCACGAGGGCCAGGCTGCTGTAGCGGATGGCGGGGTCGCGGATCATGGCGAAGGGCTGCTGCCAGAGGTAAAGCGAAAACGAGCCGATCCCAATTGTGGTCAGGAGCCGGCTCGTGAGGATGGTCTGCACGAGCCGGGGCGCCTGGGGCAGGGTCGTGACCCCGATCGCGAGCAGGAAGGTGCCCAGGCTGTACTTGACCGGGTCCGGGACGACGTTGAGGCTGGCCAGCACGGCAGCGGCCGTGCACAGAACGGGCGTCCAGGCGTGTCCAAGCCAGCCGGGCGGCGTCGGCCGGGCGCGCAGCCACAGATAGAAGGCGACGCTGATCAGGATCGAGGCGCCGCGCACGTCGGTCCGCCAGTACACATTGTGGTAGTGCAGCCCCTCGCCGAAGGTCTGATAGGCGCCGTTGGCCACCGCGACCGCGATCAGCCCCACGATGATCCACCAGACCGGGAAGTTGGTCTTCCAGCGCCCGAGCGCCGCGAGCACACCGAGCAGGATGTAGCAGTGCTCCTCGATGGCCAGCGACCAGAGGTGATCGGTGGCCGCCGACACGAACCAGAAGATCGCGACGTAGTTGATCGTGAAGAACAAGGACGATGCGTAGACGGTCGGCGGGATGTCGAAGCGGCCGGTCGTCTGGGCGAAGAGGAACACGATCGTCGCGAAGCAGAACAGAGCGGGGTAGATGCGGGCGAAGCGCCGGGGGAAGAAGACCCGGAGCGGCGTCTGCCGGACGAACAGGATGTCGGCCATCAACCGGCCGCTCAGCACGAAGAAGAACTCGACGCCGAAGCGGCCGAGGTCGATCACGGCGGACGTCCAGTAGTGGTCGATGAGGACGCCGATGATGGCGAGCCCGCGCCAGCCGTCGAGCACGGGGACGTGGTGTTCGGTTTCCGGCTTCATGGCCCCGGCCTGGACGGGCTGGCCGAGGGCAACCCGCCAGGACGCGGGCCGCCGCCCGCGCCTCCGGACGGCGGACGCGGTGGGGTCGGGAGAGTCCCCGCCGCGCTCACGTCAGTGATTGTCGCGCGGCACGCCCATGGTTTGGGCGACGCGCTGGTACTTGATCGCCGGCTTCAGCACCATGCCTTCGTCGAACTGGTCGACCATGCCCCGCTGGATCTCCTGCCAGGGTGTCTGGTTGCCCGCGAAGTGGAAGCCGCCCTCGCTGCGCAGGTCCGTATGGCGCTGCTGCACCTCGGCATCCGGGATCATGATGTCGGCCGTGCGCTTGTGCAGGTCGATGCGAACCCGGTCGCCCGTCTTGAGGATGGCGAGCCCGCCGCCGGCCGCCGCTTCGGGCGAGGCGTTGAGGATCGAGGGCGAGGCCGAGGTGCCGGACTGCCGCCCGTCGCCGATGCAGGGCAGCGAGTGGATGCCGCGCTTGATGAGGTGGGTGGGCGGCTGCATGTTCACGACCTCCGCGCCGCCGGGATAGCCGATCGGCCCCGTGCCGCGGATGAACAGCAAGCAGTGCTCGTCGATGTCGAGCGCCGGATCGTCGATCCGGTGGTGGTAGTCCTCGGGCCCTTCAAACACGATCGCGCGGCCCTCGAAGGCGCCGAGGTCGGCGGGGTTCGACAGGTAGCGGTCGGCGAACTCCTTGGAGATCACGCTGGTCTTCATGATCGCGTTGTTGAAGAGGTTGCCCTTCAGCACGATGAAGCCGGCCTCCTCCCGCATCGGCGCCTCGATCGGGAAGATCACGTCCGTGTCGAGCGTCCTCCGCCCGCGATTGTTGTCGCCGATCGTCTTGCCGTTGGCGGTCAGCGCGTCTTCGCGGATGTGGCCCTTGGCCATCAGCTGCGCCGTCACGGCCGGCACGCCGCCGGCCCGGTGGAACTCCTCGCCGAGATACTTGCCCGCCGGCTGCATGTTCACCAGCAGCGGAATCTTGTGGCCGATCGTCTCCCACTCCTCGATCGCGAGCGGGACGCCGACATGCCGGGCGATGGCGTTGATGTGGATGGTCGCGTTGGTCGAGCCGCCGATGGCGCTGTTGACCACGATGGCATTCTCGAGCGCCTCGCGGGTGATGATGTCGGAGGGCTTCAGGTCCTCCCACACCATCTCGACGGCGCGCCGGCCGGTCTCGTAGGCGATCTGGCCACGCTCGCGGTAGGGTGCGGGGATCGCGGCGCAACCCGGCAGCGTCATGCCGAGCGCTTCGGCGAGAGCGTTCATGGTCGAGGCCGTGCCCATCGTGTTGCAATGGCCGACCGAGGGCGCCGACGAGGTCACGATCTCCATGAACTCCTCGTAGTCGATGTGGCCGGCGGCCATCTCCTCGCGGCTCTTCCACACGATGGTGCCCGAGCCGGTCCGCTCGCCATTGTGCCAGCCGTTGAGCATCGGCCCGCCGCAGAGCACGATGGCGGGAATATTCACGGTGGCGGCCGCCATGATGCAGGCCGGGGTGGTCTTGTCGCATCCGGTCGTCAGCACGACGCCGTCGAGCGGATAGCCGTAGAGCGTCTCGACGAGGCCGAGATAGGCGAGGTTGCGGTCGAGCGCCGCGGTCGGCCGCTTGCCGGTCTCCTGGATGGGGTGGACCGG
>CAXTVD010000141.1:0-8405 GCA_964247575.1 uncultured Lichenihabitans sp.
CCGTCCTGCGGAACATCCGCAGGCCGCCCGAGGGACGCCGCACGGGCGCCCCGACCAAGGCGGCCTCGCTGCTCATGCGCGGCGGATCCGCGGATCGAGCAGGCCGTAGGTGAGGTCGACGAGGAGGTTGACGATCACGAAGACCAGGGCGACGAACAGGGCGCCCGCCTGCACCACGGGGTAGTCGCGCGACAGGATGCTGTCGACCATCAGCCGGCCCAGGCCGGGCAGGGCGAAGATCGTCTCGGTCAGCACGGCGCCCGACAGCAGCAGGCCGAGCTGCAGGCCGATGACGGTGATCAGCGGGATCAGCGCGTTGCGCAGGATGTGGCGCAGGATCACCCGGCCCTCGGGCATGCCCTTGGCCCGCGCGGTCCGGACATGGTCGAGGCTGGCCATCGCCAGCATCTCCGAGCGGGTGATCCGCGCGATCATGGCCAGCGGGATGGTCGCCAGGGTGACGGCGGGCAGGACGAGGTAGCGCAGGCTGGCGGCGATCAGGTCCGGGCGGCCGCTGATCAGGCTGTCGAGCACCGTCATGCCGGTGACGCGCGGCACGTCTAGCCCAGTCGGCATGAGGCCGCCGATCGGCAGCCAGTCGAGCCAGGCGCCGAACACCAGGAGCAGCATGAGGCCGAGCCAGAAGATCGGCATGGAGACGCCGAACAGGGTCGCGGTCATCAGGACGGTGTCCCAGGTGCTGCCGGGCCGGGTCGCGGCGACGACGCCGATCGGCACGCCCAGCACGGTCGCGAGGGCCAGGGCGGCCAAGGCGAGCTGCAGGGTCACGGGAAAGGCGACCCAGACGTCCGCCAGCGCCGGATGGTTGCTGCGCAGCGAGACCCCGAAATCGCCGCGCATCACCTGCGCCATGAAGTCGAGATACTGCACCACGACCGGCTGATCGAGGCCGAGCTGGTGGCGGAGGCTGGTGAGCTGGGCGAGCGTCGCGCGCTCGCCGAGCAGCAGCGTCGCGACATCGCCGGGCAGCACGTGCATCGTGACGAACACGATGGCGCTGACCCCGACCAGCACGAGCACCAACTGTCCCAATCGGCCGAGGACGAACCGCGTCATTGCACCGCCACCGCGCGCGCCATCCTCACCCGGCTGCAAGCGGCGTGCCGACCCCCAGCAGGGCCTCGCCTCGGCCCACGGACAGGCTGGTCAACCGGTAGAGGATGAAGCCGGCCTTGTCCGACCGGATCGTGTCCAGCACCGTCCCGAACACGTCCCGGATCTCGCCCAGCACCTCGTCGGTCTCCACCGGCTCGGACAGGTCCTTGGCCGGATACCACAGCCCATCGACCGGAGCGGCGGGAACCCACATGGTCACGAGCGTGGGCTCGGGCCGGGGCGGAGGGGCGACCGCGGTCGCGATCATGCCGAGGTGGCGCATCACCCGCGCGATCCCGTCCGTCAGCTGCGTGACGCCCGCCTCGTCCCAGAGGCCGTTGCCGCTCACCTCCGCCAGGACGCTGGGGATGCCAAGCCGGCCGGCGGCGTTGATCGTGTAGCCCTCGCCGCCGGCCGCGACGGCGATCGGCAGGCCGAACACGCCCGCCAGGGTCCGGGAGGCGTCGCTGCCGCTCGGGAAGAGCGAGAAGGGGACCAGGCTCTCGTCGAGGTCGCCGCCGTGCAGGTCGAGATAGGCATCGACCTGCGGATAGACCGCGCTCACGAGCCAATGGGCGAGCCGCTCGCTCACCGTGCCGTCCGGGCGGCCGGGAAACACCCGGTTCAGGTTCTTCCCGTCCTCCGGCATGACATAGATGCTGCGGGCCCTGAAGCCCTGGACGTTGAGGATCGGCAGGACGACGAGCGTCCCCCTGATCGTCGCCGGGTCGAGCTTCATCAGCCGCAGCGCCGCCTCGATCGAGCAAAACTCGGAGCCGTGCACGCCGGCCGTGACGAGGAGGCAGGGCCCGGCCTCGGCCCCCTCCAGCAGACAGAACGGGAGGTCGAGGTCCGCGACGGGCTGGACGACGCCCTGCTCGCGACGCAGGCGCCCGGCGCGGAACGGGGGAAGGCCGGTCATGCATGTCCCTTCAGGTCGCGCGGATCCACCGTCGGCGACGCTATCGCCGACGCCTTGGCCTCGTCAACGAAGCGCCGGGTGGGAGCCGTCCGCCGTTGGGCAAGGAGCGGCCGCTCCGGTCAGTTCGTCGGTCGCGGCTGATCGGCTTGTGCGGTCCTCGCGGTGTCGGGCGGCGCGTCCTTGACCATGCGCACCTTGTCGCCCGTATTGAGCGTTTCGAGCGGCGAGTCGATCAGCCGGTCGCCGCTCGACAGCCCGCCGACCACCTCGACGTCGGTGCCGATATCCTGCCCGACCTGGACCGTCTTGAGCAGCACGGCCTCCTTAGCGTCGACCGTGGCGATCTGGACGCCCTTCTCGCCGAACATCAGGGCGGTCGCGGGCACCCGCAGCGCGTCCGGGTTGGGGTCCAGGTGGAAATGCGCCTCGGTATTGAGGCCCGACATCGATGCCCTTGGGGGACGACGAGGGGACGTGCCGCGCGGCGAGACCCTTGTGGCGGGGGGACAAGAGGGTCCGTCTCCTCGTGACTGCCCATCGACTGGGACTGGCCCAGGCCATGCCCAGCTTAAGGCTACCTTAAGGCTGGCGTGACCTTGGGACGCGAGCGGAGGATGGCGCGTGCGGATTCTGGTGGTCGAAGATGACCCTGTCCTGCTGGATGGCTTGACCATCGGGCTGTCCCTGCATGGCATGACGGCCGATGGCGTGGCGACCTGCGAGGACGCGCATGCCGCCCTCGCCACCGTCGCCTATGCGGCGATCGTGCTCGACCTCATGCTGCCCGACGGATCGGGTCTCGACGTGTTGCGCGCCCTGCGCGGGCGGGCCGATCCGACGCCCGTGCTGCTGCTGACCGCGCGAGACGCGGTTGGGGACCGCATCGTCGGCCTCGACAGCGGCGCCGACGATTACCTGGGCAAGCCGTTCGATCTCGACGAGGTCGCCGCCAGGCTGCGCGCGCTGTCGCGCCGGGCTGTCGGCCGCTCCTCGCCCAAGCTGGTCTGGAAGACCCTTGTCCTCGATCCCGGAACGCTTGAAGTGACGGCGGACGGCACGGCGGTCTCCCTCTCCCGTCGCGAATTCGCGGTGCTGTCGACGCTGATGCAGCGGCCGGGTCTCGTCTTCTCGCGGGCGCAGCTCGAGGAGCGCCTCTACGGCTGGCAGGAGGACCTCGGCAGCAACGCCGTCGAGGTGCATATCCACAATCTCAGGGCCAAGATCGGGCGCCAGCATATCGAGACCCTGCGCGGATCCGGCTACCGGCTGAGGAGCGACGCCTGATGACCTCCCTCCGGACCCGGCTTTTCGCGATTCTCATCGCCTCCACGGGCGTGATCTGGCTGTCCGGCTTCGCCTGGATCTACTGGAACAGCCGCCTGGAGATCGAGCACCTGCTCG
The DNA here is from genome assembly GCA_964247575.1 of uncultured Lichenihabitans sp. Lineage (GTDB taxonomy): Bacteria > Pseudomonadota > Alphaproteobacteria > Rhizobiales > Beijerinckiaceae > Lichenihabitans. The sequence continues at coordinate 3,440 of CAXTVD010000141.1, forward strand.
ACCGGCGGCTCATGGAGGCGGCCCACATGGTCGTCTCGCTCGCGGCGACGCCGGCGGCCGTCACGCAGGGCAGCCTCGGTGGTCCCGAACAGGAGACCCTTCCCGCGACGGCAAGCTACGAGCACCGGCTGAGCTGCCAGATCTGGTCGTTCGACGGGCGCCTCGTCGGCCGCTCCAGCAACGCTCCCGCGGCCAGGCTGACGGAGGAGGTCAGCGGCTTTTCCGAGCCCGTGGTCGATGGCCACACCTATCGGGTCTACGCCGAGGAGGATCCGGTGAAGGGCGTCCGGGTCCTGGTCGGCGACGACCTCGGGCAGCGGCTGCAGGTCGTCAACGACCTTGTCCGGGGCCTGCTGATTCCGGCGGCGGTCGTCCTTCCCCTCATCGCCCTGCTGATCTGGGTGAGCATCCGGCGCGGTCTACTCCCGCTCCGGCGCGTGGCGGAAGCCCTCTCCCAGCGCGGCGCCGAGAACCTGACGCCGCTCGACCTCGGCCGCGCCCCGTCCGAGATCCGGCCGCTGGTCGCGGCGCTGAACGCCCTGTTCGAGAAGGTGGTCAAAGCGCGCGAGCACGAGCGGAGCTTCGTGGCCTATGCGGCCCATGAGCTGCGGACGCCGCTCGCCGGGTTGAAGACGCAGACCCAGATCGCCGCCAGCGCCGTCGATGCCAGGATCCGCAGCGCCGCCTTGGCGCAGACGCTGGTCGGCGTCGACCGCACGTCCCGCCTCGTGCGACAGCTTCTCGCCATGTCCAAGCTCGACGCCAGCGCCGTCGCCCGGCAGCCGGAGGCGTGGCTCGACGTGGACGCGGCCTTAGACGAGGTCTGCGGCCTTCTCGGCCGCGAGCTCCGTCCCGAGCGCGTCGTCGTGCTGCCCTCCGTCGGGTCCTGCCAGCTCGACATCGACCGCGAACTGTTCGACCTCGCCGTTCGCAACCTCCTGGAGAACGCCCTCCAGGTGACCCCGCCCGACGGCACCGTCAGGATCTCGATCGGCACGACGGAGCACGACGCCTCGCTCTGCATCGAGGATGACGGGCCGGGCCTCTCCGAGGATGAACGGGACCTGGTGCTGCAGCGGTTCTATCGCGGACGGCACAAGGCCGCGACGGGGAGCGGCCTGGGTCTTCCCATCGTCACCGCCGCCCTCAACCGCGCCGAAGCGACACTGCGGCTCGCCCCGTCGAGGACGGGGCCGGGACTGGCCGCGGAGATCGTTTTGGGACGGAACCGTCTCCGCGTCATCGGCTCGACTTGCCGCGACGCCGACCGACCGGCACGCATCGGACGATCGGCCCGTTGACGTCGGCCTGTCCGTCCGGAGAGGCGGCCCGGATCCCCTGGGGACGCGCAAGCCGAAGCGGCGGGCGCCGCACCGCCGGCGTTGGTGCCGCGACCCACCTGCTTGACGCCGTGCCGCGCAAGCCAGCTGAATGGGACCATCGAAAGGAAGAACCGTGACCATCAGCGCCATGAACTGGTCTCAAGTCGAGGCCTACCTCAAGACCGACGACCGGGCGGTCCTTCCGCTCGGCAGCACCGAACAGCATGGCGGGCTCAGCCTGTCGGTCGACTCGATCCTGTCGGAGCGGGTGGCGACCGAGGCGGCGGCGCCGCTCGGCGTCCCCGTCTTTCCCGTCCTGCCCTACGGGATCACGCCCTATTTCCTGGCCTTCCCCGGCTCGATCAGCCTTCGGGTGCAGACCTACGTCGCCCTCGTGCGCGACATCCTCGACTGCCTGCACGGCCAGGGCTTCCGGCGCATCCTGCTGGTCAACGGGCATGGCGGCAACCAGCCGGCCGGCAGCCTCGCCATCGAATGGATGGCCGACCATCCCGGCACCGCCGTGAAGTTCCACAACTGGTGGAACGCGCCCAGGACCTTCGCCAAGGTCCAGGCGATCGACCCCGTGGCCAGCCATGCCTCCTGGATGGAGAACTTTCCGTGGACGCGGCTCGCCGGCGTCGTGCAGCCGAGCCAGATGAAGCCGATGGTCGATTTCGATCGGATGCGGGTCATGCCCCCCGCAGGCGTACGCACGCTGCTGGGGGACGGCAATTTCGGCGGCTATTACGAGCGGCCGGACGAGGAGATGCTGGGGCTCTGGGACGTGGCCGTCGAGGAGACGCGGGCCCTTCTCGAAGGGCCGTGGTCATGAGCGATCCGATCCTGATCTGGGGCGCCGGCGCGATCGGCGGCTCGCTCGGCGCCGCTTTCATCCGCGCCGGCGAGGAGGTGGTCTTCGTCGACGCGGCGGCCGATCACGTGGCGGCCCTCAACGGCAAGGGGCTGACCATCACCGGCCCGATCGCCGCCGGTCACGTCCCGGCCAGGGCCTTCCGCCCCGAGCAGGTCACGGGCTCCTACCGGCGCTGCATCCTGGCCGTGAAGGCGCACCACACAAGCGAGGCGATCGCCGCGCTGGAGCCGCATGTCGCAGCCGACGGCTTCGTCGTGTCGGCCCAGAACGGCCTCAACGAACAGGTGATCGCCGACCGTGTCGGGGCCGGGCGGACGATCGGCTGCTTCGTGAACTTCGGGGCCGACTACCTGGAGCCCGGCGTGATCCTCTACGGGGGTCGCGGGGCCGTGGTCCTGGGCGAGCTCGACGGCGCCGCCACGGACCGGCTCGGCGCGCTCCACCGCCTGTTTCAGCACTTCGATCCGGCCGCGGTCGCGACCGGCAACATTGCGGGCTATCTCTGGGCCAAGCTGATCTATGGCGCGCTGCTCTTCGCGACGGCCCTGACGGACGACAGCATCGCCGACGTGCTGGCCCTGGAGGCGTACCGGCCGATGCTGACCCGGCTCGCCCACGAGGTCGTGGCCGTGTCGCGGGCCGAGGGCGTCCGGCTGGAAGCGTTCAACGGCTTCGACCCGGCCGCCTTCCTGCCCGAAGCCGGGACGGCCGCGACCTGGCGCTCCTTCGACGACATGGTGGCGTTCAACCGCCGATCCGCGAAGTCCCATTCGGGCATCTGGCGCGATCTGGCCGTTCGCAAGCGCCGCACCGAGGTCGACGCGCAACTCGGTCCCGTGGTGGAGATCGGGCGCCGCCATGGCGTGCCGACGCCGATCACGGCGGCGATCATCGCCGCGATCCATGACGTCGAGGACGGGCGCCGCGGGCTCGCCCGGACCACCCTCGACGAGCTTGCCGGTTTGGGATCGGAGCCGGTGTCGTGAAGGTCGATCTCGCCGGCCGCACGGCGCTGGTCACGGGCGCCGGCCATGGGTTCGGGCGCGCGATCGCCTGTGCCCTGACGGGGGTCGGGGCGCAGGTCGTCGCCTGCGACCTGCGCGACGACGAGCTGCCGGAGACGGTAGCGCTGGCGGGGGCGCGCTGCGTCGCCCGCCTGCTCGACGTGACCGATGAGTCGGCGATCGGGGCTGCGATGGCCGAACTTCGCGCGGAAGGCCACGGGGTCGACATCCTGGTGAACAATGCGGGCGGCGTGCTCGGCCAGGTCGGACGCCCGCTGGAGGAGATCGGCCGGCACGACTGGCAGGCGATCGTCGACGTGAACCTGACGGGGGCCTTCCTCATGGCCCGGGCGGTCGCATCCGGCATGAAGGAGAGGGGCTGGGGCCGTATCGTCAACATCTCGTCCGGTGCGGGCCTCGGGATCAGCCTGACCGGCATCCAGGCCTATGCCAGCGCCAAAGCGGGGCAGATCGGGCTCACGCGCCAGCTTGCCCACGAGCTCGGCCCGTTCGGCATCACCGTCAACAATGTCGCCCCCGGTTTCGTCCGCTCGAACCCGACCACCGAGCGGCAGTGGGAGGCGATGGGCGCGGATGGCCAGGCCCGCCTGCTGCAGACCATCGCCACCAAACGCCTCGGTACGCCCGAAGACATCGCCCATGCCGTCCTGTTCTTCGCGTCGGACTTCGCCGGCTGGGTGACGGGGCAGGTGCTCAGCGTGGACGGGGGCAAGTGATCAGCCGCCGGCAGGAGGCGGTCGTGACGGCGCTTCGGCGAGGTCGGGCGACGCTTGAAGGCGAGGGAGGGTCCGCTATCCTCGCGTCCGGGGCGGGACGACCAATGGGCGTCGCCCGAGCGCCTGGATGAGGAACGAGACATGGTGGTTCAGGAGCCGGGGATGGGCCTTCCCTCCAGGACCGACGCCGATCGCCAGCCGACCGAGCCGGCCGGCCGGGCAGCGCCTCTCACAGACCCGGAGGTCTGCCCGGTGTGCCATGGCGCCAAGACGGTCAACGAGGCACCCTGTCTGCATTGCGGCGGTGCGGGGAAGGGCGAGGTGATCGGCGAGGGAACCATCCCGAACTAGGAGGCCCGCAACGAACGGCGGCCGGCGCTGAGCTACCTGCACCGGTTTCCCTTCGACAAGATCAAGATCGATTGCTCCTTCGTCCGCAAGATCGCGGTCGTGACACCCGGGCCATCGTCCGGGCGATCGTCGGCCTGGGGCAGCACCGCGGGAGCGGGATCGTGGCCGAAGGGGTGGAAACCCGGCAGCAGTTCGACCACATGGCCGAGACCGGCTGCACCGAATTGCAGGGTTACTGTTTCAGCAAGCCGGTCGCCGAGGCGAAGCTGGCAGCCGCGCGGCGCAGGATCGAGCGACGCGGCAGCCGAGGCGGCCGGAACAGGCGCGTCCGGGGCGCGAAAGCCGCCGAACAGGCGGCATAGAGCCGGATGCGGGGAGGCTTGCTGTCATTGCGGCGTCCCCTCGGCGCAGCGCCACGGTCAGCCTGTGCGCGAAATCGCGAGATGGCCGTTCAGGCTCGCCATCTGGTCCCTGATCTCGCCGAGCAGCTTCACCTCGGGCGGCACCTCGGCCACGACCGGCGCATCCACCTTGGCCTCTTCGGTCCGCTTCAATCGATTGATCGCCCGGATGGCCAGGAACAGGACGAAGGCGACGATGATGAAGTTCAGCGCCACGGTGATGAACTGCCCGTAGCCGACCACGGCGCCCTGCTTCTTGGCATCGGCGTAGGCC
>CAXTVD010000141.1:8415-9864 GCA_964247575.1 uncultured Lichenihabitans sp.
CGTAGGCCAGACCCGCCTGCACCTTGGATGACAGCGCAAGATAGTAGTTCGAGAAGTCGAGGCCGCCTGTGATGGCCCCGATGATCGGCATGATGATGTCGGAGACCAGGGAGGTGACGATCGCGCCGAAGGCGGCCCCGATGATGACGCCGACCGCCAGATCGACGACGTTGCCGCGCAACGCGAACTTCTTGAATTCTTCCAACATCGCAATCCCCTTCTTGGCACTGGTCATTTCGACAGGGCGAGTTCTCCCTGACCAACTCAATACAATGGCCGACTGTCGACATCGCGACCTTGTCACGGATGATCTCGTGTAAAAAGCGGCTCCGCCTTGGGAGGTGAGGTTATACGGCCCCTTCGATAGCTCGCGGTGTCTTCGGTCCGGTACCCCGGACACGGCTTCCGGGTCGCTCGCGACCTTTGATCGTGGCAGGCCTGGTTCGGTCTGCCTTCAAGCGCCCGGCATTGGGGAGAGGTGGGGGGACATGAACAAGCTTCTGATAGCGATGGGGATCGCCGGTCTGGCCGGACTCGGTCCGGTTGCCGCATGGGGACAGCAGCCGCCGGCGCCGGCCCCCGCACCGGCTGCGCCGCCGTCGACGGCCGCCAAGCCCGGCGAGGGCGCCAGCACCTCCATCATCTCACCGACCGAAGGCGCGCGGATCCGAGGACCCTTCGTCGTGCGGTTCGGTCTCAAGGGCATGGGGTGACCCAGGCGGGCAGCTCCGCCAAGAACGCCGGCCACCATCACCTGCTTGTCGATGCGACCGACGCCATCGATCCGAACGAGGCCATCCCGGCCGACAAGAACCACCTTCACTTCGGCGGCGGCCAGACCGAAACGCGGCTCGACCTGCCGCCCGGCCGGCACACGCTGCAACCGGTCCTGGGAGATGCCAATCATCGCCCGTTTTCGCCCAGCGTGGAATCGCCCAAGGTCCATGTCGTCGTGCTGTCGCCCCAGCCGGCGGCCCCCCGCCACCATCGCAGGCGGATGCGTCAGCGCCGCTCCGCCTGAAGGACGGCGGCCTTCTCACGGTGCAGATCGCGACCGGCCGGGGTGCCCGCAGCCCCGGCTTCCTTGCCATCCACACCCCTCCGGCCTATCGAACGAGGCGAGTTGGCCGCCCGTCGAGAAAGCCCCCGCGTTGATCCGCACCGAGCCGTCCATCACGCCCGAACTGGTCGCCGCGCACGGCCTCAAGCCCGATGAATACGAGCGCTTCGTCGCCCTGATCGGCCGGACGCCGACCTTCACGGAACTCGGCATCGTGTCGGCGATGTGGAACGAGCACTGTTCCTACAAGTCCTCCCGCCTGCATCTGCGCGGCCTGCCGACCACCGGTCCGCACGTCATCCAGGGCCCGGGCGAGAATGCCGGCGTCATCGACATCGGCGACGGGCTGGCCTGCGTCTTCAAGATGGAGAGCCACAACCACCCGAGCT
>CAXTVD010000142.1:0-8962 GCA_964247575.1 uncultured Lichenihabitans sp.
AGCGCCCTCGACCCTACCTTCACCTAAAGCATCCTCGAATCGCCGATGCCGATCCGCGACTATTACGCGAGCTTCGGTCTGAAGCGGATCACCGAGGGCGACCATACTCTCGTGGAATGGAGCGCGCGGTTCGAGGTTGCGCCGGAGGACGAGGCCCGCATCGTCGAGCAGGTCGGCCGTGCCACCTTCGCGGCGGGCATCTTAGCACTGGACACGTTTCTGAAGGAGAAGCGTGGCGCCTGACACCGCCTCGAGGCTCGCGAGCCGAGATAGTGGGGATCTTTGAGGCTTGGCCCGAGACCGACTCGTAGCGGCCGACTCCGGATCAGGTGGCTTGGAAGCGGTTACGTCAGATGCCGGTTGTATGACTCCCACTTCGAGAGACGACGGCCTCGATTGTGGCAGACTGCTCGCTTACGAGACGGCGGCCGCGGTCAGGCGCTGCACGGCGTGCAGGACCTCCTCGGGGTGGAAATGGTGCAGCATGTGGCCCATCGCTGGCAGCGACCGGTATGTCGCCCCTGGGATCAGGGCCGCGGCCCTGTAGCCGTGGAGGGCATTGGCGACCACGGCGTCCGCGTCGCCACCCAGGATCTCGACCGGAACCCGGCAGGTCGAATAGGAGAGGACGCTTCGCAGCAATCCAGGTCCGAGCGCCAAACTGTCTTCCGCCTCGGCGATCATCTGGGCGGGGCGGCCCGCGAAGGCGAAGGGGAAGCTCTTCTCCATTCGCGCGGGCATCGGCTGCGGCAGGAACATCGCGCGCCACAGCGCCGGCAGAAGCAGGGCGTCACCTGACATCCGCGCCGTTTCCGCCAGTACGGGGCCGGCGAAGAGTGTCGCGCGAGCCCCGAACAGCATCTGTTCGAGACGGAGCTCCGGGAAGCAGATCGGCGCCAGAGCGACGACGCCGGAGACGTCTTCGGGAAACTGCATGCCGTAGGCCAGCGCGACGGCGCCTCCGAATGAATGTCCGACGATCGTCGGACGGCTCAGGCCGAGTGTCGTCATGGCGTCGTGCAGGATCTCGGCCTGACGCCAGGGCGACGCATCGATCAGCCGGTTTCGGACGCTGTCGCCATGGCCTGGCCGGTCGACCGCGACCACACGACATCCGCCCTGCACCAGCGCGTCCGCTGGGCCGAGCCACATATCTTCTAGAACCATGAGGGTGCCGTGGATCAGCACCACGTCAGGGCCCCGACCACCGCTGTCGACGAAGGCGATCGTCCTGCCGCCGGCCGTGCGGATGATCTGCCGGTCGACCGGAGCGGACCCATCTGCAGAGAGGTCCCGGATGGCTTTGTCGATCGTGTGAGGACCTGCGCGATCCGCGTCGCGTCCGCTCACGACGGTCCCATCGAACATACAGGCGCTCTGCTTTCCATGACGGTCAACGCGTCTACCCTACCAATGTGGCAGGGCACCGCATGCGATCGCGAGGCTGCCGACCGCTCCGACGCTCCGGGCGTCCAGGGTTCGAGCCGCCCTCGGCATACTCACGTATGGAATGACCGATCGGCTGCCGGATGTTCAACATCCACCATGACCAGCACCTTGGCCGTCTGGCGGTGCTGTCGTCCTGGAGGCTGTCTCATGCCGCTCCTGTCCACCGTGAGCCTCGCGCCGACCGACCCGATCATCGGTGCCCTCCTGCAACTCGGCGCCGCGGTGCCGAACCTCGTCCCTGGCGAGAGCCGGCAGGAGGTTCTCGCTCTGCGGCAAAGAATGGTCAGCGCGGGCCATGACCTCAGGCAGCCGCTCCAAGTCATCGGCTACGCCCTGTCGCGCCTGAGCCGAAGCCTCGCGAGCGAGAGGACCGGGCCTGGCTGCAGGCGGCCATGAGCCAGACCAGCAGACTGGCCGAGGGGCTGGCCGACCTCGTCGCGGCCGCTCGCGACGAGGTTCCCGATGGCGCGTTCGAGACCGTGGGACTTGCCGAACTCACCTTCGACGTCGCCAGGGACTGGTCGCTCCATGCCGTCGAGCAGGGCGTGGACCTCAAGGTCATGAGAGCTTCGGGAGCCGTCCGGAGCAATCGCAAGCGTCTCAAGGCCATCATCGACAATCTCGTCGGCAATGCGATCAAATACGCGCCGGGCGGCCGGGTGAGGCTCGGGTTCCGGCGCAGCAGCACTGGTTTGAGCCTGGTCGTCATCGACGACGGCATCGGGATCTCCCCCGAAGACCAGGAGCGGATCTTCGAGGCATTCCTGCAGGTCGACGGGAAGAGCGAGGGGCTGGGATTGGGGCTGAGCCTCGTGGCGGACCATTGCCGCGTCCTCGGTCACACGCTTCGCCTCTCGTCCGAGCCGGGCCGCGGCTCCTGTTTCAGCGTCGATCTCGGCAGTCCCGTGCCTCCGAGGCAAGTATAAATTCACCACGACGGAGACGGTGTGGCGATGCAGAGAGGATCTACACCTCCCGAGACCGGCCGCTGTCGTTTGGCCCAGGTCCAGATGCCATTCTGACACGGTTTCGGCAGTCTGGCCCGCGAAGGAAATAAGCAAAATGCCGCGGTTCTTCTTCCACACACGACGTGCAGAAGCATCCTCTCATATCAGGACGACATCGGCATGGAGCTTCCCGATGTCGACACGGCCTGCAAGGTCGCTCATGCGCTGCTGACGAGGCTCGTTCAGCAGGACATGCCGGATGGGCGGCCCCGCGTTTGGGAATGCCGCACGTGGGACGAAGCCGGAGCGAGGTTTACCGCGGCGAGCTGGTCCATCGTGGAACCCGTTTCTGAGGGTCGTCTCAGCCCGACTATGGCAGGGTTCCCAGTCTATCGTTGCCGTGGTCACGGCGACCACTGAAGATCATCACAGGCGGTGTGGTGCCGTCAGGCACGAGCCGTCCGTCTCCTAGCCGAGTCGCGGTCGAGGAGGATCGCCAGTGCGGCGTGAGCTTCCGAGGTCGAAACGGCAGGCCGACTTGACCGAGGCCGGGACTACATGCAGAGGTTGTGGCGTTCCGGCCGGGCCGATCGGGTTCCGCAGTTCGAGAAGCCACGATGTTCAAAACCGTTCTGGCCCCGCTCCTGCGCCTAGCCTTGACCTGCACCGTCTTGGCCCTCGCCGGCCGCGCACAGGCTACGGAACTGCGACTCACTGCCGGAGAATATTCCAAGACGACATTGCCGTTTCTCCAACAGGTCGCCGCCGACTACATGGCGTCCCATCCCGACGTCCACGTACGGATCGAGCTGACGCCCTGGGACAATTACCTCCAGCGCCTCGGCATCGACATCGGGGCGGGGCACGCGCCCGACCTCTCGATCATCGCCACCATCTGGCTGCCCGACTTCCAGAGCCAGGGCCTCCTGGAACCGCTGGACGCCTATATGACGCCGGAGTTTACCTCCGGCTTCATCAGCCCCTTCTTCGCGCCTTCGACGCTGGATGGCAAACTGATGGGACTGCCGGCTGCAGCATCGGCCCGCGCCATGATGGTGAACCTCGACCTCTTCGATCGGGCTGGCGCCAAACCTCCCAAGACCTGGGACGAGTTCTACGACGTGGCCAAGAAAATCTCGGCGCTCGGCGACGGCGTCTACGGTTTCGGTCTTCAAGGCAAGGAGATCGAGACGGACGATTACTTCTACTACGGCCTGTGGTCGAACGGCGGAGAGGTCCTGCGTGACGGGCGGAGTGCCCTTACCAGTCCGGAGGCCGTGAAGACCGCGGCCTACTATAAAAAGCTGATCGACGACAGACTGGTCGAACCTTCTCCGACCGCCTATAGCCGGGAGGATGTCTTCAGGATGTTCAAGCAGGGCAAGCTTGGGATGGTGTTCACCTATCCCATGCTGATTCCGCAGATCAAGGCGGAGTCTCCGGGTCTTCACTATGCGGTGCTGCCTTTCCCGACCGACCTGAAACCCACGACCCTGGGCGTCACGGACGTCCTGATCATGTTCAAGTCATCGCCGTCGAAAAAAGAAGCCTGGGACTTCGTGAAGTTCCTCTACCAGGACAAGTACAGGGCGCAATTCGATCATGACGAAGGTCTGCTTCCTGTGACGAAGAGTGTCGCGGCGCAGGATTACTATACCAAGAACCCGGATTTGAGCACCTTCGCCGCCGGTCTGACCTATGCGAAATTCGCGCCGACCGTGAAGAACTGGGCCGAAATCGACGACGTGACGACGCGCGCTCTTCAGTCGATCTACCTGGGCGACGTCACGCCCGAGGCAGGGCTGAAAGCCGCCGCGAAGGACATCGACGACATTTTGCGAAGGCCGTGATCCCGCGCGACACTCGGATCTCGCAGCCTGCGCATGCCCCGGACACCGCGTCCCGACTTGACCCGCGCTGGATGAACCCTGCGGAGACGTCGCGCGACAGGACATGGGGTCAGAGGCCCACTCGCGTCTCCCGCCTTGGCGTGAGGCGATCCGGCTTCGGTCCCATCGCTATGATCTTGCCAAGCCTCATCCTGGCTTGCTCGATCCTGGCTCTGCCGATGCTCTCCCTGGTCGTGGCGGCGGCCCATGGATCCACCCGCTTCGGGATGACCCGCGACCTCGTCGGCTGGGCGAACTTCGGTCACGTCTTGAGCGATCCTCTCTTCGCGGGCGCCCTGTGGAGAACGCTGGTCTGGACGGGATGCGTGGTCACCGGAACTCTTCTCCTTTCGGTCCCGGTCGCCCTGACACTGCGGCGCGATTTTCTGGGGCGCGGGATCGCCAAGGTTCTCGTCATGCTGCCCTGGTCGGTCTCCCTGACCATGACCGCCATCGTCTGGCGATGGGCGCTCGACGCTCAGAACGGACCCCTCAACCTCACCTTGCGGCAGTTCGGGCTCATCGACACACCGGTGGTCTGGCTCGGAGACGCGCGTCTGGCCTTCGCCGTCGAAATCGCGATCGGGATCCTGGTCTCGGTGCCGTTCAGCTGCTCCATCCTGCTCGCCGGCCTCGCCACCATCTCAGAGGACCTCTATGAAGCGGCGAGGCTCGACGGGGCCGGGAGGGCGGCCCGGTTCCGTCATGTCACGCTGCCCTTGGTTCGACCGTTCCTGAGGCTCGCCCTGGTTCTCAACGTGGTCTACGTCTTCAACTCGTTCCCGATCATCTGGGTGATGACGCAGGGCGGCCCGGCCGGCCGAACCGAGATCCTGGTCACCTACCTCTACAAGCTGGCCTTCGTCTTCGGCCGCATGGGCGACGCGGCGGCCTTGTCGCTGACCATGATTGGCAGCCTCCTCCTCCTCGTGCTGGCCAGTCTGCGCTTGGCACGTTCCGCCGCGCCATGAGGGGCGCCCGCGGGCTTCGCGCCAGCGTGTTGAGTTGGTCGGTGCTGATGCCGCTGCTCCTGCTGAACCTCTTCCCCTTCGCCGTGATGCTCGCCACCGCGCTGACTCCGGCGGAGGACCTGATGCGCGCCGGCTTCTCGTGGATTCCGCGTCGGCCCACCCTGGAGAACTTCCCCGCGATGTGGCGCGCGAGCGGAATCGGGTCGGCGCTCACGCGAAGTCTGATCGTGGCCTCCGTGTCCTCGCTCGTCGCGACCGGCGTCGCGGCGCCGGCCGCCTATGCCCTGTCCCGGTTCCCTTTTCGACTGCGGCGCGCCTACGAGGTCTTTCTCCTGATCACCCAGATGGTGCCGCCGATCATGCTTCTCGGCGGCCTGTTCAGGCTCATGGTCCAACTCGGCGCCGTGGACTCCCTCGCGGCGCTCGCCGTCGTCTATGCGGCGTTCCAGGTCGGGTTCTCGGTCTGGATGCTACGCAACGCCTTCGACGCGATCCCCTTCGAGCTCGAGGAGGCCGCACGGCTCGATGGCGCATCGCGACTGAAGACGCTGTGGTTCATCGTCCTCCCCCTCTCGGTGCCAGCGCTCTGCGTGGTCGTGCTTTTCAACTTCATCGCGTCGTGGAACGACTTCGCCATCGCGCTCGCCCTGTTGCGCAGCCCAGGAAGCCTGACCCTCCCCGTCCAGGTTCAAGCCCTCGTGGCAGGCCGGTACGAGGTCGAGTGGGAGCAGGTGATGGCGGCCGTGCTCGTGGCTACCGGACCTGTCGCGATCCTGTTCTCTGTCCTGCAAAGACATCTCGGCGCCGGCTTCCAATCGTCTCCCCATTGACCGCGCCGTCGGCTCGGGCGGGGGCGAAAGAGGAGCCGGCGGAGCGGGCGGCCGCCTCGAGGTCCCGCAGCAGGGCTCGCGCCTCCTGAAGCTCGGTCAGGTCCGAGCCTTCGCCGATCTTCGCCGTGAAGGCTCCGAGCAGGTCCAAGCCCCTGCGGACCTGCCCTTTCTTGAGCCAGGATCGAGAGAGGCTCATGGCCGCCCGCAACTGCAGGCTCGAAGCGGACTGGCTCTCGGCCAGATCGAAAGCGGTCTCGAACAGCTGCTCCGCATGGTCGTCCGACGAGGCCGGATCCTGAAGCAGAAGCTCGCCCTTGATCCTGAGGAGTTCCGCCGCATACCAACGCTCCTGGTTCTGCTCGGAACGGGAGATCGCTTGGTCGATCGCCGCGAGAGCTTGGTCGATCAGCCCGAGCGTGCCGAGCGCACGGGCGTATTCCGCCTGGAAGACGACGTAGTACACCCCGTATTGGATGCCCCTGAGGCCATCGAGAGCCGCTTCGAGCATGCGGGCGCCGGCCCGTGGATCGACCTTGCGGGCGACCAGCACGCCGTGGAAGCACTCGCCCCACAGGCGCCAGAATTCCAGCCCGTTCCGGGTCGCGACGTCCAGCAGGGTGGTGACGTGGCGTTCGCAATCGTCCCAATCTTCGCTCAGGATCGCGATGGGGCATGCGGCCTGCACCAGCACCTGGCAGAGCGAAAGGGGATCGTCCGTTTCGCTCGCATCGTCGAGGATCTTCTCGACCAGGCGGCGTGCCCGAGCCGGGTGCCCCTGCAGCCACAGGATCCTGGCCAGAAAGGACTGCGCCGTCGCGCGCTGGTCGAAGATGAAACGGATCGCCTCCGCCCCGGTCGACGGCGCGACGTAGGTCTCCAACATACGTTCGAGGCGCGCGCGGGCCTCGGCCTGATCACCGAGCAGATGGAGGATATATCCGATGATCCGGTCGGCCACGGCGGCGTCCGCCGGCTGGCCACGCGCGGTCGCCAGCGCTTCGAAGCGTTGCGCCATCGTCAGAGCCAATCCGAGTTCGCCGCGGTTCAGCAGGCCGGACCAGAGCCCCCACAAGGCTCTGAGCTGGAAGTCCGGCTCATCCAGGGCCTCCGCGAGTTCGAGCGTTCTCTCCCAGGCGGCTTCGGTGGCGGCGACCTGCCCCCTCGTCTGCATGAGCGACCAGGCATGGGCGGCATGCAGGCGCATCTCGACCTGTGCGCCGCCGAGCGGCGACCAGAAGGCGAGCGCTCGCCGGACGCGCTCGCCGCATTCCGTGATCAGTCCCGATTGGAACCAGAGCGGGATCGACAAGGTGGTGATCAGCGAGCCCAGGTCCGGGTCGCCTTCGGGCGCGTAGGCCCATTCGAGCGTCGCTCTGACGTCGTCGATCAGGCGTCGGTGCCGTTCGAGCCATTGCGCAGCCGGGAGGACGTGCCACTCCGTTTCGGCCCGCTCGAGACCGTCTCTGACGTGGAGGGCGTAGCGCCGATTCGCCTCCGCCCGCTCACCGGATTCCGCGAGCTTGGCGGACGCATAGGCCCTGGTCGTGTCGAGCAGCCGGTAGGAGGCCACCGCGCGGTGGACATCGGCTGCCAGCAGCGACTTCGACACCAGATTGGCCAGTGTATCGACGATGACGGCCGAGCTCGCATCCGCCGCCTCGAGCAAGTCGACGGCCGCCGCGATGGTGAAGGCGCCAGGAACGACGGAGAGATGTCTCAGGGCCCGCTTCTCCCCTTCGGCCAGCAGGGCATAGCTCCAATCGAGCGCGTCGTAATGCGTGCGATGGCGGGACGTCTCGGTGCGCCGGCCTTGCAGGATGAGGCGATAGTGGTCGTCGAGCTGGGTCGTCACGCCGGTGATGCCGAAGGTACCGGCATGGCCGGCCGTGATCTCCAGCGCGAGGGCCATCCCGTCCAACCTCCGGCAAAGCTCAGCGAGAACGGGCGCCTCCTCGTCGGTCAGCACGAAACCATCCACGGTCGCGGCGGCGCGCTCGACGAAGAGCTGAACCGCGGGAAAGGCCATCGCGTCCGCGGCGCTCAGGTTTCCGCTCGGCGGGCAGGTCAGGGGAGGGAGGCGGTAGACGCGCTCGCCGGCGACGCGCAAGGGCTCGCGACTGGTGGCGAGGAGGTGCAGCCCAGGCCCGGTGCCCGAGAAAAGCCGTTCCGCGAGGCTCGCGATCTGTCCGATCACGTGTTCGCAGCTGTCGAGGACGATCAGGATCTGCTTGTCCCTGAGCCGGGCGATGAGATCCTTGACCGGATCCTCGGACCGCAAACCGATCCCGAGCGCCGAGGCCACCGATGCGGGCACGAGATGCAGGTCCGCGACGGTGGACAGGTCCACGTAGTAGATCTGCTGCGGACGCGAAGAGAAAGCCGACTCGGCCACGGCGACCGCCACCGTCGTCTTGCCGATTCCGCCCGGTCCCACGATGCTGACGAAGCGATGCTGTCGGAGCATGTCGCTCAGGATGGGAACGGTCTCCGCCCGGCCGATCATCCGCGACGTGACGACCGTCGGCTCGAACGCCGGTCCGGAGGAACTCGCAACCTCCCCAACGAAGGTCTCGGCCGAAGACGTCTCGATCGGAGCGACGAAACTGTAGCCCAGTCCCGGCACGTTCACGATGTAGCGACGCCCGTGCTGCCCGTCGCCCAAGGCCCGGCGCAGCGCGGCGACCTGCACCTTGAGGTTGGCTTCGTCCACGAAAGTGTCGGGCCAGACCTTGGAGAGAAGCTCCGCCTTGCTGACCACCTCACCCGCACGCTCGAGCAGCGCGAACAGCATGTTCTGTGCCCTGCTCCCCAGCCGGAGGGGAATGTTGGCCTCTTCGACCAGCCGTTGGGACGCCACGACCCGGAACGGCCCGAAC
>CAXTVD010000142.1:8972-9830 GCA_964247575.1 uncultured Lichenihabitans sp.
GCCGATATCCGGCAGCGCGCGAGCTCGGGGCAGGGAGGCGCGGCTGCGTAGCCGGCCGCGGAAACAAGGCGCCGACGCGCTCCCGTTGGATCAATTCCGAACGACGAACGCCGAGTGCAGTGAGGACATTCATAAGATTCGCAGTATGCACCTTGCCATACTCAAGACGTCAGGCGACATTCATTCATCGCTGAAGCTTGTGCCTGAAAAACCTACGTGTCGCCACCTAAATTGTTCAAGCGTACTGGCAGATGCGCCACCACAACACTGCATGCGACTGCACCGAACGACCCGGCCGGCTTCGGCGGGACACCTTCAACGGCGAGACAAGCGGGATCCCGGTCGCATGATGGTCGCCTCGGCGTCGGTGCTCGCGCCGAAAGGTCAGGCCGGCCGTGGCTTCACCTCTTGCGGAGCAGGATGCTGGCCCCTGCGATGTCACTCCCCTGGGACGTGATGGTGATGGCCTGTTGCGTGCCGTTGGTGCGGGCTCCGAGTTGCAGCCCGCCACCCACCGTCTGCAGGCTCGCCTGATAGGTATCGGGTGCCGGAATCTCGCCGGTCAGGCTGCCGGAAAGCTGGCGTGTGGTCTCCTGCCACGAGCCGGAGAGCGTCTCGCCCTCGACCGCGACGGTGCTGAGGATATGGACCCTGTAGCTGTCACTGGCACAGAGCACGTTGATGGCGAGCGCTCCGCCATCCGACCCGATCTTATAGCGGGCCTTGCAGCGGATCGACTCCCGGCTGCCGTCCGTCATCGAAACCGTCCCTCCACCCTTCCAGGTGCCGGCGAAACCGGAGAACGGGCCCGCGGCGAAGGCCGGGGTGGAGGCCGCCGCCGGAGCCGTGGCCATCAAG
>CAXTVD010000143.1:0-1404 GCA_964247575.1 uncultured Lichenihabitans sp.
TTTTTGCAGCCAAGTTGAATCCAGAGTCGCTGTTCCTATCTTGTTTTCCAGCAATCCCGTCCATATGCTGATCTTGCTAGAGGAGATGACGTTGACCACAGAACAGACTCAGAACTTTTTGCATCTCACCGCCGATATCGTCTCGGCCTTCGTTGCCAACAATCATGCGCATGCTGCCGACCTGCCTCAACTGATCGCGACGGTGCACGCCTCGCTGCAGAACATCAGCGCGCCGAAGGCGGAGGCTGCGGCGGCCCCGGCGCTGGCGCCGGCGGTGCCTGTCAAGAAGTCCGTCACGGACGACTACATCGTCTGTCTGGAGGACGGAAAGAAGTTCAAGTCGCTGAAGCGGCATCTCATGCAGGCGTTCGGCATGACACCGGACGATTACCGGACAAAGTGGGGCCTTCCCCGTGACTATCCGATGGTGGCGCCCGGCTATGCTGCGAAGCGCTCGGAACTGGCCAAGGCCTCGGGTCTCGGCAGCGACCGGCGCAAGGTCGACCTGACGGCGGTCGCTGCGGAGGAGGTCGCGCCCGAGCCGATGGCGGCGGAACCGGCTGCGGAGGACATGGCACCGGCTCCGGCCAATGATTCGCCCCCGATCGCCGAGCCGGGCAAGCGGAAGGCCGCCGCCAAGCGCTCCGAAGCCGTCGACGAGGTCGCCGTTGAGCAGGTCGCCGAGGCTCCGGCCAAGCGTCGGGGCCGTCCGAAGAAAGTGGCCTGATCCGCGACGCGATCGGACTGGGGCATCGCTGCCCCGTCCCTTCCCGCTTGACCTCCTGCACCGGCGCGGCTTTGGCGCGCCGGCGTCAGAGCGACGATGGTCGCTTATAGAGGCCGGCCGGGCAAAGGGTCTGTGCCGTGTGGTCGACAAGGCTCCATTCGGCGACACTCCCGTCCTTGATGGTGACGTGGTACGCGCAGAAGAACGTGTCGTTGCCGAACACGAAATTCGAGCCAGGTCGACCGGGCAGGACCGCTCCTTGCAGCGCTCCCTGATCCGACCAGACCTCCCCTCTTTCCGTGACGATGAGAAGCGTGCCGTCCGGCGCGCGGTGCCAGTGGCCGGCCAGCGTCGCGGCACCGATGGCCGGTGGGGCCGCCGGACCGGACAGGGTTGGAACCTTGCCGCGGTCCGCCGCCATCGCTGGGCCGGGCTCGCGCAGGGATGCCGCGCCACGAACCTCCAGGCAATGCAGGCCGAGGCCTAGGGCCGTGGCGCTCACGGCGACGGTCAGGCTGGTGCCGATGGCCTTGCGGGCGCGCCTGGACCGCCCCGCCCGGCGGCCGGTTCGAGCGCTCGGAGCAGGCGCCGAGCGCGGCCGGTCATTCACGAGCCCATTCCCTTCAGCCGTCATGCCTGCAGCAACGGCTTGGCCGTGAAGCCGGTCGGCTTGTCCG
>CAXTVD010000143.1:1414-3294 GCA_964247575.1 uncultured Lichenihabitans sp.
GGCCGGGCCCCGATGCCCCGAAGGCGCCTGCCGGCCCCTGACTCGTCCCGGCCGCGAGCGTCACGACGAAGCGGCTGCCACGGCCCTGGTCTCCTTCGCACGCGACATGGCCGCCGTGCCGGGTGGCGATCTGCCGGACGAGCGACAGGCCCAACCCCCAGCCCCCACCTGCTTCGCTGCGCCCCAGTGGGCGGTAGAACGGCTCGAAGACCCGCTCGCGCTCGCCCGCCGCGATGCCGTCCCCCTCGTCCGAGACGACGATACGGACCTCCGCGCCATGCCGGGACAGGGCGATGCGGACCGGCGGACGGCCATGATGCGTTCCATTCTCCAGAAGATTGCGGAGCAGCCGCCGTAGCAGCGTTTCGCTGCCCTCGATCTCGACGGGCTCGCCTTCGAGCAGCGCCCCGATGCGCGCCGCCTCCTCCGCAGCGAGACCGAGGAGGTCGACGCGTCCCACATGGCCCAGCGTCGAGCCGGGATGATCGAGGCGGCTCGACAGCAGGATCTCCTCGACGAGCTGGTCCAGTTCGGCGAGGTCGCGGACGATCTCGTCCCGGCCGGACGTGTCCGGATGCTCGAGCCAGAGATCGATGGCCATGCGCAGCCGGGTCAGGGGCGAGCGCAGCTCGTGGCTGGCATTGGCCAGGAGCGCGCGCTGCGAGGACAGCAGGATGTCGATGCGCTCGGCAGCTGCGTTGAACGTCCGGGCGACGAGCGCGACCTCGTCGCTGCCCGTGGCGTCGGCCCGGGCGGACAGGTCGCCCTTGCCCCAGCGCGCCATGCCCGAGCGCAGGCCCTCCAGCTGACGGGTCAGGCGGGCCGTCATGGGAAAGGCCGCGAGGCCGACCCCGGCGGCGGCGACCATCATCGCGGTCAGGATCCGCATGACGCGTTCTCCGGGCGGCGGCTGCGGGCGAGCCAGTACGGTGCGTCCGTCGGGAAGATCGATCCGCATTACCCGGTGGGACACCCGCCCGGTCTCGCCCTCGCCGACCAGCAGGGCGATCGGCGTGCCGCGGGAGGCCAGCACCGCGCCGTCGTTGCCGTAGACCGTGATGTCGGCGTCCATCTCCTCGCCGAGCCGCCGGACGGCATCCGCGACGACCCCGGGCGGGCTGTCATGCTCGGGCACGAGCTTGCTGGTGAGATGGATCCGGAACGCGCCCCATCGCTCGTGCGGGGTCTCCCCCAGCGCCCACCAAAGAGCGCCCATCAGCACGGCGACCGCGACGAGGCTCGACAGCAGCGTCAGGTAGATCTTCCAGAAGAGCCGGCGATGGATGACGATCATGGCTCGTGATCCTGCTTGCGGGCGAAGACGTAGCCGCTGCCGCGGACGGTGATGATGCGGCGGGGATGGCGTGGATCGTCCTCGATCGCGGAGCGGATGCGGGAGATGTGGACGTCGATCGACCGGTCGAAGGCCTCGAGTTCCTCGCCCTTGACGAGGTCGAGCAACCGCTCCCGGTTCAGCACCCGGCCGGCATTCTCGGCGAGCGCGACGAGGAGATCGAACTGGTGGCTGGTCAGGGCCTTCGCCTCGCCGCCCACCCAGACGCTGCGTGAGCCGAGGTCGATCTGCAGGCGACCAAAGCGCAGCGTCCCGGCCTCCGCCAGGGCGGAGCCCCGCTGTCGGCGGAGGATCGCCCGGATGCGCGCCAGGAGCTCGCGCGGATTGAACGGCTTGGGCAGGTAGTCGTCGGCGCCGATCTCCAAGCCGACGATCCGATCCGTGTCGTCGCCCCGGGCGGTCAGCATCAGCACGGGCACCTCCGAGTGCCGGCGGATCTGGCGGCAGACTTCGAAGCCGTCGATGCCCGGCAGCATCACATCGAGGATCACCGCATCGAACCCCGTCCGGGCGATCGCCTCCAGGC
>CAXTVD010000143.1:3304-7445 GCA_964247575.1 uncultured Lichenihabitans sp.
CCTCCAGGCCATCCCGCCCGTTCGCCCGACGATCGACTGCAAAGCCCGCCTCGGCGAGATAGTCGGACACCATGGCCGACAGCCGCTCGTCGTCATCGATGATGAGAAGCCGGTCCGCCATCGTCAGCCGTCCCGTTCGGCCTCAGCCCTTGGTCGGGCCATCGTCCGGACCGTCTCCCGGTCCAGGCTCGCCGCCGGCGGGAGGATGGCGGTGACCGTTCATCCAGCCGCCACGCTGTCCGCCCCACAGGCCGCCCATGGCATGGCGCTGCATCATTCCCTCCGCACGGTCGGCGAGCTTGCCCCGCTGCTCGGGAGTGAGCTGGTCGGCGGCGTCGAGCAGCGCGGTCACCATCGTCTTGGACTTCGCATCGAAGGTGGCGACCTCGTCCGCCCGGACGCGCTCGACGGCGGCACGGTCGACCGTGGGGGCGCGCAGCAGCTCGATCATCTGCTGGTGCAGGGCCCGGCGAGCCTGGCCGTCCTGGCCCTGGTCGGCGAAGGTGGTCGCGATGATGTCATGGATCTTGGCTTCCTGCGCCGTCGTCGCGCCAACCGCGTCCAGGGCGCTCAGCACGACATGCTGCATCCGCTCCAGGCGGTGCCCCTGCCGTGCCTGACCATAAGGGGCCGTCGCGGCCAGGGCCAGACCGCCCGCGCCGACGATGATGCCGCTCAGAAGCGCACCCGACATCAGGACGGACCGCCTCCAGCGGGACAGGGGCCGGCTGGTCGCAGCGGCGCCGGCGCTTCCGATAACGGGGTCGTTCATGATCGTGTCCTTTCGCCGGGATGGCATGGCCGGGTCGCAGTCCACCCTAGGGAGGGCCGGTTTCCCCCGTGCCGAGCGAATGTAAAGTTAGGTGAAGCCTCATCTGTTCTCTACGCCATGCGTCACTCGACGCCGCTCGCATGCCCTCGACTGGTCCGCGGTCGTGCCGAAACTGTTGAGGCAGGCAGCTACCAATTGTTATTGCTGCACCTCGTTGAACGGCCCTAAATCTCAGACGAAACGACTGCATGAGGGTTGCTCGCGCCGGGTATCCCGTCTTGCTGCCCGCCGGAGAGGGCGTGATGTTCACACCCCGTAGACCGACATTCAGACCCGGGGTTGTTCCCTCGTCCACAGCCCAGATCCTGGCCCTTGTGGGACGCATGCGCGCTTTGAGCGTCCATGACCAGGACCTCGCCCGGCTCCTGGAAGAACTTGCCCCGCATCTTCCGGGCGAGCCGGCCGGTGGTGATTCGGCGACATCGGCAGCCTCCCCGGGCGTTGAATGCGCGGACGTGCCCTCACTTTAAGGGGCTTGCGACCGACGGCCTTGCTGCGGGGCGGGCGAAACGACGGCGCTGTTCATAGACCCGGAGGCTCGCAAAGCGGCCATTTCTGGCCGGGCGGCCTTCGCTAGACGTCGAGCGCCGGCTGCTCCCACGCCGGGGTCGCGAGCCGCAGCCCGTGGTTGCCCCGGTAGGCGGCAAAGGCGGGCCGGGGCGGTGACCATGCCTCGATCAGGCTGTCGTCGAGCCGGTAGACCTCGACCGCGAGCGGGCGGCACACCTCCAATGGGTCGCGGGCCTCCGGTCCCCACAGCGGCACGGACAGATCGCCGCCCGGGCATGTGGAGAGCGCGCAGAGGAGGTCCATCTCGGCGAAAAACTCCAGGAAGTCGCCGGCGCGGGCCGGACAGTCCCGCATGAAATACTGGTCCTGCCGGTTGAGCCCCGTGCATTGGAAGACGTTCAGGACGTCATGGACGTCCGCCTCGGTGAGCCCGTGCGGCAGGACGGCGCGCGTTAGGTTGGAGTGGCAGCAGAAGTCGAAATCCTCGCCGGTGAGCATCCGGTTGACGTAAGGGTCGCAGCGCGTGCCCAGAAGGTCGTGGACGCGACCGCCATAGGCATCGACGCCGTAGCCGGCGAGGCTGTCCGCCGTGATCGTCACGAGGGGGCGCAGATAGGGCAGGGTCGACCAGAGGCGGTCGAAGGTGGTGACATGGGCCGCCTGGAGCTGGCGGGTCCGGGAGGCCCAGAGACGCTCGCGCGGATCATGCCCGTTCCAGATGTTGAGATCGCCGACCTGAGGCCCCTGCGGCGCGACGATGCGGAAGACGTGTCCGGCAGGTACCCGCCAGGCCCGTCCCGTGCGGATCGGCACGTCGACGGTCTCGACGAGCGTGCGGGCCCCGGTCTCCGCGGCGATCCGGCCGTAGAACGCCTTGTCGACCGTCAGGGCCGAGCCTTCCGTGGCCTGATAGGCCGCAGGAAAATCAAGCATGCTGTTCTCCGTTCTGCTGCAGCCGTCCTTGTGCCGGGTGGTCATGCGGTCCGCGCGAGCGGACCCGCCGCACGGCCTGCAGGCGCCATGAAACAAATGTGACACGAGCCGCAGCCGTGCTATCCGGCATTCATCCGGCTGTCGTGTGAGCGTATCTTGATCCAGACCATTTGTGAGCCGCCGCGGACCGTGGACGTCGTTCACGAGACCGATGTCCTGGTCGTCGGGTCCGGGCCCGGGGGGCTGGCTGCGGCGCTGGCTGCGGCCCGCGCCGGGGTCGAGGTCACGCTCGTCGAGCGGTTCGGCTGCTTCGGCGGCAACATCACAACGGTCGGCGTGGAAGGCTTTGCCTGGTACCGCCACGAAGCCACGGTCGAGGCCGGCGGGATCGGGCGCGAGTTCGAGGATCGCGCCAAGGCTCTGGGTGCCGCGGTTCCGGAGAGCCAGTCGCTGAGCTACGAGCTCGATTCCGAGGGCTTCAAGCTGGTCGCCGACCAGATGGTGGAGCAGGCGGGCATCCATCCGATGCTGCACCGGCAGTTCGTCGCCCCCATCATGGAAGGCGAGGCGATCGCCGGCATCATCACCGAATCGAAGGCCGGTCGCGAGGCGATCCGGGCCAAGCGCGTGATCGATGCCACCGGCGACGCCGATGTCGCGCACCGGGCCGGCGCGCCGACGTGCAAGACGCCGGTCGAGCGGATGCAGGCCGCCTCCGTGCTGTTCCATCTCGCGGGCGTGGACAAGCGCGCCTTCCTCGCGGGCGTCCGCGAAGATCCGCAGACCTACGGCAGCTGGTCCACGGGCGAGTGGCAGATCGAGACCTCCGGCAAGGAGGACGCCATGTTCTCGCCCTTCCTGGCCAAGCCCTTCGCGCGCGCGATCCGCGACGGCGTCATCCCGGCCCACCTGAATACGATCGGGGGCACCTGGGGGGCCATGCACGACACGGGCGAGCTCACCTACCTCAACCTCGTCCATCTCGCCGGTTGCGACGGCACCGATCCCGACAGCATGACGCGCTTCGAGATCGAGGGGCGCCGGCAGGCGATGCTGGCGATCGAGGCGCTGCGTCGCTACACGCCGGGCTGCTCGGGGGCGCGGCTGCGCAACTTCGGCATGACGATCGGCATCCGGGACACGCGCAAGATCGACGCTGTCTACAACATGACGGAAGAGGATGTCCGCCACCAGGCCCGGTTCGAGGACTCGGTCGGCATCTATCCCGAATTCATCGACGGCTATGGCATCCTGATCCTGCCGACGACCGGGCGCTACATGCACATCCCCTACCGGTCCCTGCTGCCGCAGCAGGTCGAGAACCTGCTGGTCGCCGGGCGCGCCATCGGCGGCGACCGGGTCGCCCACGCCGCGACGCGCAACATGGCCTGCTGCGCCGTGGCCGGCCAGGGCGCCGGCATCGCCGCTGCCCTGTCCGTCAGGACCGGCACGACCCTGCGCCGGATCGATCCCATGGCCCTGCAGGCGGTTCTCGCCGACCAGGGCGTTCGCTTCTCCTGATTGAAGGGTGGCCGGCCTCGCCTGTTGGCAAGGCGTGCTCTGCCGCGGTCGCCTCAGGCCGTGCAGGCCAGAAATCCCTTGCGGATCTCCTCCACGGGCATGTCGCGGCCGATGAACACGATCTTGCTGGTCCGCTTCTCGTCCTTGCCCCAGGCGCGTTGGGTGTCCCCGTCGAGCATCATGTGGACGCCCTGGAACACGTAGCGCTTGGGCTCGTGCTTGAAGGCGAGAATGCCCTTGGAGCGGAGGATCTTCGGCCCTTCGGTCTGCACGAGATGGTTGATCCACGGCATGAACTTGTTCGGGTCGACCTCGCCGTCGTGCGCGATGGCGACCGACTGCATG
>CAXTVD010000143.1:7455-9801 GCA_964247575.1 uncultured Lichenihabitans sp.
GCCGCCGTGGCCGTGCGCATGGACGTGCCCGCCCTCGTGGTCGTGATCATGGTGGTGATCGTGATCATGATCGTGGCCGTCGTCGGTCGCGAGGAAGTCCGGCTCGATCTCGAGAATGCGCTCGAGGTCGAAGGCGTTGCGGTCGAGCACGGCCGGCAGGTCGACCGCGCAGTGATTGGTCTTGTGCAACTTGGCGTAGGGATTGATCGCCCGGATGCGGGCCTCCACCTCCCTGAGCTCGGCCGGGCTGACAAGATCGATCTTGTTGAGGATGATCACGTCGGCGAAGGCGATCTGGTTCTTGGCTTCCGGCGCGTCCTTGAGGCGGGCGCTCAGCCACTTGGCGTCGGCAACCGTGACCACGGCGTCCAGGCGAGCATTGTCCTGCACCTCCTGGTCGACGAAGAAGGTCTGCGCCACCGGAGCGGGATCGGCGAGGCCCGTCGTCTCGACGATGATGGCGTCGAACTTGCCGCGCCGCTTCATCAGCCCTTCCATGATGCGGATGAGATCGCCGCGCACCGTGCAGCAGATGCATCCGTTGTTCATCTCGAACACTTCCTCGTCAGCCCCCACGACGAGCTCGTTGTCGATGCCGACAGCGCCGAACTCGTTGACGATGACGGCGTATTTCTTGCCGTGCTCCTCGGTCAGGATCCGGTTGAGCAGCGTGGTCTTGCCCGCGCCGAGATAGCCCGTCAGGACCGTCACGGGGATCTTGTCGTTCATGGTGTCGCTCCGGAACTCGCCGCCTGTTTGATGCTTCTATATCGGGTTGCCGCCGCCCGATGAAAGGGCGAGGGCAAAGCGGGCATGGCGAAGACTGAGCGGTTCGGCATCGACCGGCGGCGTCTGCTGCGCTGGGGCTGCACCGGGGCAGCCTTCAGTCTTGCGCCCTCCTGGGCCGCGACGCCGCCGGATGCCGTGGCGACGGCGGCCGAGGCCCATCACCACGTCGTGTTCGACAACGCCGACCTGCGGATCATGCGCGTCATGATCCAGCCCGGCGAGGCGACGGCCTGGCATACGCACGACCACGATTATGTGACCACCGTCCTGCGGGGGACCAGGGTGCGGGTCGAGACCGCCGGCCAGAGCGAGGCGGCGACGGAGGAGATGGTTACGGACAGCGTCACCTTCGCGCCCTACGAGGGCAGGTCCGTGACCCGCCGCATCACGAACATGAGCAGCTGGCTCAATCACCAGCTCGACTTCGAGATCCTGACCTCGAAGCCGGGCGCCTACGGCCCGGCGGACCGCGGCCATGCCCCGGCCTATACCCTCATCCTGGACAATCCGCGGGTCAGGGCCTGGCGCCTCAAGCTGCTTCCCGGCGCCTTCACCCCGCCGGTGACCCAGAACGGCCCGGGCGTTCGCGTCGTCCTGAGCGGCGGCCGGGTCATCGACACCCCCGAGCGGGGCACCGCCGGCGAGACCGATGCGGTCAACGGCGACGCGGCCTTCCTCGCGCCCGATACCCGCTCGGTCGCCAATGGCGGGAACGGTCCGCTCGACATGATCGAGTTCGAGCTGCGCTGAGGCTCCGGTCCGTGCGGAGCCGTCCTGCAGGGCGGGCGAGGTCGACCATTGGACCGGCTTAGCCGGTGCCGTCCATGATCTTCGCGATCTCGGCGCGCAGCCCGTCCGCCAGATCCGGCCGTGCCATGGCGAAGGCGACGTTGGCTGCGAGGAAGCCGAGCTTGGAGCCCGTGTCATAGGTGCGGCCGTCGAACCGGACGCCGTGGAAGGGCTGACTCTTGGCGAGCTTGATCATCGCGTCGGTCAGCTGGATCTCGCCGCCGGCACCCTTCTCGCCCTTCTCCAGCGCGGCGAAGACCGCGGGATCGAGGATGTAGCGGCCCGAGATGATGGAGGTCGACGGGGCGGTGCCCTTCGGCGGCTTCTCCACCATGCCGGTGATCTCGAAGGTATGCCCCTCGTCCTTGCCGATCGAGACGATGCCGTACTGGTGCGTCTCCTCCATCGGAACCTCTTCCACCGCGATGACGTTGCCACCGCCGCCAGCCTCGAAAGTCTCGATGCACTGGGCGAGGCAGCGCGTTCCGCGCTTGCCGGCCATGGTGACCATGTCGGGCAGCAGCACCGCGAAAGGCTCGTCCCCGACGATATCGCGGGCGCACCACACGGCGTGGCCGAGGCCCAGCGGCGATTGCTGGCGCGTGAAGCTGGTGGTTCCCGCCGCCGGCAGGTCGGCCATCAGGGCCTCGTACTCCTTGAGCTTGCCGCGGCCCTTGAGGGTCGCCTCGAGCTCGTAGGCCATGTCAAAATGATCCTCGATCACCGCCTTGCCGCGGCCGGTGACGAAGATGAAGTGCTCGATGCCGG
>CAXTVD010000144.1:0-9791 GCA_964247575.1 uncultured Lichenihabitans sp.
TTTATCTACTTTCGTATCGCATCAAGTAGGATGACGGCTCGGGAGACCAGTCGGCGCGGGGCTTGACCGCCAAAACACGAGGATACCAATGAGCTTGATCACGCGTCTGGCAATCTGCGCCGGTGTCTCCGTCATCGCGCTTGCTTCGGCAGCTTCCGCGGCGCCGCTCAAGATCGCTTTCGTCACCGCTGAAGGCGGACTGGGCGACCATTCGTTCAATGACATGATCAACGAAGGTCTCAAGAAGGCCAAAACCGACCTGGGGATCGAGTTCGTCGTGATCCAACCGCGTGCGGTTTCAGACTTCCAGTCGTCCCTGGTGCGTGCGGCGGGCCAGCATTTCGACCTCGTCCTCGGCGCCACCTTCGACATGATCGCTCCCATGAAGGCGGCTGCGGCGGCCTTCCCCGACCAGAAGTTCGGCATCATCGACGTCGGATCCGATCCGATCGCGCCGAACGTCGAGGGGGCGGTCGCGAAGGATTGGGAAGGGTCAGCGCTCGTCGGCGTCGCTGCGGCCCTCACGTCCAAGTCCGGAACAATCGGCTTCGTCGGTGGCAAGGACATCCCTGTGATCCACCGCTTCTTCAACGGGTATTACTATGGCGCGAAGGTGGCGGAGCCGGGCATCAAGGTTCTGGAGCGCTACAGCGGTTCGTTCCCCGACCCGGCCGCCGGCAAGGAATACACGCTCGCGCTGGTCCACGACGGCTCGGATATCAACTTCGCGGTGGCGAACGTGACCGGCGCCGGCGTGATCGACGCCGCGAAGGAGACCAAGACCTACGCCATCGGTGTCGATTCCGACCAGAACTACATGGCGCCGGGCACCGTGCTGACGTCGATGATGAAGCGGGTCGACGTGCTCGCGTTCGACATCATCAAGTCCGTCCAGGACGGCTCATTCAAGGGCGGCGTGAACAAGCAGTACGGTCTCAAGGAGGGCGGGGTCCAGGCTGCTATGGACGATTACAACAAGGGGCTGATCTCGGACGCCACCCTGGCACAGATGGACGAGTTCAAGCGCAAGGTGATCGCGGGCGAGATCGTCGTCCCGAACTTCATCGAGTTGGCCGCAGACGCAAAGCAGATGGGTACGCCGCCGATCGATCGGCCTGCAACCAAGTAGTCGGGAACAAGACCGCACGGTCACGCCTCGCTTCGCTGGAAGGCGCCCTGGAGACCGCAACATGATGCCCGACCAGAATGTCGTTCTTCGCGTGTCGGGCGTTCGGAAGCAGTTCGGCAACCTCGTCGCGATCGAGGACGCCTCCTTCAAGGTCAGGGCCGAAACCATCCACGCACTCGTGGGCGAGAACGGCGCCGGCAAGTCCACGCTGATGAACATCATCTACGGCCTGCTCGACCGCGACGACGGTCAGATCGAGCTGCACGGCCATGATGTCAGCTTCGCCAGCCCGGCATCCGCGATCGCAGCGGGTGTGTGCATGGTCCACCAGCACTTCAAGCTCTCGCCTTCCTTCACGGTCGCGGAAAACGTCATTCTTGGCTCCGAGCCTCTCGCGTCGTTCAACCGCGTCGACTACCGGCGCGCGGAGCGGGACGTCCTCGCGCTTAGCCAGAAATTCGGCATCGAGCTCGACCCGAAAGCGGTGGTCGGAAAGCTCCCGGTCGGGCTCAGGCAGCGGGTGGAGATCCTGAAGGCCCTCTATCGCAAAGCCCAGATCCTCATCCTGGATGAGCCCACGGCTGTCCTGACGCCGCGCGAAACGCGGGAGCTCTTCACGACGATGCGGTCGCTCGCAAGCAGCGGCTGCGCCGTCATCTTCATCAGCCACAAGCTGCGCGAGGTGCTGGCCGTCTCGGACGACATCTCGGTCATGCGGCGAGGACGCGTCATACGAACCTTCGCGAACGCCAACGTGACGGCCCAGGACATCGCCAACGAGATGGTCGGCCGATCCGTCCTGCTCCGGGTGAGCAAAGCGCCTTCCTCGGGTTCGGGCCGACGGATCCTCGCCGTCGACAATCTGGTGTCCTTCGGAGACCGTGGCGATGTCGCAGTCGACGACTTGTCCCTCGAAGTCCGGGCCGGCGAGATCGTCGGCATCGCTGGCGTCCAGGGGAACGGGCAGGACGAGTTGGTCGAGTGCGTCGCCGGCCTTCGCCGTCCTGCCTCCGGCTCCGTCTCGCTCGATGGGACGCGTGGCGCGGACAGCCCTCTCAAGGCCCGTCAGGCCGGGCTTGCCTATATCCCGGCCGATCGCGGCGGGGTCGGCCTCTCCTTGAAGAATTCGATCTGGGAAAACCTGACGGTCGGACATTTCACCGACGTGAGGATCGGGCCGTTTCTGTCGTCTCGCGCAGCGAGGAGTCAGGCCGATACCCTCATTAGGGACTTCGACATCCGCGGCGGCGGAATCGACGCTCCCGCCGGTTCGCTGTCCGGGGGCAATCAGCAGAAAGTGCAGATCGCCCGGGAGCTGACCCGGGAGGTCAAGTTGGTCGTCGCGGAACAGCCCTCGCAAGGGGTCGACATCGGAGCCATAGAGTCGATCCACAAGCTGCTCGTCGGCATGCGCGACGCCGGGCATGCCGTCCTTGTCGTCTCGGCCGACCTCGACGAGATCATGGCGCTCTCCGACCGCATCCTCGTCATGTACCGGGGCCAGATCGTCGCCGACCTCGATCCGAAGGCGACGAGCTACGAGGAGGTCGGGCTACATATGGGCGGATCGCAAGGGGCCCCCGCGCTGGCCATGGAGGCCGACCATGTCTCCTAGGCGCGTCGGCGGCCTCTCCCGAACCCTGCTCAGGGGCGTCGCGGCACCCGCCTTCGCAATCGCCGTCGCGGTGATCGTCGGCGCGGGGCTGGTCGCGTTGCTCGGCCGCAACCCGCTGGAGGTCTACGGGATCCTGTTCGCCGGCGGCCTCTCCGGATGGCCGAACATCGCGGTCACGCTGCAGATGATGAGTCCGCTGCTGTTCACCGGCCTGTCCGTCGCCATCGCGTTCCGGGCGGGCCTCTGGAACATCGGCGCGGAAGGACAGATGCTCGTCGGCGGCCTTTTCGCCGGCGTGGCTGGGGCCTACGTGCATGGGCTGCCGGCCATCCTCCACTTGCCGCTCTGCGTGCTCGCCGCATTCTTGGGCGGGCTGATCTGGGCCAGCGTGCCGGGCCTGCTCAGGGTGTATCTGGCGGTCAACGAGCTCGTGATCTGCCTCATGCTCAACCCCATCGCGCTACTTCTGACGGGGTATGTCTCGACGCACCTGCTGAAGGCACCCGGCCCGACCAACAAGCTGCCGGACGTCGCGGAAACCGCCATCCTGCCGAGCTTCACGGTGTACTCCCAGCTGAATGCCGGGCTCATCATCGGACTGATGGCCTGCCTGGTGATGGCGGCGTTCAACGCGACCACGATCCGAGGCTTCGTGTGGAAGCTGATCGGGCTTAACCCCAGGTTCGCCTACTACGGAGGCATCAACGTCTCACGAAACGCGCTCGCGGTGATGCTCGTCAGCGGGGGCGTCGCGGGGCTCGCGGGGGCCGAGCAGGTCCTTGGCGTGTACAAGGCCTTCTACGACAACTTCTCACCTGGCTACGGCTTCGACGGCATCGCAGTCGCGATGCTCGCGCAGGACAATCCCCTTGGCGTGATCGCAGCTTCGTTCCTCTTCGGCATGCTGAACGGGGGCAGCGCCGTGCTGCAGATGGAGACGGGATTGAGCAAGTACCTCGTCGAAGTCCTGCAATTCGTGATGGTCCTCGTCCTGGCGGCGCAGTTTACCTGGAAACGGAAGCTGCTGAAGCGCCCCTCCGAACCCGCCATCGCCATCCAGCCACCCGCGAAGCAGGAGGCATAAGCCATGCTCCAGGACCTCACCTTCTCGGCAGTGCGCATCGCCACGCCACTCATCTTCGCCTCGATGGGCGGGCTGCTGACCTTCAAGGCCGGAATCCTCAACATCGCCCTGGACGGATTCATGATCGTCGCGGCCTTCGCGGCCGTGGTCACGGCATACCTGACCGGCAGCCTCACGCTCGGCATCCTCGCCGGCGTCATCAGCTCGATGGCGCTGGCAGCCCTGCTCGTGACCTTCAACCTACGTTTTCGCGCGCACATCTTCATCGCAGGGATCGCGGTCAACTTCATCGCCTACGGCCTGACGGCCCTCCTCCTGGAGGGGCTGCTCGGCCAACAGGGCATCTTCACCTCGAGCGCCATCCCGCGCTTCCCCACCATCGACGTTCCCGTGGTCGGCAGCATCCCCCTCATAGGCCCGGTCCTGAGCGGCCACACGCTGCTCGTCTACCTGGCCTACGCGACGGTCCCGATCGTGTCCTTCCTCCTCTACCGGACCCAGTGGGGCCTTCGCGTGCGGATCGTCGGCGAGGCCGAAGCAGCCGCAGCGGCCGCCGGCGTGAACGTCGACCTCATCAAGGTGCAGACGATGCTGGCATCGGGCCTCTTCTGCGGTCTCGCCGGCGCCTACTTGTCCTTGGTCTACGTCTCCCTCTTCGCCAAGCAGATGACGAACGACCGCGGGCTGCTCGCGGTCGCCGCCAGCATCTTCGCCAAGGGAAAACCCTATGCGACCGCGGTCGTCGCGATCCTGTTCGGACTGTCGACAGCCCTTTCCATCAGGCTGCCGGATCTGACGGGCATCGCGCCGCAACTGCTGCAGATCCTGCCGTACCTGGTGACGGTCCTGGCACTCATCATCTTGGGCGTCCGCACGGCCAAGAATCGGAGCCGGCATGGCAGCTGGAACTTCGATCCGTCGTAGGTTGCTCCACGCCGACGACAATTGACGCGAACGCAGAGAGCGGAAGCAGCCCATGCCACCTCGAACGATCATGGTAAGCGGGGCGAACGGACTGATCGGCTTCGATCTCGTCCGCCGCCTCCTATCCGCCGGACGCGACGTCGTGGCCGTCGACAGATCAGTCTCAGACGTCCGAGCGGTGACGGACAAGGCCTTCGAGCTCGAGATCGGCGACGTTCACAGGCTTCACGAGCTCGCCACGCGCTTCGAGATCGATGCCATTGCTCATTGCGGCGGGGTTTCCGGACCGATGCTCGGGCGAGACAACCCGGCGATGCTCTTCCGCGTCAACGTGGGTGGTACGATCGACGTCGCGGAGGTCGCCCGGCAGGCTGCGGCCCGCCGTGGATCCTGCCGCCTCGTCTTCTGTTCCTCCCTGACGGTCTATGGCAACCAGCCGCACGACGGCATAGACGAGGATCATCCGCTCCTCGCCCGGACCTGCTACGCATCGAGCAAGGTCGCCGGTGAGGCCGTCGTCCTCTCCTACACGCAGGAGCACGGCGTCGACGGCGTCGTCCTGCGGATCGCGGGGGTCTATGGCGAACGTCGCAGGACGAACTGCGTGCTGCGGCTTATGGTGGAGAACGCGCTCGCGGGCAAACCGACGCGCCTGCTTTTCGGCAAGGGCTTCCCGCGGCAGTGGGTCCACGTCGATGACGTCGTGGAGGGTATCGTCGGCGCGCTCGACGCAAGGGATCCGGAGCGTCGCGTCTATAACATCAGCGGCGGGGTGAACCCGAACATCGACGAAGCCGCGGCCCTCGTGCGCGAGCTGCTGCCAGGCGCCGACATCGTGCTCGATGCGGGCCCCGACCCCGAGGACGTCACGCTCGGCCTGCTGAGCATCGGGGCGGCGCGCGAGGACCTCGGCTACGCGCCGGCGATCTCGCTTCGAGCCGGCATCGAGCGCCTCGTCGCCAGTCTCAGTCGTGAGACGCGCCGCTGAGGCGAGCGCCGCATCAGTCAACAAACCAGGAAGGATCTGCAAACATGAGAAACATCGCGATCGTGGGCTCAGGCCAAGCCGGATGCATCCTCGCCTATGCATTGGTGAAGAAGGGCTTCGACGTCACCCTCTATTCGGACAAGACGCCCGACCAGTGGCTCAACCAATCGGCGCCGACCGGCACCGCATGCCTCTATGCCGAGGCCATCGACATCGAGCGTGAGCTTGGCATGGACTTCTGGTCGGAGAACATGTTCCCGGCCGAAGGGGTCCTCCTGGAAAGCGCCCGCTACGCCAGTGATCCTCAGGCTAGCGTCCTCAAGGGTCGGCTGGAATACGGCAGGAAGGGGGGCGCCACCGACCAACGGCTCCGGATCCACCGCTGGCTCGAGGACTTCGAAGGCATCGGCGGCAAGCTCGTGATCGAGAGCGTCACACCCGAGCGGATGGACGCGATCGCTCTCCAAGCCGACCTCACGGTTCTCGCCGCCGGCAAAGCAGATCTTGGCCGCGTGATCCCACGCGACGACCGACGCAGCTACTACGACAAGCCCCAGCGTAACCTGGCCATGACGATTGTCCGCAGCAAGTCGGGCGCGCATGTGAGGAACTGGTTCTCGGATCGAACGCCGTACAGCTCGACCAAGTTCGACTTCTTCGCCGATTCCGGCGAGTATTTCTGGGTCCCCTACAACCACAAGACCGCCGGGCCCACATACGCGATCCTGTTCGAGGCCAAGCCGGGCAGCGGGATGGATCGGTTCGGGGCCTGCAAATCGGGGGAAGAGGTGACGGCTCAGGCCCGGGACATCATCCGGGAATACGCCCCCTGGGAACACGACATGGTCGACGACGTCGAATACGTCAGCGAGGACCGGTTCGGCTGGCTCACGGGACGGTTCCCGCCCACGGTCCGCCGCCCATTCGGCAGATTGCCTTCAGGTGGCCTGGTAATGCCCGTCGGCGACACCGCGATCACGTTCGACCCGGTATGCGGGCAGGGCGGCAATTTCGCCAGCCGGAGCGCCAAGCTGCTCGCGGAGGAGGTCGATCGCCGCGGCGAGCTGCCGTTCGACGAGATCTGGATGACGGAAGTCAATTGGATGATGTGGGAACGCTATGGGCGTGGCGGCTGCGAGTTGACCAAACTCTTCCTCGAGCCGCTCTCCGAAGCCGCGCAAATGGTCGTCGATACGGCCGGACGGGATGAGCGGGCGGCGGACGCCTACTATTACGGCTTCCCGCATCCCGAGAGCATCATCCCGGCCCTGACGGACATGAACGTCGCACGGTCCTTCGCGGGCCGATACGGGATCGAAGCCGGTCGCTCCTAGCGCACCGGCGAGGCTCGGAACATCCAGGAGAGACCGCCATGGACGCCCCCGAGGTGCCGCTTCAGATGTTCCGAGACGGCATGGCCAGACTTGGAGCGTCTGTGAATGTCATAACATCAGATGGGACCTCAGGGCGGCTTGGCTTCACGGCAACCTCGGTCTGCAGCCTGAGCGACCGTCCCCCATCGCTTCTCGTCTGCATGAACCGGAATAGCCTGCAGAACGCGCCATTGCGGGCCAATGGCGTACTCTGCGTCAATATACTGGCTCCAGAGCACAAGGACCTTTCGGCGGCGTTCGCTGGCATCGGCAAGATGGACATCGAGAGCCGGTTCGGATTGGCCGATTGGTCGTGCCTTCAGACGGGCGCGCCCGCATTGATGAGCGCCGTGGCCTCCTTCGACTGCATTATCAGCCAGTCGATCGACTTAAACACGCACACGATCATGATCTGCAGCGTCGTGGGCCTCAGGATCGGCGAGGCGTCAAGCAGCCTGATCTACTTCATGCGTGAGTATCGGGATTTGTTGCCTCTTGCACTCGGGTAGAGCACAGGGATGGATCTCTTAATGAAGAATGCGTCCCTTGCCGACGGGCGCACCGGCATGGACACCGCGGTCGCAGCCGGACGGATCGTGGCCGTCGGAGCGGCCATCGAGGCGGAAGCCGGCGAGGTGATTGAGGCCGATGGACACCTCGTCTCACCTCCGTTCGTCGATCCGCATTTCCACATGGATGCCACTCTGTCGCTCGGGCTGCCGCGGTCCAACGTTTCCGGCACGCTGCTCGAGGGCAGCGCCCTGTGGGAAGAGCTTATACCAACTCTCCCTGAGCGAGACTCGTGGTCTATGCAAACCGGCTGAAGGCTGAATCAATGGGGCGGAGAGGAGTGTCCGCCATGAATATCCCGATCACGCTTCGCACGGATTTCGACGCTGCCGCTGTGCGGCGTGTCGCGAAGGCGACCGGGAACGCGGCGCAAGGGCGCCCGCTGCTGGCCCTGCTCGGTCAGGCCGGCTGGCATGGCTCGACCAAGCTCATCGTGCCCGCCAACATCACCTTCCTGCCGCTCCCGCCCCGCTCCCCCGAATGAACCCGTCGAAAACGTCGGACAGTCCATGCGACAACTGGCTGTCGAACCGGGTGTTCGCCTCCTACGAGGATATGGTCGGCCACTGCTGCGACGCCTGGAACAAGCTCACCGACCAGCCTTGGAGGATCATGAGCCTCGGAAGGCGGGAGTGGGCACACAGGTTTTGATCAGTGCAGGTTGGTATTAAGCCCCTGCTGACCCATGAGGCGCTGATGGAGCGCGCGCTGCGCTATTGCGACTTGGGCTTGTCTGACATCTCAAGCGGCGCGGTCCGGGTACGCGGCAGGCACCTCGCGATCGCGGCTCGCACTCTGGTCGGCAAGCCAAGCAATAATCAGCTGGATCGCGATCGGATCGACCAACAGGTCCCAATGCCCGCCAAGTCCAACGTCCGGAAGCTGCGCGTGCGGCGCGATGACCTGGAATGCTTCCTTGTAGAGAGGCTGTACAAAGCACTCGTCCGCGGCTGCAGCGAGGACAAGAACCGGCTTCTCACGCGACAGAAGAGGCAAATCCTCGAGCCAGGGGCCAGGCCCGTATTGAAGAAGGGTGTTAAAGGACCAGTTCGCCACGTAACGCGGATCGCGAGCCGCGCCCACATTGAAACCCACCACCGTCGCTTCATTGAAGCGGGTGATGCCAAACAGGTTGGCGAGCGTGAGTAATTGGAATTTCAGCAACTCCAGCCGCACCCATCCGCCGAAATGAGGGCGGTTTACCTTCGAGCCGAGTCCGAGGAATGGTGCGAGAAACAGATAGGACGAGGCGAGCTGCTGTTCAGAACTGCGAGCAAACGCTAAGACCAACCCGCCGCCTGCGGAATGGCCGCCGAGCGTGATGTACGAATGACCGAGCTTGGCGCGGAGATGCTCCAGGAACGCCGCGATATCACCGATCATTTGGTTGGGGACCGTGACCGCGTGGCCTCTTTTGCCACTTGAAAGACCATGCCCTCGCATGTCCAGCGTATACACATGCGCAGCGTTCCTACGGCAAATTCGGAGTGCCATTTCATGCATCAGGTCGCCAAAGCATCCCGACCCATGAATCAGCACAAGAGCCTGTGCGCTCCCCGCCGCTGTGTAATGACGGAAACCGAGATGACCGCCAGCGACGTCGAAGTGCTGCGCCGGAGGTAGGTCCGACCAGTCCGACGCGGCGACCCGATCGAAGCTCGAACGGTGCAATTCAGGCGATTTGAAATAGATGACATCCCGGAGTGCCCTTGCGTAAGCCGTAACCAATCCGAGTCGGCTCGGCGCAGCGCGGGTGATCTCGTCGGAGGGTGCCATGCAAAGGTACGTCGAACGCGTGATGATCGCTCACCAACTCGACCACCTTTGGATTAAGGCTTCGTTCCGGCAGCTGTC
Organism: uncultured Lichenihabitans sp.; assembly: GCA_964247575.1. Lineage (GTDB taxonomy): Bacteria > Pseudomonadota > Alphaproteobacteria > Rhizobiales > Beijerinckiaceae > Lichenihabitans. The sequence goes on from CAXTVD010000144.1 coordinate 9,538, forward strand.
ACAATGGACAAGCCAGCCACGAACCGTCCGGTCCGGCCCCGTTCCGCCAGATCTGCCGTCCACTTGACGGCCTCGGCCTCGCTTAACTCACCTTTGTCGACCAAGCTATGCACGATACCCGAGACATCGAGCATCTTCCCGACAGCCAGAGGATCGAACGCTATCACTGGGCTTACAGTGAGACTGACATCCACTAGACCTGCGTCTTTGAATACATGCCATAATTCACGCGGGAAGAATGGCGACATGCAGGT
>CAXTVD010000145.1:0-9745 GCA_964247575.1 uncultured Lichenihabitans sp.
TCTGGCCTCTTCGCACGCGATCGGTTGCGTTCGGGCTCGAAGATCAGGGCGGGCCGCCCCCGGGTCCTTGACCGCACTGCCGCGAGGCCCTAGTCAACCAGGATCCCTCATGGGGATGGCTTGTTCCGCTTCGCCTCCAGGGCGCAGCGCCCGCCCGGCAGCGCGTCGCGCCCCCGGGCGCGTTCGGCGTTGTGCCTCTGTCTGGCGACGGACCTACGGGATCGCGGCATGTTCGAAGGTCTTTCGGAGAAGCTGACCGGCATTTTCGACCAGCTCACCCGTCGCGGGTCGCTGAGCGAGAACGACGTCAACACCGCCATGCGCGAGGTGCGCCGCGCCCTGCTCGAGGCGGACGTGGCGCTCGACGTGGTGCGCCCGTTCATCGACGAGGTGCGCGCGCAGGCTGTCGGCGCTAACGTGATCAAGTCCGTCACGCCCGGCCAGATGGTCATCAAGATCGTCAACGACGTGCTCGTCGAGACCCTCGGGGCGGAGGCCGACCCGATCAGCCTCGACGCCCCGGCTCCCGTCGCCATCATGATGGTCGGCCTGCAGGGCGCGGGCAAGACGACGACCACGGCCAAGATCGCCAAGCGCATGACCGAGCGCGACAAGCGCCGCGTGCTGATGGCCTCGCTCGACGTCAAGCGTCCCGCGGCGCAGGAGCAGCTCGCCGTGCTCGGGCGGCAGGTCGGCGTCGACACGCTGCCGATCGTGGCGGGCCAGACCCCCGTGCAGATCGCCCGGCGCGCCGAGGAGGCCGCGCGCCTGCAGGGCTACGACGTCGTGATGCTCGACACGGCGGGACGCACGCATATCGACGAGGCGCTGATGGCGGAGATGGCGGAGATCAAATCCGCCAGCCGGCCGCACGAGATCCTGCTCGTCGCGGACAGCCTGACCGGCCAGGACGCGGTCAATCTCGCCCGCTCCTTCAACGAGCGGGTGGAGATCACCGGCATCGTGCTCACCCGCGTCGACGGCGACGGGCGCGGCGGCGCGGCGCTCTCGATGCGCGCCGTCACCGGCAAGCCGATCAAGCTGCTCGGCACCGGCGAGAAGATGGACGCGCTGGAGGACTTCCACCCGTCCCGCATCGCCGATCGCATCCTCGGCATGGGCGACATCGTCTCGCTCGTCGAGAAGGCGGCCCAGTCGATCGATGCCGAGCAGGCGATGCGCGTCGCCGACAAGATGCGCAAGGGCAAGTTCGACCTGCAGGATCTGAGCGACCAGCTCGCCCAGGTCGAGAAGCTCGGCGGCATGGGCGGCATCATGGGCATGCTGCCCGGGATGGGGAAGATCAAGGAGCAGATGGCTAACGCCAACATCGACGAGAAGATGATCAAGCGGCAACGCGCGATCATCTCGTCCATGACGGCGTCCGAGCGCCGCAATCCCGACGTGCTCAAGGCCTCGCGCAAGAAGCGCATCGCCGCCGGCTCGGGCATGAAGGTCGAGGACGTCAACCGGCTGCTCAAGCAGCACCGCCAGATGGCCGATATGATGAAGGCGCTCGGCGGGGCGGGCGGCAAGCGCGGCGCGATGGGCAAGATGGCGTCCATGTTCGGCATGGGCGGCGGCAACCCGCTCGCCGGCATGGCCCCGCCGAGCCCCGAACAGCTCCAGCAGCTCGAAGCCATGCAGAAGCAGATGGGCGGCGGCGCGGGTAGCGGCCTGCCCCCGATGCCGCCGGGTCTCGGGGCCGGCAAGCTGCCGAGCCTGCCGGGCCTCGGCGGCGCCAAGCTGCCGGGCCTGGGCGGGGGCGGCTTCAACCCGTTCGGGGGACGCAAGAAATGAGCGGCGATCCACGATCCAGGATGCTGAGCGTCTTCGCCGACATCCGCGAGCGGCTGGACGCCGCCGACCTCCGCTATACCTCGTCGGTCTATCGCGACGATGCCGTTTCGCTCCTGGTCAACAAGCCGGGCGAATACTGGGAAATCGATGTGCTGCAGGACGGCTCGGTCGATGTCGAGATCTATGCCTCGACCGGACTGAGCGAGAACCCCATGGCCGCCATCGACAGCCTTGTCCAACGCTCCACCACCAAACCCTCCTCGGAAAGGAACTGAACCATGTCCCTCAAGATCCGCCTGTCGCGCTGGGGCGCCAAGAAGCGCCCGGTCTACCGCATCGTGGTGGCCGATGCCCGCGCGCCGCGCGACGGCCGCTTCATCGAGAACCTCGGCACCTTCGATCCCCTGAAGGCCAAGGACGACGCGACCCGGCTGACCCTGAACGGCGAGAAGGCGCAGAACTGGATGGCCAAGGGCGCCCAGCCGACCGACCGGGTGCTCAAGCTGCTCGCCTCCATCGGAGTCGGGGAAGCGCCCGTACGCAACAATCCGGAAAAGGCCAAGCCAAAGAAGAAGGCCCAGGAGCGCGCGGCCGAGGCCGAGAAGCTGGCCGCGGCCGCCGCCGAATAGGCACCACCCCGCCTTCAGCGCGGAAGCGAGGCGACCGCCCGCCAAGGTTGGGCGGAACCGCCCGATCACGCCACCGATTGTCATCGGTACGTTTCGGCAGGAGGACGCGATGAGCGACAATGCCTTTCCCTCAATGACGGCGCTGCTCGGGCTGCTCGCGATCGCGGGTTACCAGAACAGGGACAAGCTGGCCGCGCTGCTTGGCGGGGCCGGCCCCAGCGGGGCGGCTCCGCCGGCCGGTGCGCCGACGCCAGCAGGCGCGGGGCAAGCCGGCGGCCTCGGCGGGGTGCTCGGCCAGTTCGCCGGCCACGATCCGGGATCGTTCCTCGGGGGCGGGCTTGGCGCTCTCGTGGACCGCTTCACGGAGGCGGGTCACGGCCAGACCGCCCAGTCCTGGGTCGCTCGCGGCCCCAACCAGCCGGTCGCGCCCCACCAGCTCGAACAGGCCATCGGTCAGGACACGCTGGCGACCCTGGCGCAGCAGACCGGCCTGTCCCGGGACGAGCTGCTGGCCCGGCTGTCGCGCGAGCTTCCCACCGCCGTCGACCACTACACGCCCGACGGCCGGCTTCCCGGCCGCTGACGATCAGTCGCGGACGAGTTCGAAACGGTCCACATCGACCAGACCCCTATCCGTGATCTTCAGATGCGGGATCACGGGCAGTGGCAGGAAGGCGACCTGGAGGAAGGGCTCGGGAAGGGTGACGCCCAGGGCCTGGGCCGCCTTGCGTAGCGGGATCAGGGCGGCATGGACGTCCTCGAAGGAGCGCAGGCTCATCAGGCCGGCCATCGGCAGGGGCAGGTCGGCGGTCACCGCGCCGTCGCAGGCGACCGCGAAGCCGCCTTCGATGGTGATGAGGTGATTGACCGCCACCGCCATGTCGGCCTCGCTGGCGCCCACCACGCATAGATTATGGCTGTCGTGACCGACGGAGGAGGCGATGGCGCCCCGTTGCATGCCGAAGCCGTGCACGAAGGCCACCCCGATGTTGCGATTGACGCCGTGCCGCGCGACCACGGCCACCTTCACCGCGTCCTGGTGCCGATCGACCTGCCGGGCCCCGTGGCGGAACGGCAAGGTCATCGGGATGGAGAGCGTGATGATCTTGCCGGGCACTACCCCGATGACGCGGGTCGACGGTCCTGCGCCCGGCGCGGCGAAGTCGGCGTCCGTCACCGGCGCGGCCTTGACGCTCGCCCGCCCGATAGGGGCCAAGATCCGCCGTCCCGCGAAAACGGCGTCGTCGACCAGCCGGCCGCCGGACAGGACGCGACCGACCGCGCAGCTGTCGAGATCGTCGAGCAGCACGAGGTCGGCCCGGTAGCCCGGCGCCACGAGCCCACGGTCGCGCAGTCCGAAAGCGCGGGCCGCCGAATGGCTCGCCGTCCGGTAGGCGGCCAGCGGCGTGGCGCCGAGCCGGATCGCCTCGCGGATCATGCCATCGATGTGACCGGCCTCGGCGATATCGAGCGGGTTGCGGTCGTCCGTGCAGAAGGCGATGGAGGGGGACAGCGCCTCGGTGATCAGGCCGTGCAATGCATGCAGGTCCTTCGAGACCGACCCTTCGCGGATCAGGACCGTCATGCCCTTGCCGAGTTTCTCGAGGGCTTCGGCCTCCGTCGTGCATTCGTGGTCGGTCCGGATTCCGGTCGACAGATAGGCGTTGAGATCGCGGCCGCGGAGCAGTGGCGCGTGGCCGTCGATGTGGCGGCCGGCGAATCCTGCGAGCTTGGCGAGGCAGGCTGGATCCTTGGCGAGGACGCCCGGAAAGTTCATGAACTCGGCGAGGCCGATCACGGCCGGATGGCCCGCGAGCGGCAGGAGATCTTCGATTTCGATCCGCGCGCCCGAGGTCTCGAGAGCGGTCGCAGGCACGCAGGAGGACAGGTTGACCCGCAGGTCCATCGCGGTCGTCCCGGAGGCGTCCAGGAAATAGCGCAGGCCGGGGACGCCCAGCACGTTGGCGATCTCGTGCGGGTCGCAGATAGCGGTGGTCACGCCGCGCGGCAGCACGCAGCGGTCGAACTCCGCAGGCCCGATCAGCGAGGACTCAACGTGGCAGTGCGTGTCGATGAAGCCGGGCACGATCACCTGCCCCGTCGCATCGATCTCGCGTGTGCCAGAATAGCGTTCCATGGTGCCGACGATGGTGTCGCCGCAGATCGCGACATCGGAGGCGACCAGCCGCCCGGTGATCAGGTCGAGGACGCGGCCATTCCGGATGACGAGGTCGGCAGGCGCGGAGCCGCGGCCCTGGTCGATGCGACGGGCGAGGTCGTCGCTGCCGCTCATGCGCCGGCTGTGTCCGGGACGCCTTCCGGCGCACGGCCGGGCACACTGCTGTGCCGGGTCTGTCGTGGTCGCACCGCCGTGTCCAGCCCGAATACGGAAAGCGTCTCGCCGCGGCCCTTGACGGCGTGGGCCCCCAGATCGGTCGCGCGAAGTCCGCGCGGCAGGGCCGGGATGCGGTCGAGAAGCTCGGATGAGATGAGGACGGGCGTGTCCAGCGTGCGGCACAGCCCCTCGAGCCGCCCCGTCGTGTTCACGACATCGCCGAAATAGGCGATCTTGTGCCGGTCGATCCCGACCTCGGCCGTGACGACCCGCCCGCCATGCAGGGCGGCCCTGAACTGCGGGACCTGCCCGAACTCACGCGCCCAGCGGTCGGCCTCGCGGGCGACCGCCTCCAGGAACGCGAACACGCAGAGCACGCAGCGCGCGTCGGTTGTCCCGACCGCGAGCGGCCACGTCACGAGCGCCATGTCGCCGACGTAGTCGTCGATCGATCCCCGGCAGCGTCGCACCGGCTCGGCCAAGGCGGCGAAGATCGCGCCGAGAAACGCCTGGGCGCGCACGTCGCCATGCCGCTGGGCATAGCTGGTCGAGCCGATCAGGTCGATGAACAGGAAGATGCGCTCCTCCTCGACGGGCACGTGATAGCGCCCGAGCAGGAGGTTGCGGAAGACCTCCGCGCCGATGAGGGCCCGCATGCGGTCGACGCTGATTACCATGCCGGAGACCAGCAGCGAGTAGAGCAGGACGATAGGCGTCGGGACGACGGCGTCGCGCCACTCCGCGGCGGTCACGCCCGTCAGCTTGAGCAGCGACCCGGCGACCACGGTGCCGATCGAGATCATGACGATATAGGCGATCTCCGTGCCGATCACCCCGGCGACGAGCGGCAGCCGGCGGAGCCGCTCGCGCAGCCGCGGCGCGATCACCCCCTGTTCGTAGAGCATGACCGCCCCGCCCAGGCAGAACCCGTAGACGAGGCCGTTTCCCGGGCGTCCAGTTGGGCTGATCGCACCATAAAGGGCGCCAGCGCCCGCGCAGACCGCCAGCATCGTCCAGAACCGCAACCGGGCAAACGCGCGGCTCGACCCGCAGTCGGTCCCGGCAAGCACGGCCGAAAGGTCGGGCAGAACGGGCGACCCGTCGGCGGGGCCGTCCAGGGCGCCGTCCGTCCGGAGCGTCACCTGAAGCGGCCGGTCTTCTGAAGGACCTCGATCTTGTAGCCGTCCGGGTCCTCGATGAAGAAGAAGCGGGCGAAGAGCGCCCCTTCGCGGAGGAACTCCACGATCGGCTTGGGCTCCAGTCCGGCGCTCGTGAGGCTAGCATGCTCGGCGGCGATGTCGTCCACGACGACGGCCATGTGGCCGTAGCCGTCGCCATGAGCATAAGGGGTGGTGCGGCTGGCGTTGACGGTGAGTTCCAGCTCCATCTCGCTGGCGGCATTGCTGAGGTAGACCAGTGTGAAGCCGTCGAAGGCGTAGCGGCCGGCCACGTCGAGCGCGAAGGCGGCCTTGTAGAAGGCCACGGAGCGGCGCTCGTCGAGCACCCGGATCATGGTGTGAGCCACCTTGGCCATACCCGTTTCCTCCGCGCGCAACCGGCCCGACGGTTCAGCCTTTCGCGAGCAGCGGCTGCAACGTCTTGTCGAGGTCGTCGGGCGACAACTCGCCCGACACCTTCTTCCCATTGATGAAGAAGGTGGGCGTGGCGTTGACGCCGAACTTGGTCGAGGCCTGATCGCGCTCCGTGTTGATCTGGTCGTAGAGCTTCTGGTCCTTGAGGCAGGTCTCGAAGTCGGCCTGCGAGATCCCGGCCTGCTTGACCGTGCCGGCCAGGGCTTCAACCGGCTTTTCGACGAAAGCCCAGTTCTTCTGTTGCGTGAAGAGAAGGTCGACGAGGGCGTTGCGCTTGTCGGTCCCGGCGCAGCGGGCGAGCATGAAGCCGGCCGCGGCCAGCGGATCGAGCGGGAACTCGCGCAGGACGAAGCGCACCTTGCCCGTGTCGATGTATTTGCTCTTCAGCACCGGGTAGGTTTCCTCGTGGAACGCGGCGCAGTGCGTGCAGGTCATCGACGCATATTCGATCATCGTGACCGGCGCGCCGTCCGCGCCCAGCCACACGTCCGGCAGCGGCTCGGGCCCCGTCAGCTGATCGATCGGATAGCTCTGGCCTTCAGTTGCCGCCCAGGCGGGCGAGGACACGGCCGCCGTCAGACCGACGAGCGCCAGGCCGTGAAGCACCTCACGACGGGTCAGGGAACGAAAAACCATGGAGCGTGTCTCTTCAGCAGCAGAGCGAGTGGTGTCGATATTCCACGCGAAGGCGGCTACTTCAAGTCTGGCGCGGCCGGCTGAAGACCCGGCTGCCGAGGCGGGTCAGGGCGTCGCGCAGCGCCTCGTCTGCGATGCTGGCCGTTTCGGACTCCGCCTGGCGGATGGCGGTCTCCTCCGGCGGGGGCACGCTCAGGCGCGACGCGCGGCGCGCGACCAGGGGTGCCTGGCGCAGCGCGAGCCGTTCGACGCAACGCCAACCCACATGGGCGTTGACCCGCTCCACCACCACGGCGGCCTGATGCTGCAACTCGATGGCAAAGGCGCCTTCCACGCGCACGATCAGGGTCGCCGCCTCGCGGCCACCACCCCGCACGGCTCTGGGCGGCCAGGTCAGCCGGATCGGCTGGCACCGTTCGGCCAGCCGCGCGCCGACGATATCGGGCCAGAACAGCAGCAGATCGGCCTCGTCGAAGCCGTAGCGGGCCGCGACCGGCTTCAGGCAGGGGGCGACGAGATCCGCGAGCGGCTGCGACCAGGGCTTGCGCTTGAGGGAAGGGCCGTGGCTCATTCGCCGACCCTAGCGCGTCCCGCGGCGTCGTGCATCTGGACTTCGGCCACCCGGCGGGCTTGATGGCGTCGGCCGTGTGCCGTCCCTCCCGCCCCTGCCCCGATCTGCCTTGCCTCAAACCAGCCCCGTGCCGGCCCCCTCGATCACCCGCGCCCTGCTCGACTGGTATGACCGGAGCCGCCGCCGGCTGCCATGGCGGGCGCTGCCCGGCGAGGCAGCCGACCCCTACGCGGTCTGGTTGTCCGAGATCATGCTGCAGCAGACGACCGTGCAGGCCGTCAAACCCTATTTCGCCCGCTTTCTCGAACGCTGGCCGACGGTGACGGCGCTCGCCGCCGCGCCCGTCGAGGAGGTCATGCGCGCCTGGGCGGGGCTTGGCTACTACTCACGGGCCCGGAACCTGCATGCCGGTGCGATCAGCGTCGCGCGCGATCACGGCGGCCGCTTTCCGGATACGGAGTCGGCCCTTCGTTCGCTGCCGGGCGTCGGGGCCTACACGGCCGCGGCGATCGCGGCGATCGCCTTCGGCCGCGATGCGACCGTCGTCGATGGCAATGTCGAGCGGGTGATGGCGCGCCTCCATGCGATCGACCGGCCGCCCGCAGAGGTGAAACCGTTGATCCGGCAGAGAATGGCGGAGGTCACACCGCCGGGCCGGGCCGGCGATTTCGCCCAGGCCGTCATGGACCTCGGGGCGACGATCTGCACGCCGAAGAGCCCCGCTTGCACGATCTGTCCGGTCACGAGCTTCTGCCGCGCGCGAAAGGAGGGTTTGCAGGGCCATCTCCCGCGACGGCGGACGAAGCCGCCTTCGCCCCTCCGGCATGGAACGGCTTACTACATTTTGGACGAGACCGGATCGGTTCTCGTCCGCCGGAGGCCACCCACCGGCCTGCTCGGCGGCATGGTGGAATTGCCCGGAACGGCCTGGCTCCCCGTGGCCGCAGAGCCACCGCCGGCCGAGAACCAATCCGGTCAGACCTTCGCCGGACGCGTCACCCACACCTTCACTCACTTCACCCTGTTTCTCGACGTCTGGGTCGCGCGGACGCCCTCGATGCTCGGGCAAGATGAGCAGGCGTCCTGCTGGGTGGTGAACGCGCTGGACCTGGACGGCGAAGCCCTACCGACCCTTATGCGGAACGCCATCGTCCTGGCGCGAGCCGCGGCGGACGCTACTCGTCCCGATCCGGTGCCTGTGTCTCGTAAGCGTCGTAAGAACTGATCAGAACGGTGCCGGACAGCGCCGCCATCGCGAGGAAGAAGCTCTGCATGCCGCTCGCCAGCGGCACGACCTGGCCAAGCCCGAGACAGGCAAAAGCGACGCACAGGACAGCTGAAAGTGTCACCCAACGAAGCATGGCCCGGTGCTCCCCTCGGTTCACGGCATTGACCGTTTAAGAACCGTCGGGACGGGAGACTCGTTCCGTCGCCGCTTCAATTAAGGAAAAGGCAAGACCTCACGCTGCCGCACGCGTCCAGGCTGGATAGAGCGTCTCAGTCCTGCTCGATCTCCTGGCGCGTGGCCGCCCGCAGGACCGCCCTGAAGTCGTCGATCGGCCGCAGGCCCGTTGCGGTCCGGCTGTGCCAGAAGGTCCAGCCGTTGCAGGCGGGAAGCCCCTGGACCAGCGCTCCCATTTTGTGGATCGATCCGACGATGGCGCCCAGCGCAACCGCGCCATCGGGGCGGACGACGACCGTATGGCGTCCGGAAGGATCGGTCAGCGTGCTCCCGGGGGCGAGGAGACCAGCTTCCACGACGCTCGCGAAGGGCACCCGGGCCTCGCCGCGTTTCGAGCCGGCCTGCTGCAAGGCGCCCGGTGTCACCGCCTCAACCGCCGCGATGCGGGCCGTGGCAGCGGCCGCGTAACCCGGATCCCGCTCGATGCCGACGAAGGCCCGGCCGAGCCTTTTGGCGACGGCGCCCGTCGTGCCCGTGCCGAAGAAGGGGTCGAGCACCACGTCGCCCGCATGCGAGGCCGCCATGATGATTCGGCCGAGCAAGGCTTCGGGCTTCTGCGTGGGATGGACCTTTCGCCCCTCGGCATCCTTGAGGCGCTCGCCCCCGGTGCAGAGCGGGAACTGCCAGTCCGAGCGGACCTGGCAATCCTCGTTTCCGGCTTTCAGGGCCTCGTAGTTGAAGGTATAGCTCCGGTTGCCGGCCGAGGCCGAGGCCCAGATC
>CAXTVD010000146.1:0-3434 GCA_964247575.1 uncultured Lichenihabitans sp.
GGGCGGCTTTGCCTGGCCAATGCCGAGCGCATCCTGGCGGAGATCGCGGCCCTGCAGCTCGTCGCGATCGGCCAGGCCTCGGTCGCCGGGACCCTGAGGATCGGCGTCGTCGAACTGATCGCCCTGACCTGGCTCGACCGTCTGCTACGCCGGATCGGCGAGGCCTATCCCAACATCCGGGTCGACATCGATGTCGACCTCTCCTCGCGCCTCGTCGACCGCCTGGCCCGGAGGCGGCTCGACCTCGTCCTCGTGCCCGGCGCGATCGGCGTCCCTGGCGTCGTGAAGACCCCGCTCGGCGGATGTCCGGTCCGCTGGATGGCGCATCCCGACCTGCTGAGGCTCGACGACAAGTTGTCGCCCTCTCATCTCGCCGACCTGCCCATCATCATGCTGCCGCAGGACGCCGACATCCACACCACGATGACGGCTTGGTTCAACAGCGCCGGGGTGAAGCCCAAGCGGGTCAGCCAGTGCAACAGCTTCGCCGTCATCGCCTCGCTGGTGCGCAAGGGGCTCGGCGTGGGGCTGCTGCCCCCCGATCTCTTCGCCAGCGATCTGCAGAGCGGCGCGCTGATCGCCCTACCCGAAGAGCCGAAGCTCACGATGCCGGAATACTCGGCAGCCTACATCCCATCCAGCGAGCGGGCGTTCCTTCCGGATATCGTCGCCTCTGCCGAGGAAGAGAGTCAATTCACAAGGTTCTGAGAAGGAAGCAGACATGATCGAAGTAGCGGTAGCGAATGCAACTAGGCTGGTTCACCCTCAGAAGTGAACTTGATCAGACTGGTATTGTGCTCATCAGAAACGGGTTCCGTCCGGTACTCCGGGTACGGGAGAGTCTGCGTCTACAGTGACCGTGCTCCAAAGAAGCCTGACCGGCCTTCACCCCAATTCACCGGTGGGCAGCTTACAGCCGGAGTCGACCCGATGTCGTCGTACTATCCCCGGAAAAAGCTCACGCAGAAGCGATCATTAAGGCCGCGCATATGGCTCTATCGAGACCGGTCCGGCTTGAACGATGCGCTTGATGAAGTTCGTAACAAGTGCCCGCTCTGTTCCACGATCTCCGTGTGATTGCTTCGCAAGGTGAACGCCGGCTTCGCTCATGAGCCGCGCGGGTTGGTGATCTGAGACCCGGCCGATCCAGCCGGATTCCAAACACGTCCATCCGCCCCGATGGCCGATCATCCCGCCGGGCTGCGAATTGCTGCCGCGATCTTCTCTGCGATCATGATGGTTGGGGCATTGGTGTTGGCGCAGGGGATTGCGGGCATCAGTGAGGCATCACAGACTCGCAGGTCGTCGGTGCCGTAGACGCGCCCGGCACCATCCGTGACGGCCAAAGGATCCCTAGCCGCACCCATACGACACGTGCCGGAGGGGTGCCACGTGCCGCCGACGTTCTGCGTGACGTAGCGGGTTAAGGCGTCGTCGCCGGCGAGGAGGTCGGCCAGCCGCACGCCTTGCGTCACGACGGTGTCGACGAGGATGCGGCGCAACGGCCCGGCCACGTCCAACAGTCCCGCCAGCGCGCCCCGCTGCAGGGCTCGCCCGAGTCCAGGCCGCGCGATGCCGGCGACGCGCGGTGTGTAGCTGGCCGGAAAGGCGGCCTCGGCCAGGCCGGTCATCCGTGGGTGGGTGAGGACGGCGGCACCGAGACGGAGCGCATCCTTCAGGCGTTCGAGGTCGCGCCAGTCGGACAGCATGTTGAAATCGACGATGGGCTCGGCGCGCGGATCGGCGGATGCGAGGCGAACCTCGCCGGTCGAATAGGATTTGTTGACCCAGAAGAAGAGACTCCCGAGGCGCAGGCCGATCGCGTGCCAGCCCGATCGCGACAGGATCGCGCCATGCATGTCGCCTTCCGGCGTGCCGGCGAGGCCCGACGAATAGCGCAGGATCGCCTGCTCGTGGTGCTCGCCGGAATCGGCCGCCCGACCGCGGCTTCCGAGATAGGCCGACACGGCGATCGAGGGATGTTCCATCAGGTTCCGGCCGACACCGCGTCGGTCCGCCACGACGGGGATCGACAGGGCAGCGAGGGCGGCCGCCGGCCCGACGCCCGAACGCTGCAGCAGCGCCGGGCTGTGGATGGCGCCGGCGCAGACGATCACATGCGCGGCCTCGATCGTCTCCTGGGCCCCTCCGCCGCTGGCTAGCCCTGTCACGGCGCCGGTCGCGCGGCGTCCTGCAAAGAGGATGCGCTCGACGATCCGGCCGGTGACGATCTGAAGGTTTGGCCGGCGGCGCACTGCAGGCGTGAGGTAGCCCACCGAGGTTGGCACCCGCTCGCCCGCGTCGCTGATGACGGCCGCGGCTGCGAAGACCCCGGTCTCCCACGGACCGTTCTGGTCGGCGCGCCTCACGTGCCCCATCGCGGCGAGCGTCTCCGCCGTGCGCGTGACGAACGGCGACATCCGCTCCGGGGTGATCCGCCGGATCGGCAAGGGCCCATCCTGGCCGTGCAGGGGCCCGGTGAAATCGCAATCACGCTCGAGCTTCAGGAAGTAGGGGAGGCACTCCTCCCACGACCATCCTTCGGCGCCGCGTTCACCCCAGTCGTCGTAGTCGCGCGGCGAACCGCGGTTTGCGAGTAGCGCGTTGATGGCCGAGCCGCCGCCGAGCAGGCGCGCCTGTTCGTAACGCCGGTCGCGCGGTCCCTCGCGGTTGCCGGTCGGCCGGCCCATGGTGGCGCGCAGGGCCGACCAGATATTGGACGTGTCGAGATAGGCCCGGCCGGGGTAGCGGCTGCGGATCTCCTTCGGCATAGTCTCCAATGTCAGGTCGCGCCCGGCCTCGACGAGCATGATGGTGAGGCGCGGGTCTTCGGACAGCCGCGCCGCGAGGACGCAACCGGCCGAGCCGCCGCCCAGGATGAGGTAATCGATCATGGACGCTGCGCCCGGACCTTCGGCTCCCGACGGCTTATGACACCGAACAGGACGATCAGGAGCGACGCCCCGGTCAACAGTGACGAGATGGCGGCGATCGTCGGGTCGATCTCGTCGCGAAGGGCCTCGAACATCCTCTTGGTCAAAGTCTGGTTGCTGCCGCCCGCGATGAACAGCGCCACCACGGTCTCATCGAGCGCCGAGATGAAGGCGAAGAGCACGCCGGTGACGATGCTCGGCCGGATCTGCGGGGCTGTGACGGCCATGAAGGCACGGAAGCGGTTCATGCCGAGGCTGCGGGCCACCATCTCCTGTGTCTTGTCGAACTTGCGCAGGCCAGCCGACACGGTGGTCACGACGAGCGGGATACCCAGCATGGTGTTGGCGAGGATCAGCCCCGGCAGGCTCGCGAGCAGGCCGATCCGCGCGTAGACGAAGAACAATCCGACCGCGATGATGACGACCGGCGTCACGATCGGCATCAGCAGGACGAGTTCGGCGGCCCGGGCGCGCCGGGACCGCAGGTGGCTGAGCCCATAG
>CAXTVD010000146.1:3444-9720 GCA_964247575.1 uncultured Lichenihabitans sp.
CCCGGCGCGCTCGCGGCCGCGGGGCTGATGCGGGTCGCCTGCAGCCAGGGCGGCGAGCCGAGATAGGCTTCGTACCAGCGCAGCGAGAGGTTAGGCGGCGGGAAAGTCAGGAAACGTGCCGAGGAGAACGACATCGGCACGATGACCAGCACTGGCAGGATAAGAAACAGGAGGACGAGCGTGACGAGGCCGCCCAGCAGGAGCGTCCCGATGCGGACCCGTCTCATGAGCCCTCCATCGACCGGAGCGACGGCACGAGCAGACGCGCGAGCGCGAGGATCGCCAGCACGGTGCCGAGCAGCACGACGCTGATGGCGCTTGCCGCGCCCCAATGGTCGTAGAGCTGGATGTTGCGGCTGATCAGCATGGAGACCAGCAAGGTGCGGCCGCCGCCGAGCAACTCCGGCGTGACATAAAAGCCGAGCGAAAGCACGAAGACCAGCACCGCCCCCGCCACGACGCCTGGCATCGAGAGCGGCAGGAAGATGCGGCGGAAGGCGTAGAACGGCGTCCCGCCGAGGCTCGCTGCTGCCCGGACGAGGTCGAGCGGAATCTTCTCCATCGCGGCGAACAGAGGCAGCACCATGAAAGGCAGCAGGATGTGGATCATCGCGATCGTGGTCCCGATCTCGTTGTTGACCAGCATCAGCGGCGCATTCGTCAACCCGAGCGCCTGCAGCAGCTTGTTCACCACGCCCGTGCGCTGCAGCAGCACCAGCCAGGCGTAGGACCGGACCAGGATGCTGGTCCAGAAGGGCACCACCACGAGGCCGAGAACGACGAGGCCCCAGCGCCGCGGCAGCATCACGGCCGCGTAGGCGACGGGATAGCCGAGAAGGAGCGTCGCGACCGAAACTTCGAGGCTTAGTCGAAAGGTGAGGGCGAACGTCCGCCAGTAGATTGGTTCCACCACCAGCCGACGGTAGTTCTCGAAAGTGAAGCCGTTGTCCCACACCGACTGGCCAGCGAGCCAGAGCAGCGGCGCCAGCAGCAGCACGCAGACGAGCAGCAGCGCCGGCGCGAGCAGCAGCCACGGCACTAGGTGCTCCCGCCGCTCGTAGAGCCGGCGGGAGCTTTCGTCGGATGGCGTGATCGCCATCATTTCTGGACGAAGTCGGCCCAGCGCTTCAGCGCGGCCTCGCCGGCGGCCGACGTCCACCAGGCAGAGGAGATCAGCGCCTGCTTGGCCGCATTCTCGGGCGAGCTCGGCAGAGTGCTGGCCAATGCGTTCGGAATAATGCCCGTCTTGAAGGCCTCGGGATTGCCCGGCCCGTAGTTGATTTCGAGCGGCAAGTGCGCCTGCAGTTTCGGATCGATCGCCTCGTTGAGGAAGCGCACGGCCGTTGCCATGTGGGGCGCGTTCTTCAGGATGCAGAGGCTGGTATTCTGCAGCATGCCCTGGTTGAAGGTGAAGCCGATGTCCGGATTGTCCTTCTGAACCGAGGTGACCCGCCCGTTCCAGGTCATTTCCATGTCGACCTCGCCGTCATGGAGCATCTGTGCGGACTGGCCGCCCGACGTCCACCATACCGTGATGGCGGGCTTGATCTGGTCGAGCTTCCGGAAGGCGCGGTCGACGTCGAGTGGGTAGAGCTTGTCGGGCGCGACGCCGTCGGCCATCAGCGCCGCCTCGAGGGTGGCGAGCGGGTGGTTGCGGAGCGCGCGGGTACCGGGGAAGGCCTTGACGTCCCAAAAATCCGCCCAGCTCTGCGGCGGGTGATCGCCGAACTTCTTCTTGTTGTAGGCGAGAACGCTGGAATAGAATTCGTAGGCGACGGAATAGGAGGTCTTGTAGGCGTCCGGCATCTTGGCCGCATTAGGGATCTTGGAGAAGTCGAGCTTGTCGATCAGCCCCTGATCACCCCCGCGCACGCAATCCTCGGTAGGCGTGTCGACCACATCCCAGGTCGGGGAGCCCGTCGCGCCTTGGGTCTTGATCACCGGCCAGGCGTCCGGGCTACTCTCCTGGTTGACGGTGATGCCGAGGTTCTTGGCGGCGGGGTCCAGGATCGCCTTGGTCTGGGCCTCCTGATAGGCGCCCCCTTGTGACACGAAGACGACCTCGTCGGCCGCGGCCGCGCCGCCCGCTGATGCGGCGAGAGCCAAAAGCGAGGCGCCGAACCAGTAATGTATCGGTCGTGTCATTGTTCCGCTCTCCTGATGAACGTCACCGTCGAGGCGTCACCGTCCGACGGAATCCATGAGCTGGTACCAGCCCGCCACGACGCGGATGCCGGCTTCCCGCAACGGGTAGAAGGGCACGGTCCGAAAGCGGGAAGCGTCCAGCAGAGCCAGATCGAGATGCTCTCCGCGCAGGAGAGCGGCGAGATATTTGCCGAGCAGCGTCGACATCGCGACGCCCGCGCCGTTGTAGCCGGCTGCGAACAGGACGCGGTCGTCGACCCGGCCGACGTGCGGCAGACCGTCCAGCGTCATGGCGACGAGGCCCGACCAGCGGTAGTCGACGGCAGTGTCGGCCAGCGCCGGAAAGGTCCGCACCATGGCGGTCCGCAACGCCTTGAAGGCGCTCTCGGAGTCGGTTTTTCCGAAGGCGCCGCGGCCGCCGAAGACCACTCGATCGTCGACCATACGAAACCACCGCATCATGCGCCGCGTCTCGACATAGACGCGCCGGGTGGGCATCACGGCTGCGGCCAAATTGCCGCTCAGCGGGGCGGTCGCGATCATGGCGCTGCGGAAGGGTATGATCTTCTGGCGCAGGGCCGCGCTGGCGGCTGTCCGGTCGGAATAGCCGTTGGTGGCGAGGACGACGGTCCTGGCCCGCACTGTGCCGCGAGGCGTCTCGACGACGACGCCGTCGCCGTCGTGGCGGATGCGCAGGGCGGGTGTCGCTTCGTGCAACGCGATGCCCCGGTCGACCGCGGCGCCCGCCAGCCCGCGCAGATAGTTCAGCGGGTGGATCGCGCCCGCATGCGGCGACAGCACGCCTCCGGCAAACCCCTCGGATCCCGTCTCGCGGGCCACCTCGTCCCGCGACAGCGCCGAGACCGAGCGGTCGCCCATTTCGGTGCGCATCCATGCCATGTCGGCGAGGGCGCCGGCGAGGGCCGTGCCGGTGTGGGCGCCCTTGACCGAGCCGACCCGCCGGTAATTCGCCGCTCCGATGCCATGGCGGTCGACCAGTTCCTCGGTGAGATCAACGGCCTCGTGGGCAATCGCGTACATGCGACGCGCGACCTCCAGGCCATGGTCGGCGGCCGCGTCCGCGAAGGACAGACGGAACTTCGCAGACACCAACCCACCATTGCGGCCGCTCGCCCCCCACCCCAGCGAATTCGCTTCGAGCACGATCGGCGCGAGCCCCTCGTCGGCCATGTGAAGGGCCGCCGACAGGCCGGTATAGCCGCCGCCGACGATCACCACGTCCGCCTGCACGTCGCCAGCTAGCGGCGCGAAGGATCTGGCCGGCACCGCGGTTGCCGCCCAGAGCGAGGCTATCGGGGGTTCGGGGCGGACCTCCTGGATCACGCGGCGCGCCCCGCCCGCTCGCCGAAGACGGCCTCGACCGCATCGGCCAGTTCCGCAAGCGTCGCGAAGTGATAGTCGGGCTTGGTGACAGTCTTTGGCTCAGGCGTGCCGCCCCAGCCCTCGAGACCCTGCCGCCGCTCGATCCAGCACACCGTGTAGCCGAGCTGCCGCGCGATACCGATATCGTGGTGCTGGCTCTGTGCCACATGCAGGATGTCACGCTGCTTGTAGCCAAGCGCCGACTGCCGGCCGCGGTTATAGGCGAAGAAGGTCGGGTCGGGCTTGGCGACGCCGGTGTCGTCGAAGCAGACCGTGTCGTCGAAGGGGTCGCCGAGCGTGTGGGCGTAGCAGGACAGGGCCACGCGGTCCGCATTGGTCATGGCGACCAGCCGATAGTGACGCCGCAGGCGCCGCAGCGCCTCGGCCGAATCCGCGAAGGCCGGCCATTGCAACACGGCCGTCTGGAAGCCCTCCGCGTGGGCGTCGTCGGCGGGGAAGCCGAGCTCTCCGGCCAGGTAACGGTAGACGTCGCGGAACACCTCGCTCGAGCGCAGGTAGTTCCGCTCCCGACCAGCCAGATAGACCTTGTAGATCGCCGCATCACTCAGTTCCGACGGCGATCGACCCGACGCCTTGCGTAGATAGTCCATCACCCCTTTTTCGAAGTCGATCAGCGTGCCGACCACATCGAAGGTGAGGAGCTTGAAGTCTCGAAGCGACATGGGCGGCTGTATCCTGTTGCTGGCGTGTTGAAGGGTCACGGATCCTCGGCCGACACCACGATGGTGTCCGAGGGATGAAGCGCGAGGACGATCGTTCCGCCGCGGTCCGGAAGCTGGCTACGCCCGGCGTGGTGGCTGGGCTGGCGAAAGCTGATCTCCGGGCCGGCGGCGAGGCGCACGAAGACGCGCAGGCTCTCGCCCTGGTAGACGAGGTCGGTCACGGTCCCGGTCAGGTGATTGTCGCCGGCCTCGGCGCCCGCGCTCTCGACCACCAGCTTCTCGGTCTGCAGCGCGATCAGCAGGGGCCCCTGGGGTGGGACCGGACGGCTCGATCGCAGCACCGCTAGGCCGATTGCGACCCTGTCCGGCCCGGCCCGCTCGACCGGCACGAGCGTGGCCTCGCCGATGAAGCTCGCGACGAAGCGGCTGCCGGGGTTCTCGTAGAGCCGTTCGGGCGTGTCGACCTGGACCAGGCGCCCCGCCCGCAGGATGGCGATGCGGTCGCTCATCGTGAGCGCTTCGCGCTGGTCGTGCGTTACATAGACGATGGTGGCGCCGAGCCGCCGATGCAGGGCGCGCAGCTCGATCTGCATGGTCTCCCGCAACTGCTTGTCGAGCGCCGACAGGGGCTCGTCCATCAGCACGAGCTTCGGGCGGAACACGATGGCGCGGGCGAGCGCGACGCGCTGGCGCTGGCCACCCGACAATTGCCCGATGCCGCGATCCTCGAAGCCGCCGAGTTCGACGAGGTCGAGCGCCCGGCGGACGTCGGCCTGCCACTCCGGCTTGGGGATGCGGCGGGCCCGCAGCGGAAAGGCCACGTTCTCCCCCACGCTCATATGCGGGAACAGGGCGTAGTTCTGGAACACCATGCCGATGCCCCGCCGGTGCGGCGGCGTGAAGGTGACGTCCGCGTTGCCGAACCAGATGCTGCCCGACGACGGCGCCCCGAAGCCGCCGAGGCTGCCGAGCAGTGAGCTCTTGCCCGACCCCGAGGGGCCGAGCAGCGACATGAACTCGCCCGGCGCGATCTCCAGAGTGATGTCGTGGAGAGCCCGGAAAGCGCCGTAGTCGAGGTTCACGCCGCGGACCGATACGCCGACGCTGTCCTCGGAGGCGGCGGTCGCCTCCGACGTTCCTGGCTGGCTCTCGTTTCGCGACGCAGGCATTGCTGATCCTGGGCTCCTCGCAATCCCGCCGCGGCGGGCTCGTCACGGGTCGTCGATCGACGGCGCGTCGCGGCACGAGGCACGATCGAAATGCGTCGCACTCATCGGTGCTGAATTGAAATGGTTCGTGCCAACCCCGGTCGCCGATTGCGGCTGGTGAGGTCATGGCCTCCCTGGCGTCACGAAAGGTACGCAGAAGCCGACGCGGCGGACAATGACCAAAAAGATGCCGAAGGGCATGACGTGATGTCATGCCGGGGGCGGGCCGGCTTCCTCCGACAAGGCCCACGTCCGGCCGATGGGCGCTGTCGTTTGGCGGTCAGAGGCTGGCCTGCTTTATCCGCAGGTCGGGGTGCCGACTGTCGATATCATCGAGATCCTGCCGCATCTCGCTTAGCAGCCAATCGCGGACGGACGACGCGGCCCCGCGTAGAGGCCGGCTTTTCAGGGAGGCCAGGTAGCAGCGACGCGACGTGGTCATCAGTGCCCCGACCGGAACCAGGGCGCCGGTTTTTAGCCAGTGGGAGGCTACATTGATCCAGCCTAGGGCGATCCCCTGGCCGAGCAGGGCCGCCTGCAGCACCACCGCATAATCCGCGACGTGCAGGAGATCGTAATGGGCACCAGGGCCAGCGGGCGGGGGCCGGAGCCGCTCGATCCAATCGACACTGCCACCGACGAAGTGGATGTAGGTCTCCGCGTCCGTCACGTTCCGTCGCTCAAGGTAGGCAGGGCTGCAGACCGGAACGATTACCTCGTTGGCGAAGAACGAGAGGTCGAGATCGACCTCGCCGGTGCCGACGAATCTCATGCCGAGGTCGACGGTATCGACCGGTCCCTTCAAGGCGCCCGAGATGAGTTGGAACCGCAGGTCGACATCGGGACAGGCCTTCTGC